>CAYRBM010000015.1:0-48208 GCA_964422425.1 uncultured Odoribacter sp.
TATCAAGGGATACTCAAAAGGTATCCCTTTTTTGCAGAAAATCCGTATTGCAGATCAGATGCGATACGGATTTTCTTATTTTTTGAAGTGAAATGGTTTACTTTAAAGATGGAACCAAGCGTAACCGTTCTGCTGCTTTCTCAAGGGTTTCATTGTTCTTCGCGAAACAAACACGAACCATCCGAAGTTTATTTTTCTCGTGGAGGAAAGCTGAAACCGGAATCACTCCAACCCCAAATTCTGAAGCGAGCCTGAAGGTAAAATCGGTATCCGGCTCATCCGAAATTCTGGAGTAATCAAGAATTTGGAAATAACTGCCCTGAGATGGAATAATCTTGAATAAGCTATCATTCAGCAGGCGATTGAAATAATTGCGTTTACCCTGATACATTTCCGATATATCGCGCATCGAGTCTTCGGTTTGCAGATATTCGGACAGTGCATATTGCAACGGTGTATTCACATTATAAATCTGGAACTGCTGGATTCTGCGGAATTCTCCCATCAGTTTTTCAGGAGCCAGAATATAGGCCAATCCCCACCCATTAATGTTGAAGACCGGACCAAATGAGGAAACAACAAAACTGCGATCGGCTAGCTTTTCGTACCTGGAAACACTTTGATGGGTATTGTTGTCGAATACAATAGACTCAAAAACTTCGTCGCTCAATATGACGATGTTTGTGCCGTTTGTCAATCGCTGAAGCTGAATCAGATCGGAATCAGTCAGAACAGCGCCGGTCGGATTATTGGGCGAATTGATAATGATCATCCGGGTTTTTGAGGTGACCATTTTTCGCACTTCTTCCCAATCAATATGAAAATCGGGTTGTTTGAGCGCTACATAAATGGGGCGTCCTCCGTTGATGGCAATGGCGGGGGCATAAGATTCATAGGCCGGTTCAAAAAGAATGACTTCATCTTCATCTTTCACGATTGAACTGATGGCAGTCATAATAGCCTGAACATTTCCGGCGGTGATGGTTATTTCTGTATCTGGATTGTAGGCGTGGTTGTATAAGCGCTTGATGCGTGTTGAAATGACCTCGCGCAACTCGATAATGCCTTCGTGTGGTGCAAAGTTATTGTAACCTGAACGAATGTAGGTGGCAGCTAAATCAGCCAGCTTTTCAGGACATGG
The DNA here is from genome assembly GCA_964422425.1 of uncultured Odoribacter sp. GTDB lineage: Bacteria > Bacteroidota > Bacteroidia > Bacteroidales > Prolixibacteraceae > Aquipluma. The sequence goes on from CAYRBM010000015.1 coordinate 1,142, forward strand.
GAAATCGGTTTTCCCCAGTGAAAGATCAATTGCTCCGGTTTCGGTAACCAGCTTGTTCACTGTCGCAAAAATACTTCCCTTGTTATTTGGTAGTTTCGAAATAGCCATGTGTCAACAGTTAGTGTACAAAGTTAAAAAAATATGCCATTCGCTTATCCTTTGTTGTTGTTTGTATTCAATGATTGGTCAATAATTAATTGTCAGCTCACTTCAAAACTTCCTTCAATACGGCCAACGACCTGATTTCACCCAGATTATCAAAATGAATCTTGTAGAATTCAATTAATTTTTCGAGAACCAGCCGACGTTCATTCTGAGTGTAATCCAGCTTTTCGAGCGATGTTAAATCAACCTCAAAAAGGCGTGATAGTAGCGTGGTAACGTGTTTATCGGCAAAATGATTGTGTACTGGTTCACGACCAACAAATTGTGCTTTCTCCAAATCGAAAAACATGCCCACATTGGCCTGGTCACTGTTTGGAAAAATTCCGAGAAAGGCGGTTAGCCTGAAAAGAAACCAAAGATGAAAATTACTGATCCCCGAATCGACCAGATCGAGGTACGATAACGCATGAAAAATAAAGTCGAAAAGGCTTTGGTTAGGTTCTTCTTCCCTCAGACATTTGTAGAGCACTTCGGAAAGGAAAATGACCTGTGAACTTTTTCGGATGTCAAACGGAATGCTGCCGAATGGTACCGAAATCCGGGTATTTTTTATGCGGTGAATTTCACTTCCGGGTTTGTAATACAATTCAAGTTCAAGCAGGTAAAGTGGCTGAAATACCGATGCTTTTATGCCCGATTTTTTATTCCGAACGCCGTTAATTATAAACGATTGCCTTCCAAAAGCTTCGGTATAAATGGTGGCAATCAGGCTGGTTTCGGAGTACTTGACACCATGTAAAAAAATGCCGCGGGTCTTTTCAAGCACGGGGTAGTGGTTTTAGTGAATAAATAGGAGCTTGGTAATTTCAGTTTTTTCGCCCGATGGGTTCGTCATAAATACCAGGTAAACGCCTGTTTTGCATCGGTTCCCGTTCAAGTTTTTGCCGTCCCAGATAGCCTGTCCGCCCAACGATTTTGTTTTGTGAACCAGGTTGCCGCTGATGTCGGTAATTCGGAGATCAGTATCTTCAACCAGACCTTTAATCACAATAGGTCCATCATAAGTTTCGCGCACCGGATTCGGATAAGCGTAAACCTCATTCAACTCGTTGCCCGCTTCGGTTGCTTCGCCCATGTACGAAATCAGGCCGGCCATGGTACCGATAAATACCTCTCCGGTTTGATGGTTAATGGCAATATCTGTTATTTCGTTTGACGGAAGCGGACTGTTTTCGGTGTTGAAATGCAGTAACTCGGTTTCGCCATCTTCTGAAATCAGAAACACTCCTGAGTTCTTGGTTCCAAACCATTTCCGATTTGCTCCATCAATGGCAATTGACGTGATGGATTCGGTTTCGAGCAGTGGATGGAAAATGCCGTCGTTGAGATTCAGGCTGGGACGTGTGGCATAAAGTACACTTTCGGTCCAGATTCTTTTCGGATTGCTGTAAACGGCCACACCACCGGATGTTCCAACCCATATCTCTCCGTTTTTATCTTCGGCAATAGCGAAAACATTGTTCATCTGGTTAAAGAATTCGCCCTCCGAGTTGACAAACCGTGCAATGACATCCAGTTTGCGGGACTGGTTGTTTGCACTGTTTAAAACACACAGTCCGTGGCCTCGCGGAACAACAATCCACTTGTCATCATCCTGCGTTACGACAATCTCGCCTATGGAATATTTATTGGCAACCTCACTCAGCTCATAAGCTTTCCAGGTACCGTCCGGTTGCAGGGAAGAAACCACTTTGGCCACCCCCGAATTGGTTACCCAGAGGTTTCCCTTTGAGTCAAAATCCATTCCGCCAATACGCACATAAGGCGCGTCGGGCTGTGCCGGTAGCTGGGTTTGAAGGGTGCTGTTAAAATTATCATGCCGCTTGATCAATTTTCCAGCATTGAATTCGAGCACTCCTCCCCCCCACGAACCGGCAAAAACATGATCCGGATTTTTGGGGTCAGCTTCGATGCAGACCATATCGCGAAAATCATTTCCAATGGGAAAAACCTTACGGTCGAAAACGGACCAGTCTCCATCTCGGTTTAACTGAAATTTGGGTTCAGTGAAAAGGTTGTTCCAGGCGTTGTCGCGTCCTCCGGAGGCAATCCAGAGGTCTTTCCCGTTCATGGTAAGCGAGTAAATCAGGTTATCGGCGGGGCCTTCCGGAACAATTTGCTCCGATTGAGTGCCTGTTTTTACCAGCCCATACCTGTAATCTGCAATCCATAGCACATTCTGAGCGTCGAGTTGTGCGCACAGCGGCTGAGTATCGGTTTCCTCTTTACCCGACAAGGTATAACTTCGCACCGTTTTTACATTTTCCAGTTTATCGTTGAAAACCGAAACTTTTTCGCGACTTGATAAAACAAGGTAATTGCCATTCGAATTCATATCGGAAACGTAACGGATTTCGGGGAGGATGCGTGTCCATGAAGTGCCGTTTAACTGGTAGATTTCATCCTGATCCCACTGATCGGGCGAATAGTTGGCAATAACCCGGTTTTGAAACGTTTCAATTTGATTAAACTTCTTGTCGAAATTCGGAATGTTGGTTTGTCTCACCCAGTTGTTGTAGTTCTGAAGGTTGGGTTCGGCTACACTGGCTTTATAAATTCCCACGGAAGTGGCTGCAAAAAACGAAGTGCCATCGGTTGCCATATCCAAAACGTTGAGGTAACCGCCGTCGGGTCCGATAAAGTAGGTGTCTTTGATTTCCTTTTTCTCCAGATTGACTACCACAATGCCGAAACCACATGAAAGATAGGCCATTTTGCCAGCAAAAAGGATGTTGTTTATCGTTTTGTCGGCCGGAATTTGTTTGCGCTTGATGTCGGATAAATTGAATATTTCGTTTCCAATCATCAGGTCGAGATTGGCATTTTGGTAAGCAATGATCACCAGATTGTTTTCTTTGCTGTAGGCCAAACGCTGAACGCCCACATCGGAAAGACCACTGATACCCGACATTTTCTGAATGCTGTTGTCCGTTTTATCGTATGAAAACAGTCCGCCTTCGGTGACACAATACACTTTACTGCCAGTGTCAACCACATATTTGGAACGGGCATACGACTGGTAGTCGGTCCATTCGCTAACAACGGGCTGCCCCGAAACCGGACGAATTCCCCAAAAAAGCAGAACAGTGATCAGTACTTGAATTGAAATCTTCATTCAGTCTTTAAGTTGGATTAAATAAGCGACTAACTTTTGCACTGCCCGCCCGCGGTGACTAATTTGATTTTTCTCGGCCATGGACATTTCGGCAAAGCTGCGTTGCGATTCGTCGGGCTGAAAAACCGGATCGTACCCGAAACCCGAATCTCCTTGTCTGGCTTCCAGAATACGACCGTTGACAACTCCTTCGAATTGTGTTTCGTGACCATTAATTACCAGCGAGATGACAGTCCTAAAACGAGCTTTCCGGTTTTTTATTTTGGCCAGCTTCTGCAAAACCAATTCAATATTTTTCTGCGGATCTTTTTCCTCGCCGGCATAACGTGCCGAATACACGCCCGGCTCACCATTCAGTGCATCAATTTCGAGGCCTGTGTCGTCAGCAAAACAATTCAGACCATATTTATTCCAGATGTAAAAAGATTTTTCGGCAGCGTTTCCCTCCAGCGTTTCCTGATTTTCAGGAATATTGTCGTCACAACCAATGTTTTTCAGGCTGAGCACTTCAAAAGAACCATCGAGCAGGTGCCTGATTTCTTCCAGTTTGTGCTTGTTGTTGGTGGCAAATACAAGTTTCATAAGTGATTAAAACAACCCGTGAATCTGTGCATCAATCCGGTCGATCACACTGCTCAGGTCTTCCGGGTTACTTTGAAAATTAATGCGGTCAACATCGATGATGAGTAATTTGCCGGCATTGTAGCGGTTTACCCAGGCTTCGTAGCGCTCGTTCAACTGTTTGAGGTAATCGATACGGATGGAGTTTTCGTATTCGCGGCCACGTTTCTGAATCTGGTTAACGAGGGTTGGAACGGATGCCCGCAGGTAAATGAGTAAATCGGGGGCCTGTACCAACCGGCTCATCATCTGGAAAAGGTGGGTATAAGTGTTGAAATCGCGGGTTGACATGAGCCCCATAGCGTGGAGGTTTGGCGCAAATATCTCGGCATCTTCGTAAATGGTGCGGTCCTGAATCACGGTTTTGGCCGAGCTGCGAATGTCAACTACCTGATTGAAACGGCTGTTCAGGAAATAAATCTGCAGGTTGAACGACCAGCGCTGCATGTCTTCGTAAAAGTCGTTCAGGTATGGATTCTCGTCCACATCTTCGTAGTGCGGATACCATTTGTAATGTTTGGCAAGCAGTTCGGTCAGTGTTGTTTTACCGGCACCAATATTTCCAGCTAAAGCAATGTGCATTTTCTAAAATTTAAAGTTTGATCTAAAGTACAAAATAAACCCAAGTAAAAAGTTGAAAGGCGAAGTAAAAAGGCAAAAGTGTATGACGCGCTTCCGGATTACATGGATTGATTCAGCTCAATGAGCGGATCGAGGTACTGGCGGTCGTTGGCCAGTCGCGGAATTTTATTCTGCCCGCCAACTTTTCCCCGGTTTTTCATCCATTCGTAAAATAATCCTTTTTTGGCAACAAGCACATGAGGCATTTCCAGGCTCAGGTTTTTATGTCGTTTGGCTTCGTAATCAGAGTTAATGGTTTTCAGGGCCCCGTCGAACAACTGGATGAAGTGATCCAGGTCGTCGGGTTCCTTCTCAAATTCGATGATCCACTGGTGGGCGCCGCGCTGGTTTTCCTGCATGTAAACGGGGCCGCCGGTGTATTCCGAAATGATGGCATTGGTGCGCTCGCAGGCAATCCGGAACGCTTTTTCGGCATTGTCAACAATCACTTCCTCGCCAAAAGCGTTGATGAAATGCTTGGTTCGGCCGGTAATGACAAATTTGAACGGGTACTTGGAGGTGAAACGCACAGTGTCGCCAATCAGGTAGCGCCACAGCCCGCCGTTGGTGGAGATGACCATGGCGTAGTTTTTCCCGATTTCGACCTCCTGCAGTGAAATGGCCTTCAACTGATCGGCCCTGAAATCGTCCATCGGGATGAATTCGTAGTAAATGCCGTAATCGAGCATGAGCAGCATGTCGCTTTTGTCGGGCTCGTCCTGAATGCCGAAGAAACCTTCCGAAGCGTTGTAGGTTTCCATGTAGTGCATTTGCGCACTGGGAATGAGTTTCTGATACTGTTCGCGGTAGGGCTCGAATTTTACCCCGCCATGCGTAAACACTTCGAGGTTGGGCCATACTTCCAGGATGTTGCTTTTACCGGTGACTTCGAGCACCCGTTTCAGCAAAACGAGGTACCACGAAGGGACGCCTGCAAAAGAGGTTACATTTTCGCTGAGCGAATGCTCGATGATCTTCTCAATTTTTTCCTCGAATTCTTCGATCAGCGAAATTTCGGTGGACGGTGTGCGGTAGAAGTCGGTCCAGAAAGGGATGTTTTCGATGATGATGGCCGACAGGTCGCCGTAATAGCAATTGTTGTTGTAGTTGTTTACGCGGTGGCTTCCTCCCAGTGTCAGCGCTTTCCCCGACAGGACGCCCGAATCGGGATAGTTTTTCAGGTAAATGGCCAGCACGTCGCGTCCGCCGCGGATGTGAACATCTTCGAGCGAATCTTTGCTGACCGGGATGAATTTACTTTTATCGTTGGTGGTTCCCGATGATTTGGCAAACCAGCGTGTTTCGCCCGGCCACAGCAGGTTTTTCTCGCCCAACATCATTCGTTCAACGGTTGGTTTGATGTCGTCGTAACCCTGAATTGGAACCTGTTCACGAAAATCTTTTTCGGAACGAATGTTTTTGAAGTTGTGTTTTAAACCGAATTCGGTACCGGCAGCCTGCTCAAGCAAATCGAAGAGTACTTCGCGCTGAACTTCGTGCGGATGCTTTTTAAACAGGTCGATCTGGTATATTCGTTTAAAGTTGACCCAGTTAATTATTGAATTGATAACAGGCATGTGCGATGATTTTCGGTGCGGTCAAATTTATTAAAAAATCCGGCTTTTGTTCGAGCGAATAGAATTCTCAACGTTTGGGGAGCGGAGGCAAGAAAACTTGTCCGGAAAGCCTCCATGTTATTCAAAGTGGCTGGGGCCTCCTTTTGGGTCATCCTTTAGCGGAGTGAAGGAATTAAGCGAGCAATTTGGCAGCCACTACCAATCCCCTCATGAAAACATTCATTATCAACTGCAAGCTTGTTGAAGAACATAAATTCAGCTGGTGACCAATAACCATAATTTATTCAAATAGTCGTAATTTGGCTACGCCGAAATTGGGAAAGGGGGAAAGTTGAAGAAGCAGGATAAAATTGCCGGTATTTGTCAGTTCAACATCATTTAACCGGCAAGTGCTGCAGTGGCGATTTTCTGTGGGCATCTTTCCTGTCCGGCAGCTTTTAGGCATGACAGGAAATCGCCCGCAATCCGTCCCTGCGCGTAGCTTCCAACGTTATAGTGCATTTTAAAAGATGATATGCAAAACATCGGAAAATATTTTGACAGACAAATTTATTGGTTGGACTATGACAACTTTTCCAATGAACTTCCAGACAAAGACTGGGTCTGTCTTGCCATTTCTAATATTGAACCTGACATAGACACGTTTGACAAATTTGTTAGGATTTCCATTTCAAAAAATATTCTTGAGTTTAAAGGATATGGGAAATTTGGTGAAAAACTTCACGACCTATTTGATTAAGCAATGGTGGTTATGGAGAAAATGGAACACCATAACGAAACTGGAGTTATGACCACATGGCATAATGACGAGACTCTTGCCGACACGTTTTGGCAATGCTTCTTTGCAACATGTTTACCTGAGACAGCAGACCTTGACAACATAAAAATAATTTGCACTGACTTGGACGGCGTAAATAGAGCAGAAGAATTGAAAAGTTACATCAAAGAGTTTGAGTTAGGGGGGCAGCAATGAGCAGTAATAGACAACTGAGCTCTAATAACCAATTATAAAAATAAAATAGAAGATGCCGATAATTCCAATAGTTTACTTTCTTATTTGCGGAGTCATAGGACTAATTCTCTGGTTTAAAATGTTTGGAGTATTAGAGAGTAAAGGACAAAGAGTGAATTCCTTGTGGGTGACACCACACCAATTTATTGCATTTTTCAAAGTAATTAAATTGGAAACGGACTCAACTCTGAAAACAAGATATCGAGTTCTACTTTGGACTCAAATTATATTAATTCCAACTTTTATAGTTGGCATGCTTTTGCTAATTGGGTTGACAGTATAGAATACAAAGACATAGAAATGAAAAAATTAAAGAAAAAAGAACAACCCGGCGTTAACATTAGCTACCCGTGCGGGTTCGGCAGCAGTGGTTTTCGGTGTGCATCTTTCCGCCCGGGCTGTTTTTCGGCTTGACAGGAATCTAATATCGGCGATAGCCAAATTGCCCACAGATATCAGCTAGCCGTAAAACTTAAAAAGATAAACCTAGGACATCAAATCATGTAAAATGAAATCAAACGAAATAAAAAATCTCTTTGCTCAATTTGAATCTGCCGCTTCAGAACTAGAGGGTGTTGAATGTTGGAGTGCACGAGAGTTGCAGCATTTATTGGGATACAGTAAATGGGAGAACTTTGAGAAAGTAATCCAAAAAGCTAAAGATGCCTGTATAAATGCGGGCGAAGAGGAGTATTATCATTTTCCTGACATCAGGAAAACGATCGCTATGCCAAAAGGCGCTGAAAAAGAGATTGATGATATTCTTCTCACAAGGTACGCATGCTATTTAATCGCTCAAAATGGAGATAGCCGAAAAGAGGAAATAGCATTTGCCCAAAACTATTTTGCGGTACAAACTCGCAGAGCAGAATTAGTTGAACAACGGATTTTAGAATTTGAAAGAGTAAAGGCTCGTGAGAAATTGAGCCAAACCGAGAAGCAACTTTCTGGTATTCTTTATGAACGTGGGGTTGACAACCAGGGGTTTGCTGTAATCAGGAGTAAAGGCGACCAGGCTTTGTTCAGATTAAATACCCAGATGCTTAAACGCAAAATGGGCGTGCCGGATAATCGTCCGGTTGCAGATTTTCTGCCTACAATCAGCATAAAAGCGAAAGACCTGGCTGCGGAGATGACCGGATTGAATGTGCAAAGCAAGGACTTAAAAGGACAAACAAAAATTGAAAAGGAACATATTGACAACAACCTTGCAGTAAGGAATATGCTCACACAAAGAGGAATTGTACCTGAAAACCTTTCTCCGGCTGAAGATGTAAAAAAACTTCAACGTAAACTTGATGGAGATGAGAAAAGACTATTGAAAGGTACTAAAAAGAAAAAATGATATAACATCAGAACTATTGCGTGTGCTTAGATTTTGGTTTATGAACTCTGTTAGCGAGGATTGCAAATCGCGCGTCAGTGCAGCGCACCGAAGTTTCCGCACCAGCCCGAAATGTTTTTTTCTTATTTTTACCCCCGTTTTTACCGTCACCACTATCATCTTTTCTATGAACTACATTGATCTGGTTTTGGGCATTTTGCTTATTCTTGCCGCCATTCAGGGTTTTCGCAAGGGTTTTGTTGTCGAGCTGGCTTCACTGGCGGCGCTGGTTCTGGGCATCTGGGGAGCTATTAAATTCTCCGACTGGACCGCCGATTTTATTACGGATACCACCAATTTCAACTCGGAATACCTCAGCGTGATTGCCTTTTTAGTGACTTTCGTGGGGATTGTTATTGTGGTTCACATCCTGGGAAAAGTGATTGATAATGCGGTGAAAGTGGTGGCCATGGGTTTTCTGAACCGTTTGGCCGGAATCATTTTCGGAGTGCTGAAAGCCGCCGTGATTTTAAGTATTTTCCTCTTGCTTTTTGATACGGTTGACGAGAATGTACATCTGCTTCCGGGGCAGCAAAAAACCGAATCAAAACTTTATGAACCCATGAAGCAACTGGTTCCGACCTTATTTCCGTTCATTAAACTTTGGGATTCTTCGGATCAGGCTGCACCCGGCGATGATCCGGCAAAAAACCGCACAAAAGCTACTTAAATTACCTCCGAAAAATTTAATCAGTTTCTTATATCTTTGAGCCGGTTTTTTGCACGGTAAACTCCGGAGTAAAAAGCGAATTCACGAAAAGCAGATCGCTCTGCATTTTTCGACAGTACAATTTAAAAAGCACGATCATGAATTTTGTTGACGAATTACAGTGGAGAGGAATGATCCACGACATGATGCCCGGAACACGCGAACAACTGGATAAAGAAATGACTTCGGCCTATGTGGGTATTGACCCGACGGCCGATTCGCTGCATATTGGCCATTTGGTGAGTGTAATGATGCTGAAACATTTTCAGATTGCAGGACACAAACCCATTGCCCTGGTGGGGGGCGCCACCGGAATGATTGGCGACCCGTCGGGCAAATCGCAGGAACGAAACCTGCTCGACGAAGCCACCCTGCGCCACAACCAGGAATGCATTAAGAAACAGCTGTCCAGATTTCTCGACTTCGAGTCGGATGCGCCCAATGCAGCCGAGCTGGTGAACAACTACGACTGGATGAAGGAATTCAGCTTTCTGAATTTCATCCGCGACATTGGCAAGCACATCACCGTGAATTACATGATGTCGAAAGATTCGGTCAAAAAGCGTCTGGATTCTGACAGCGGCGCGGGCATGTCGTTTACCGAATTTACTTATCAGCTGGTTCAGGGAACCGATTTTCTTCACCTGTACCAGACTAAAAATACCAAGCTTCAAATGGGCGGATCGGACCAGTGGGGAAACATCACCACCGGAACAGAATTGATTCGCCGCAAAACAGGAGGAGAGGCTTTCGCTTTAACCTGCCCGCTGATTAAAAAAGCCGACGGGACAAAGTTCGGAAAAACGGAATCGGGAAACGTTTGGCTTGATTCGAAACTGACTTCACCCTATAAATTTTACCAGTTCTGGCTGAATACTTCTGACGAAGATGCAGTTCGGTACGTTAAGATATTCACTTTGCTGTCGAGAGATGAAGTTGACGAGCTGGTTGAGCGCCATGCCGAAGCACCTCACCTGCGTTTGTTGCAGAAACGTTTGGCCGAAGAGGTAACCGTAATGGTTCACTCGCGCGAAGATTACGAAACAGCTGTTGAGGCCTCGCAAATTTTGTTTGGACAAGGTACTGCCGAACTGCTCAACAAACTGGATGAAGCTACCTTTCTTTCGGTTTTTGAAGGAGTGCCGCAGTTTAAGGTTTCTTCCACCGAGCTTGAGGCAGGAATTAAAGTAGTTGACCTGCTGACAGAGAAAGCGGCTGTTTTCCCATCGAAGGGTGAACTGCGGCGGACATTACAGGCCAACGGGGTGAGCATCAACAAGGATAAAGTATCAGACGCCGATGCACTGGTTGACTTCAAATCGCTGATTGGCGGCAAATATCTGTTGGTTCAGAAGGGCAAGAAGAATTATTTTTTGCTCATTGCCGGGTAGATTTCAGCAGTTATTCACCAAAGCATACTAAATATTCAAATGTTTCGTTAAAACTTCGACCAAAAAGACCTTTTCTATGACAAACTTTTTCGACAACCAAAATCTGCTTGAAATTATCTGGAAATGGAAGAAACATTTGATGATTGTAGGGGTACTTGCCGTTTTGTTTTCGGCCATTTTTTCCTCGTCAACATTCATTAAGCCGAAGTTTAAATCGACGGCGCGCATTTACCCAAGTTATAACATTTATACGTTCAGCGATGAGTCGGAGAGTGAACAGTTGCTCGAAATCATCAATTCGCAGGACATCAAACTCCGGGTAATCGACGCTTTCAACCTGAGCGATGTTTATAAGATCAGTAAGCAGGATCCGCTTTACCTGACTTATATGCTGGCCGAATTCAACGATAACGTTTCGTTCAAGAAAACCGAATATGAAACCGTTGAAATTCAGGTGATGGATACCGATCCAAATCGGGCCTGCGCTATGTGCGACTCAATTATTCGTTTCCTGGATGACAAGGTAAGTGTGATGCACAGCGTCAAACATAGCGAAGTGGTGAAGGTTGCCAAAAAAGACCTCCAGAAGATTGATCATGAGATTGATTCAATCGGCCTGATGATGAATTTGCTGAGGAAAGATTACAAAATTCTTGACTATGATGCCCAGGCCGAAGAAATTACCAAAGGCATGGTGAAGGTTCTGGCTGAGCAGAAAAAGAATACCTCGGGAGGTAAAGAACTGGAGCAATGGATGAAAAACCTTTCGGAAAAGGGAGGGGATTATGTCTTTTTGGATTCGCAGCTGAAGAATCTTTTTGAGCAGCGAGATTCGGTAAAGCTGGTTTACGACGCGTCGGTAAGCAATTCGAAAAAGAAGATTGTGTATGGCCAACCTATACAAAACCCGGTGCCTGCTGATAAAAAGGCCTATCCGGTTCGCTGGCTGATCGTGGTGATTTCGACTTTTGCTGCTGTTTTTGCAGCCATGCTGGTTATTGTGGTACTCGAAAACAAGAAAAAAGCCTGAGCCGTGTTTCAAGCCCGGTTAAAAGTTGTCCTTTTTTATTTTATTTCAGCCTTGTTTATCTTGCTGAATGTTTTCTTTTTGGTAAAAAAACATTCCATGGTTATTAATGCTTTGCCCATAGTTTTGGGTATTGTGTTACTTGCCATTTTTGCTTTCGACAAACTTCTGTACCTGGTCGTTTTTTTCACTCCGCTTTCGCTTCCACTTTCGGAGGTGGTGCATGGATTGAGTTTCGACATGTTTCTGCCAACCGAGCCTTTGTTATTCGGTATTTTGCTCATTTTTATCCTGAAATGCTTTGCCCAGGGGAAGTTTGACCGTGCAATCCTGCTTCACCCGGTTACTTTGGCTATTTACCTGAGCCTATTCTGGATTTTTGTGACCAGTTTGACCAGCACTATGCCGGTTGTTTCAATTAAATTTCTGCTGTCGCGAATCTGGTTTATCGTTGGGTTTTACTTTCTGACAACAAAACTTTTTGAGTCGGGCCGCAACATCGAACGATATGTGTGGCTTTATACCATTCCTTTTCTGATTGTAATCTTTTATGCGACCTACCGGCATTTGGGATACGGTTTATGGGACAAGGAAGCTGCCCATTTTGTAGTCGATCCGTTTTATAACGATCACACATCCTACGGAGCTGCAGTAGCCATGTACCTACCTTTTTTATTCGGGTTTTCGTTTACGAAAATCTATTCGCCGGGAATCCGGATTTTCGTCCGCATTGTACTCGGTGTTCTGCTTATGGCTCTTATTCTTTCGTATGCCCGTGCTGCATGGGTAAGTATGATGGCGGCCTTCGCCGTTTGGGTTGTGATGAGGTTAAAAATCAGGTTTAAGCCCTTGTTTATTACTTTTCTGGCGACACTTTCAGTAATTCTGGTCTTCCAGAATCAGATTCTGATGTACCTTGAACGAAATGATACCGAGTCGTCGGCCAACCTAACCGAGCATGTTTCATCCATCTCCAATATTTCGTCGGATGCGTCGAACCTGGAAAGAATTAACCGCTGGAGTTGTGCCATTCGCATGTTTGAAGACAAACCGGTGTTTGGCTGGGGACCCGGAACATACATGTTTAAGTATGCGCCCTACCAGTTAACTTCCGACCGGACCATCATCAGTACCAATTCGGCCGATGGTGGAAATGCGCACAGTGAGTACCTTGGCCCTATGGCCGAATCGGGACTGTTCGGGGTAATTACTTTTCTGATTCTGATTGGGGTTGTTGTTTACACGGCCATTCATGCTTATTCGCGTGTAAATGATAAGCGCCTGAAAACCCTGGTGATGAGTGCGCTTTTGGGGTTGATTACCTATTACATTCACGGAGTTCTCAACAACTTTCTGGACACGGATAAATTGTCGGTACCATTCTGGGGATTCACAGCTGTAATTGTTGCCATTGACATCCATTCCCGGCAACTTGTTTCTCAGGGAGACCAAACCCAGGAGCAAAAAAAATGACCTGTTTTAGCAGGCCATTCCTTTAACTTATCGGTTTTATAACAGATTACTTTTTAACCCGTTCTGAATAACAACGATCGCGGGTATCCACCTTTAAGATATCGCCTTCGTTGATGAACAGCGGAACCATGATTTCGGCGCCGGTTTCAAGAGTGGCTGGCTTTAAGGCATTTGAACTGGCTGTATTCCCTTTTTCTCCAACAATGGTTGAAGTAACAGCCAACTCAACAAATGCGGGCAGTTCAACAGTTAAAGGAGTTTCAGTATCGGCATGGATGTTCATTTCCACGATCTGACCTTCTTTCATGAGATCGGCATTGTCGATCAGTTCGGCAGCAATAGAAATCTGCTCGAATGATTCGGTATTCATGAAATTATAACCTGATTCGTCCTGATAGAGGTACTGATAAGGGCGACGCTCGATGCGGACCACATCAATTTTTACACCTGCATTAAATGTATTTTCGATTGTTCTGCCTGTTTTCAGGTTTTTCATTTTAGTTCTGACGAAAGCTGCACCTTTTCCGGGTTTTACGTGCTGGAAGGATACAATCTGAAACAACTGGTCGTTGTACTCGATGCACAATCCGTTTTTAATATCTGCTGTTGTTGCCATAGAAAATTTTTATAATCATTTCAAAATCGGCTGCAAAAATAAGCAAATATTGCTGAATCAAAAATTTAGCTCTGTTTTTTTAAACAATTCAAGCTCAACTTATTATTGTTTGCTCATTTGATTAACGCCATTGATTTTGTATGAATTGAGTTCACATTTTAGAGCTCCAAGTACCAAATCAAATTCAGCATAAATGGGTAGCCGGTTCGAATCTTTGGTAATGTATATTCTAAGTCCGTCGGATCCTTTAAACAGCTTGCCCTTGGGAACGCGGGGCGAAACCACATAGCAATCTTTTCTGCCGATTTTGGTTTCGATTGTTTCGTTGCCAATCAGAATCAGCTCCATCATAAATAATTCGTCGCCGTGAAATACCGGAATTTGTACTTTTTCTCCTTTTAGCAATGCATCAAAATACTGATTTTGGCGGATGTAAAAGAAAACGCTGACCAAATCGTTGACCTTGTCGGGAACCTTTTTGGCTCCGGATTTTTGACTGAAAAGCGAATCGTTTTGGTGATCGTATGTAATTTCATCGTAGAAACGATATTTCTGCTCACGTACGTTCCGTACTGATTTTAAAGGCAAATAGGTTTCCGTATCCACCCAGCTCTCATACACGTCATTTACTTCATAGATTTTGTCAACAAAACCGGTTGTGCGTCCGCGCATGTGATAATGTATGGTTTGTTGCCGGTTAAGCTTTTCTTTTTGGGCAACCAGAGTAGCTTTTCCTCCCTTGATAAAACCAAAGCGAAGGATGTATTCCATTTCTTCGAGTGGCTCGGCTTTTAGCTGGATAGCAAAAAGTGAAATGAAGCAAACAAGGTATAAAATTCTCATCCCAGTATATTTTTTTTTGGTAGCGAGGCCACAAAATCTTTCAGATAAAAGGGCTCGAAATAAGCAACGTCCTCAAAATGCTTTTTGGTATATGCGTGCCATGCCAATTCACACATGTGTCCGGCTGATGCCTCCACCGAATCGGCGAAAACAGCATTGGGCGAGGTGATTACTTTCTTGCATTTTTCTGCTCCGTTTCCAAAGAAAACAACCTGATTCGCGGCGAGTTCACTGGAAAGAAAGTCTGCATCGATTATTTCGGCCGTTATGGGTTTTAGAACCAGGTCTGCATCACCAATCAGCATTGAATAAACTTCCATTCTTCTGGCATCAATCATTGGGCAGTATAGAGTCGGCTTGCTTCTGTCAACAGCGTATTGATCGGCATGATCAATGACATATCGGGTCATGGCTTCAAGTGTTCCAATTGCAATCAGCGGTATTCCGGCAGCATAACAAATTCCTTTAGCAGTTGATACCCCAATGCGCAAACCTGTATATGAACCCGGACCTTTGCTGACAGCAACTGCCGACAGCTGAGATGAAGTCAGGTTGTTTCTCGAAAGCAGGGTTTCGGCAAAAACGGCAGTCTGCCGGGCATGATTCTGTCCTTCTGTGGATTCAATCAGGTCAATCAGCTGTCCATTGCGTGAAAGTGCCACACTGCAAACCTGCGTCGATGTTTCAATAATTAGAATTAGAGCCATTTCAAACTAAATTTCATTCGTATAAATTGTTTTTGTCTTATTGAAAATTATCACGTACTCATGGAATAGCCATGATTGAATAATAATTCTCATTAATTGTTGGTGTTTGCAAAATCATGGCTATTTCAGGCAAAAATAGCCATATAAACAACTGAACCCGATTTTTTGTAAAGAAATCGGAAAGCCTTTGTGGGGTAAGTTAATTTTTTGATTACTGACCACCTATTGTTCGATCAATTGTATTATTTTTAAAAAAAATATCGAGGCTTAATCAGATGTACCGTACTGTAATCATTGATGACGACCAACTGGCGCGACGCGGGCTGAAGCGGATTTTGGAACAAAATTTCGGTGAAATTGAAGTTCTTGGAGAGGCTGATTCCGTGGCTTCGGGCCTGTTGCTGATTAAATCAATCGATCCGGAGCTGGTTTTTCTTGACATTGAATTGCCCGACGGGACAGGGTTTAGTTTGCTCGAGAAGCTTCCTGAAATTAATTTCAAAGTGGTTTTCGCCACTTCTTACAGCGATTATGCAATCACAGCATTTAAATATTCTGCGTTCGATTACATTGTGAAACCGGTGTTAATTGAAAATGTCAGATCAACTATTAGCCGAATCAGTGAGATTCCTGTTCTTCAGGAGAAACAACGTGTCGAGGTGTTGAGAAAGAATCTTGACCGAAACAAGGAAGATGACCCAACCATTGCTTTGCCCGAGATTAACGGATTTACCATTGTTAAAGTGCGTGATATTCTTCGTTGCGAAGGTGAACGAAACTATTCCAGGATATTTTTCAAAGATGGGAGTTCGATCCTGGTGAGCCGGACCTTACTCGATTTTGATAATCTTTTGGTCCCTCATGGGTTTTTCCGAATTCATCGTTCGCATTTGATCAGTTTGAAAAATGTAAATCGTTATCTGAAAACCGATGGAGGAATGGTGGAAATGACGGACAAAACTCAGTTGCCTGTTTCTCCCAAATTCAAGGATGAACTTCTGAACCGGCTGCTTTATAACCGGATTTAATCATGTACACAATTAAGGAATTACAATCCCTCATTTCTAAAGAAATTGATGGGGAGATAGCTAAACTCTCCCAAACGGATCCCAAAAATCTGTATGCCCCCGTTGGATATGCTCTTTCCATGGGAGGCAAACGTTTGCGTCCGGTAATGGTGCTTATGGCTTACAACTTGTTCAGCGAATCGGTTGAAGAAGCTTTGCCGGCAGCCATAGCCATCGAGGTTTTTCACAACTTCACTTTGTTGCACGACGATATTATGGACCGTGCAGAAATGCGTCGGAATGCGCCATCGGTTTATAAAAAATACAGCGAAAATGTGGCTATTTTATCTGGTGATGCCATGTCGATCATGGCCTACAATTACCTGTTGAAGTGTGATACACCTGCTCAGTTGGCCATGATTAAACTGTTCTCGAAAACAGCCCTGGAGGTTTGCGAAGGACAACAATTGGATATGGATTTTGAATCACGGACAGATGTTGCTATCAGCGAATATTTGAATATGATTAAGCTGAAAACCGCGGTACTTTTGGCATGCAGTCTTAAGGCTGGTGCTTTGGCAGCAAATGCTCCCGGTGAAATGGCCAATCAGCTCTATGATTTTGGATTAAACCTTGGAATTGCATTCCAGCTTCAGGACGACATGCTTGATGTTTTTGCCGAACAAGATAAATTCGGAAAGAAAATAGGTGGTGATATTGTTTCGAACAAAAAAACATTTTTACTGTTAAAGGCACTGGAATTAGCGAATCAACCCACACGGGCGCTTATTTACGACTGGATTTCCAGAACTGAATATGACCCTGCAGAGAAGGTTGAAGCCATTACATCAATTTATAACCAGTTAAACATTAAAACGATAACTGAATCCTGCGCGAACGAATATTACCAGGCCGCTATTGAAATATGGCAGGAAATGGAAGTCGGTACGGAATCAAAATCAGAGCTGCTAAAATTGGCAGAACTCATTATGAGTCGTGACCATTAAATGTTTTTCATTCAGGTTTTGTTTTTTTTGATGAGGCTATTGATTCAATTTTAGTAAATTTCCGCTTTATAGCATAAAATACTGATTATGGCTCAGAATATTGGAAAAATTGTTCAGGTAATCGGACCTGTAATTGACATTAGTTTTGATCTGGAGGAAAGTCAGCTTCCTCAAATATACGATGCTCTTGAAGTTGTTCGGCCCGGAGAGGAAAATCTGGTTGTCGAATGTCAGCAGCATATTGGCGAAAATACTGTTCGTGCCATCGCTATGGACTCTACCGACGGTTTTCGCAGAGGTATGGACGTGATTGCCACCGGAAAGCCTATCACAATGCCCAAAGGAGAAATCGCTTTGGGGCGTCTGCTAAATGTGACCGGAAACCCGGTTGATGGACTTGAATCATTGCCCAAAAATGGGCTTAGTATCCACAATGAACCTCCTCAATACGAAGAATTAACCACGGAAACCGAAGTCCTTTACACCGGGATCAAGGTAATTGACCTGATTGAACCCTATGCAAAAGGGGGTAAAATTGGTTTGTTTGGTGGTGCCGGCGTTGGAAAGACCGTTTTGATTCAGGAACTTATTAACAACATTGCGCTTGCCCACAGCGGATTGTCGGTTTTTGCCGGAGTTGGTGAACGTACCCGCGAAGGAAATGACCTTCTTCGCGAAATGATTGAGGCCGACATCGTTGACTATGGTGAAGCTTTTAAAAAGTCAATGGAAGAAGGAAATTGGGACCTTTCGAAAGTTGATCAGGAAGCCTTGAAAAAATCAAAACTTGCCTTGGTTTTTGGCCAGATGAACGAACCTCCAGGGGCTCGTGCCCGAGTGGCCTTGTCGGGTCTGACTATTGCCGAGAGTTTGCGCGATGGCGACGGAACTACCGGAAAAGGAAGGGATATCTTATTTTTTGTAGATAATGTTTTCCGTTTCACTCAGGCCGGATCAGAAGTTTCGGCCCTTTTGGGCCGTATGCCCTCGGCCGTGGGTTATCAGCCTACTCTGGCTACGGAAATGGGTATCATGCAGGAGCGGATTACCTCGACCAAGAACGGATCAATCACTTCCGTACAGGCTGTTTATGTGCCTGCCGACGACTTGACGGACCCGGCTCCAGCAACCACTTTTGCCCACCTCGACGCTACAACTGTATTAAGTCGTAAAATTTCTGAGCTTGGTATTTATCCCGCAGTTGACCCGTTAGACTCTACTTCCCGTATTTTGACCCGTGAAGTTGTTGGTGACGAGCATTACAACTGTGCCCAGCGCGTAATAATGATTCTTCAGCGATATAAAGAGTTACAGGACATTATTGCAATTCTTGGTATGGACGAGTTGTCGGAAGACGACAAACTGGTTGTTCATCGAGCCCGCCGTGTGCAACGTTTCCTTTCGCAGCCCTTCTTTGTTGCAGAGCAATTCACCGGTTTAAAAGGGCAGCTTGTTTCAATCGAAGATACGATCAGAGGGTTTAATATGATTTTGGATGGAGAAGTAGATCAGTATCCGGAATCTGCCTTTAACCTTGTCGGTACCATTGAACAAGCTATCGAAAAAGGAGAAAAATTGCTGGCTGGAGCCTAAGTAATAACATTTCAAAATCAGGATCATGCTACTCGAAATCATAACTCCCGACAAAAGTATTTATTCAGGCAAGGTTAAACTGGTACAGTTACCCGGTACAAAAGGTACATTTGAAATTCTGACTAACCATGCTCCAATTATTTCTACCCTTAGTAAGGGCAAAATCAAGGTGATTGAAGAGTCTGATCAGGAGCTTTTTTTTGAGGTAGATGGTGGTGTGGCCGAAAATAAAGACAATAAAATTATTGTTCTGGCAGAATCGGTATAGATGAGCAATGCTATAATCTGATTATATTTAAGCCCTGAAGTGACCATTACTTTGGGGCTTTTTATTTTGGCAAAGAAATTTCTCATCATACGATTCAGTTCAATTGGCGATATTGTTTTAACATCGCCGGTTTTGCGTTGTCTGAAGGCCCAGTTTCCGGACGTTGAAGTGCATTACCTTACCAAAAAGCGAAATGCTGATTTGCTTCAGGCAAATCCGTATGTTGATAAGATTCATTTGTTCGACAAATCCATTTCACAAATCATTCGGGAGCTTAGAAAAGAGAATTTCGATTACGTTATTGATTTGCACAATAACCTGCGAAGCCTTCGGGTAAAAATGGCTCTGAAAGCACAAAATTACAGTTTTAACAAACTGAATATCCGGAAGTTTTTGCTTACCCGGTTTGGATTTAATACTATGCCAAGGGGACATATTGTAGATCGAAATTTAGATACGCTCAAACCTTTTGGCATTGTGAACGACGGGAATGGACTGGATTATTTTATCCCGGAAGAGGATGAGTTTTCATTGTCTGACTTACCTGAAAATTGCAGAACAGGCTATGTTGCTTTGGTATTAGCCGGAACCTGGGCAACGAAACGAATGCCTGAAGAAAAATACAGAAAACTGGTTGCCGGAACTTCAGTCCCTTTTGTACTTTTGGGAGGCAAGAGTGAACGACAAATGGCAGCTTCTATGCTGGCATGGAATACCGGGAACCTGATTGACTTCACCGCACGGCTGCGAATCAATCAATCGGCCTCGCTGGTAAAAAATGCAAAGCTTGTTATCTCGAATGATACCGGGCTAATGCACATTGCAGCGGCATTTCACAAGAAAATTCTTTCCGTTTGGGGCAGTACGACTCCCGAACTGGGCATGTACCCTTATTTGCCCGGAGAGGGATCTGAGATTTTGGAGGTGAAAAATCTGCCTTGCCGTCCGTGCTCCAAACTTGGCTATAACGAATGCCCCAAGAAGCATTTTCGCTGCATGAACAATATTTCGGAGGATCGTCTTATCGAATGGGTCAAGCGCGAATTCTAATAGAAATTACCCATCCAAAGCTGCTTTAATTCTTTTCAGCGCTTCTGCAAGAACTGAGCGCGGACATCCAATGTTTATACGCATATATCCACTTCCCTGTTTGCCAAACTGAGTTCCCCGATTAAGCCCCACACCTGCATTAATAAGCTTTTGATTAAGTACTTCATCATTCAAGCCATAAGCCGAAAAATCAAGCCAGATCAAATAAGTTGCTTCCGGTTTCATCACTTTTACTGCCGGCATGGCATCTCTAAAAAAGTCTTCAAGGTAAGTGTAGTTTGATTGTAAATAGTTTAAAAGTTGTGCGAGCCAGGCATCGCCATGCGTGTAGGCAGCTTCCAGTGCCACAGTGCCAAATATATTCCCCATGTGTAGATGGGGAAGTTTCATAACACGCTCATAAGCGGCAAAATATCGCTTATTTGGAATGACCAGAAAAGATGTTGTCAGTCCGGCTGTATTGAAGGTTTTGCTTGGGGCCATGCAAACTACGGTATTTTGAGCAATTTCATCTGAAATGCCTGCAAGCGGGGTATGTTTATAGCCATCGAAGATGAGATCGGAATGAATTTCATCTGAGATGATAATGATCTTGTTTTCGAGGCAGATTGTTGCCAGTTCGGTAAGCTCCTGCTTGTTCCAGGCCATTCCTCCAGGATTATGCGGATTACTTAAAAGTAATAACCGGGTCGTTGGTGTTATTTTTTTCTTCAGATCGTCCATATCGAAGTAGTATCGCCCGTCCTTTAGCTGGAGTGGATTTTCGATCATTTCGCGACCTGTGCCCTTTACCGAGTCGAAGAAAGGGAAATAAACCGGAGGCTGAACAATAACTCCATCTCCTGGCTTGGATAATCCCTCGATGGCAAGTGTTAAACCGGCTACTACTCCGGGACTAAACGAAATCCATTCTGGTTTTATATTCCAGTTATGACGACGTTTGAGCCAGTTTACTATGGCTTGTGTATAAGTTTCGGAGCGGAAGGTATATCCGAAGATTTCATGTTCCGCGCGTTTTTTGACGGCCTCCACGATAAAATCAGGTGTGCGGAAATCCATATCGGCCACCCAAAGGGGTAACAAGTCGTCTTTGCCGAAGAACATTTTTCGGCCATCATATTTTATGCTGTTGGTATTGGTGCGATTGATCAGTTCCTCAAAATTGTATGTCTTCATTCTTTTGTATTAGTTTGTTCAAAACAAGCAAAAGCTATTCAAGTTCAATTTTTTGGAGGTAGTTTAGTCCACCTTCCTGTTCCACTTTCAATACAAAATTGAATCGGTTTAGCGAAAGGCACAGATCGAAATCAGCTTCCGGGGCCCATTCCTGCTTCTCGGGAGCAAAAAAACGAGCGCCATCGCCTGTTCGTATTTGTTCTTTCATTGCAGCAAAATCGTTTGGTTTTCCTTCAAGCTCGTTTTTAATGTAAACGGCTAGCAAAGTGTCTTCGTCAGTAGGATATTGACAACTGTAACCCATACAAACCAGAGAGACTTCTTCCGGCTCTTTCTTCCGGATGTACTTGACAATAGCCTCGGCATTTACAAAACTTCCGGTCAGAATTTCTGAGGCTGCGGTTGCATTAGCAATACCCTGTGTGCCAGAACTTGTTGTATGTACCATCGTCTTGTTATGCAAATCGGATTGTAAAAGCTGTGAAGGCGAATTGCCAAAATCAAATCCTTCAGGTTTTTGCTCGTTCCGCTCACCAACCAGGATGAAGTCGGGATTTTGTTCTTTGAGCTGATAGGCTCTGTTCAAATCGCCAACCGGATAAATGCGTTGTACTCCATTCCCAAAAGCGTAGCAAGCTGTTGAGAATGCCCTGAAAACATCAATAATAATGGTCAGTCCGCTTGCCTTTCGCGCACCCTCAAGTAATTGTAGGATTTCAATCTGCATTAGAAAAGTGTTTTATTTGTTTGATTGTTAGAGTAATAAGATTTCTGGTTTACATTGTTTTAATGTTTCCTGATTTCGTTAACGAAAGGATAATAGATCATTAACGTATGTTTTTCAACATGTATGCTGAATAACATGTATGTTTGTGATGAAGTTAAAAACAGAAAAACATGAAAACAATTAAATCTATTTCAAAAGTAACAATGTTGATTGCATTTGTAGCATTTGCAAACACATTAATGGCAACAGGAAACTTAAAAGTTAACATCCTTCCTTTAACAGCTGAAAAGGCTGTAGTTGCAATCTCAAACGCTTCGGCTGCCAATTTCCAGATTAGTATAGCCACCGAAAATGGCGAAGTTGTTTATTTCAAAGAAACCGATGCTGATAGCAAAGATTTTCGTAAAGTGTTTGATTTCTCTAATCTAGAGAAGGGAAGCTATAAATTATCGGTAAGTGTTGACAATGAAACAACCGAGCGTTCGTTTAAGATTGATAACAAAAATATTGCAGTTGGTAAGGAAAAAAGTATTCTTGAACCTTACTTCGCTTATAAAAACGGTGTTCTGAAACTTTCATACCTGAACTTCTCAGAGGATAACCTTAACCTGAATTTATATGACACCAAAGACTTGATTTATTCTAAGGAAATTGGTAGCAAGTTCAATGTAACTGAAGGTTTTGATCTTTCGAAGTTAAATAAAGGTGCATATTCTGTTGTTCTTTCAACTGAGAACAAGAGTTACACCTACAAGATAAACGTTGAATAAGTGAGTTAGTGAATTTCCTAATTTAAAGTGCGGCTTCATTCGAGGCCGCACTTTTTTTTTGCCGGAAGACTCATATCCTGCAGGTAACAATATGATTGTGTTTGCTTCAAAGTCATAAATGCAAGCCAAAATAAACACTAAATTTGCAGCTTATAAAAATTCATGATGAGAAGAGATGAGGTTGAAATAATGGCACCAGTTGGTTCTTATGAATCGCTGATGGCTGCCATTCAGGCTGGGGCTGGATCAGTGTATTTTGGGGTGGAGCAATTAAACATGCGTGCACGCTCATCGAATAATTTTACGCTTGATGACCTGAAAAAAATTACGGAAATAGCGCATTCGAAAGGGGTAAAAACTTATCTGACGGTTAATGTGGTTGTTTTCGATACCGAACTCGAACAACTCAGGCAGATTATTGATGCTGCCAGGGAAGCCGGAGTATCCGCCATTATTGCCTCTGATGTGGCAGCTATTCAGTATGCCCGGCAAGTAGGAGTAGAGGTTCATATTTCAACCCAAGTGAACATTACCAACATTGAAGCTGTACGTTTTTATGCCCAGTTTGCTGATGTTGTTGTGTTGGCCCGCGAAATGAATATCGGTCGTGTTTGGGAAATATCCCGGCAAATCAAGGAGCAAAACATTACCGGGCCATCCGGAAAACTGGTTAGAATAGAGATGTTTGTACACGGAGCGCTTTGCATGGCTGTTTCAGGTAAATGCTATCTTAGTTTGCACGAAATGAACTCCTCTGCCAATCGCGGAAGTTGTATGCAAACTTGTCGCCGGGCATATACCGTAACTGATAAGGAAACGGGTGCAGAACTGGAGATCGACAATGAATACATCATGTCGCCCAAAGATTTAAAGACCATTCATTTTTTGAATAAACTGCTCGATGCAGGCGTTTCAGTTCTAAAAATTGAAGGTCGGGCGCGGTCTGCCGAATATGTTTACACCGTGGTTGAGTGCTACCGCGAGGCTGTTCAGGCTCATTTCGACGATGATTTCACTCCTGGAAGAGTTGCAGACTGGGACGAACGGCTGTCCAGTGTTTTCAACCGCGGGTTCTGGGATGGCTATTACCTGGGACAACGATTGGGCGAGTGGAGCAAAAATTACGGTTCGCTGGCAACACATCGTAAACTATACGTGGGGAAAGGGCTGAACTATTTTTCGAACCTGAAAGTAGCTGAGTTTAAGTTGGAAACAGGACCTTTGAGGGTTGGCGACGAAATTTATATTACGGGTCCAACTACCGGACTGGTGAAAACAGTGGTTAGCGAAATTCAGCTGAACAAACAATCGGTTGAGGAGGCCCCAAAAGGATCTTACATTTCCATTCCGGTTGATACCAAAATCAGGAAGTCGGATAAACTTTACAGGATTGTTCCGGCCTCAGAGGTCAAACAACAATAAAAAATGATCAAATAGTAATCGGTTTATGCGTAAAGTAATTGTCATTTCAGGAAGCATCGTATTATTGGCAATTGCCATTTTTCTGGCAGTTAAATATGTCCCGTCAAAAACAGACAAGCCGGTTATTCAAACCTTCTCTACCAAGCAAAATCCGGCTTTTAAAGCTGTTCCGTTGAAATGTCCTTTGGTGATTGAAGTAAAAAATACGCAGGGACTGTTCAGCGAACTAAAAGGGAAAAACCCCATTGTTGCTGAATGGAAAAGTATTCCTGAGATTCGTGAATTGTTTGCAAAAGCTGATCACTTCAGCGACTTTTTGACCAGCCATTCCGAAATCAAAAATCTTCTCGCCGGAAAATCTGTTTTGATCTCTTTAAATCTGACAGGAAAGAATCAACTAGCTACGCTCTTTCTGGCACAGATGAATACCTCCTCCGAATCAAATTCGGCAACTCAGGTTATTTCGCTTGATTTGGGACCAGCATATACCATTTCCAGAAGAAATTATGACAATACGGTTATTTTTAATGCCCGTTCTTCCGAAACCAATTTCTACTTTGCATGCAGTAACGACGTACTGATGGCCAGCGAAGATTTTATTTTGCTTGAACAGGCTATTCGGCAAATTAGTTCCATCAATCTTCTCAACAACCGGGAGTTTACCGAGGCCTACAAAACGATTGAAGAAACCGCTTTTGCCAATGTGTTCGTAAATCACCTGACGATTCACCAGTTGCTGACCAAATATATTTCGCCTGATCTTCGGAAAACAGTGGCCCAACTCGATTCCTGGTCAAATTGGACCGCACTCGATCTGATGCTCAGACCGTCTGAAATCGAGCTGAACGGATACAGTGTAACCAAAGATTCAACCGATAATTACCTTAATTTATTCCGAAATCAGGAAGCCGGGAAGATGACCATTGAAAAGGTTATTCCGGCAAATGCGTCATATTTTGTGGCTATTAATCTTCAAAATACAGGTCGTTACATCGATCAGTACGAGGTGTATCTGAAAGCCAATGGATTATTTTATCCGCGGGAGATGAGTCTGATGGAATTTCAGAAAAAAACAAAGACGGATGCAACAAGTATGTTTAAAGAAATTGCCGGTTCGCAATTTGCCGGGGTTTATACCAACATCAACAAATCGAATCCACTGCAAAACCGGTTCTTTGTGGCTGAAATAAACAGTTCTTCAGATACCCGCGAGAAGATTGAAAAAGCGGTCTCCATATTCAAAACGGAAGAAGTTCCTGCGTCAGATAATTACCAGTCGAAATTTGAAGTGGACAGCAAAAATAAGTTCGATATTTACCGGCTTCCAATCCGAAATATGGCCGAATCGCTTTTTGGCCGTTCGTTTGCCGGCATAAATGGAGAATACCTGACTATTTACGAAAAGTATCTTATTTGGGGCGATAATCTTCCGGGGTTAAAAAGCTATTTGCAGAGTCTGGTCGCTGCCAAAACGTTGGCAAATGATTCCATTTACAAGGTAAATTCAAAAAACGGTCAGCCAAATGCCAACTTTTATCTCTATGCCAAAGTTCCCAAAGTTTTCGGGCTTAAAGATGTTTTACTGAAGCCCGAACTTAGTGCCAATCTTTCGGCAAGCGAAGAGCCCATCCGAAAATTCAGCATTTTCAGGTGGCAATATTCAATAAACGATCAAGTTATAAAGAATCAGGTAAACCTGAAATATGATCCAACCCAAAAAGAAGAACCACAGGCCGTGTGGCAACTAAAACTTGACGCTCCGCTTGCAGGAAGTCCAAAGTTGGTGCTTAACCACAAAGACCCGGCAAATCGCGAATTAATACTTTGCGACAAGGCCAATAATGTTTACCTGATAAACCGCGAAGGTTCCGTGTTGTGGAAGATCAATCTTCCCGGGGAACTGATGTCAGAGATTCATCAGATTGATTTGTACCGAAACAATCGTTTTCAATATCTTTTCAATACTAAAACACAGTTATATGTGATTGACCGAACCGGGAACAAGGTTGGCAAATACCCTGTAACTTTAAAATCGATGGCTGCTAATGGTGTTTCCGTGATTGAGTATGGCCAGAATAAAGAATACCGGTTTTTCGTCACGGGAGAAGATAAAAAAGTTTATACATTCGATCGGGATGGAAGACTGGTGCCCAAATGGAACTTTGAAGGAACTGAAACTCTGGTTAATCAACCCATCAGGCATCAGGACGTTGCCGGGAAAGATTACATTGTTGTATCGGATAAACGGACAACGTGGTTCCTCGACAGGCAGGGGAAATTGCGAGAAGGGCAACCGGCACCATTTGATCGCTCTGGTAACCCTTTGTATTTTACAGGAGGCGAAAATCCTAAAATCATCTCAACTGATTTGACCGGGAAAATTCATATCGAAAATTTTCTTGGCGAAGCTGAGATTAAAGAATTTGGCAAATTTGGGGCAGGGCATCGCTTTGTTGCCGGCGATATTAACGGAGATGGCAGTTCGGAATATTTGTTTGCTGAAGGTAAAAAGCTGACTGCTTTTGCTGCGGATGGTAAAAAATTGTTCGAAAAGTCATTCCCTGATGCGATCAGCGAAATTCCTGCAATTTGCATCATGGGGCAGGTGAGTAAAATCGGAATTGTGGTTGAGGCTCAAAACAAAGTCTATCTTCTCGATAAAAATGGAGCCATTACCCGGGGTTTTCCGCTTGATGGAAATACCTCGTTTATTCTGGGAAAATTCAACGATTCAAGTTCATATTTCAACCTGATTGTAGGCAATGAAGATGGTTCGTTGATCAATTATAAAATTGAATAACGGCACAAAACCAAAAACCCGGACTCCACTGAATCCGGGTTCCTTATAAATAGTTGAATTGATTGATTGGAATCCTGAGACTAAAAACTGATTACTTTCCCCTCAGGCTTTTTTCCATTGTTCGCGCATCAATTTTACAGCAGCTGGCAGGGTGACCTTTGAGTCGCCCACCGAGCCGCACTCAAAACTCACGTAATCCTGGTAATTGATTTCCTTTAGTCCACGGAAACCATTGATGTAAACATCAGCCTCACCGTCTTCTCCGGGCATTTTACGGCGTTTACGACTGGCAATGTGAACGTGGTGCAGGTAGTCGCCGGCAGCCAGGAAGGCAGCGCGGTCGTTGGTTTCTTCCCAGGTCATGTGCCAGAAATCGCCCATCACAGCAGCTCCCGGGCTATTAACATCGCGAACAATAGCAGCTCCGTCGGCTACCTGACGGCAGAAATAGCACTCTCTGCGATTGAGCGGCTCGATCAGGATGCGGGTTTTCCGTTCATGAGCATAATCGCCCAGTTCTTTCATCTGTCCAAGCAACAACTCACGTGCTTCCTTATCGGGCAGCGATTTCTGGTTGTTAAACGCCGGGACAAAAATTACTCCTGTTGAACCCAGTTCACCGGCTGCTCCGATGATTGTTTTCATCGAATTCATGCACTTTTCGCGGATAGCCGGATCGTCGGCAATTAACCAACCTTCGAAACCAGCACAAATGGCACTCACCTTGATGTTCCGGTTCTGCAGCGCCTGTTGGATTTCAGTTACTCTTTTTTCAAGTCCGCCTCCCCAGATTTCGAGCCCGACAATGTCGAGTGATTCCAAAAAATCGAGTTTTTCAGCCAGTGTTTTGCCTGGGGCAACTCCTTCCTGACAAGAAATCTTCAATTTGGACGAATGTTTTTTTCCTGAAGAAGCCTCACTTTTGAAAGAAGAGAAAAGGCCGCCCGATGCTGCTAATGCAGCACCGGAAACGGCCGTTCCTAAAAAAGATCTTCTGTTAAGAGGCATACCTTAACGTGTTTGGTTTCCCTGTGGCGTACCTGCAATATGAATAAATTCGGGCAGTTTAAATTCTTTCCCTGCTCCGTAACCTTCTTTGGTAGCAGCCATACTATTGGTCATGTCAATATCTTTTGGGAAAAGGTCGAGCGGCGAAGCAGACATTTCGTCCCAGGTAACTTTCTTCCCGGTGTAAGCGGATTCGCGCCCCATGATAGCAGCCAGGTTGGCAACAGCTGTTTCAGATGCCTGTTCAATCGGTTTCCCGGAGCGGATATGGTTAATCCAGTTCACATGCTCCAGCGTGTATGGGTCGGTTTGTTTGAAGTTGGCTTTTTCGGCATCGTGGTCGTATTTCCATATTTCGTTACCTTTCAGGTCTTTGATCACGTGTCCGTCGGAACTCCATGAACCTTTGGTCCCCTGGATAAATTCCCACACACCCCCTTCTGTTCCTGCGATCTGGCGGCAGGTGCTGTGAACATGTATCCCGTTTTCCATTTCAAAATCGACGCTGAAATTGTCGAACTGGTTACCGGTAACACGGCGCTGGCGTGAGCCAAACCCAAGCGCTGATTTTGGTTTTAATCCGGAAAACCAGGTGAATACATCAATGTTGTGAACGTGCTGTTCAACAATGTGGTCACCCGAAAGCCATTCCCAGTTTACCCAATCGCGGATCATCCATTCCAGATCTGACCATTTCGGGTCGCGGTCCTTGAACCAGAGCATACCGCCGCACCAGTAAACAGTTCCACCAGTTATTTCGCCGATGGCTCCGTTCATGATTTGTTCGTATGAAGCTACATAGTCGCGCTTGTGATGGCGTTGTGTACCAGTTACCACGCAAAGACCTTTTGCCTGGGCCTGTTTGGCAGTAGCCACAATGGTGCGGTAACCTACCGGATCAACGCAAATCGGTTTTTCGAGGAAGCAATGTTTACCTTTTTCCACGGCGTATTTGAAAATTTCGGGGCGGAAATTGGGTGGAGTGGCTGTAATAATCACATCCACATCGCTGTCGATAACTTTCTGATAAGAGTCGAGACCAACAAATTTCTTGTCGGCAGCAATCTCAATATTTTTATCTTTTTTCAGTTTTTCAGCCAGGCTTTCCAAACGGTCGGCATAAGTATCGCCTAAAGCAACAATCGTAACATTATCGGCTGCGTTAAGGAAATTAAAAGCAGCGCCGGAGCCTCGTCCGCCACAGCCAATAATACCAGCTTTCAGCGGTTTGCCATCAGCAGCCTTATCAACCAGGTTTGGTAAGTAATAAGAACCTGGTTCTTTTAATGGCTGTACTTTTGGCGTACTGCTGCATGATGCCAACGTTGCAACACTTCCTGTACCAATTGCGCCCAATGCCCCGGCCAAAGCCGAGCTTTTCAAGAATGAACGTCTGTCAACACCTTTTTTCATAACGGATAATTTTTAAATTAGTTTAATCAGTTTATCTATTGAACTTTAATTGAATTGTCAGGCTCACAAACAACCCTGAATCCGATGCCTTTAACATCGGAGTACCACCAGATACTTTTGGGCTGCTGCGGGTCGGTTTTCAGCCAGGTCTCGTGCTGGCTGTGATCACGGGCTGCGGCACGCACGTCGGCTGCGTCTGAAGCATAATGGCCTCCTCGAACAACCCATTCCTCTCCTTCTCTTACCAGCGGATTTGTTACATTCCCGCTGTTTTTGGAATAAGCGTCGGGGGCATAGCGGTCGGCACAATATTCCATTACGTTACCCAGCATATTTTTCAGGCCGAACGGATTAGGTTTAACCTCGTCGGGCAACTGCGTTCTGCCTTTACTACTGTTTGCATAAATGATGTACTGAGAAATCGGGTCGGTTTCGGCATCCGATATTTTACGCCATAATCCTTTGTTGGAGAACTTATCCGGTTTGCCGTCAAAGAAATATGGTGTTTCAGTGCCACCGCGAGCTGCGTATTCCCATTCGGCTTCTGTGGGAAGGCGGTATTTTTTGCCGGTTTTCTTTGAAAGCCACTGGCAGAAAGTTTCAGCTGCATAGTGGGTCATGGTGATTGCCGGGCGTTTGCCAAATCCCCAGTTCTGGTCGGGTCGTCCGTAAGGCGGGGTTGGGCCCGAAATGGCATCCACGTCCGGGTTACTGTTGTTGGCATAAATCTGTTCAGGCGGAGTGCGTCCTTCGCTCATGGTGTTACCGTAAAATGCCCAATACTCTTCCCAGGTTGTTTCCACTTCGGCCATGAAAAACGGGCTGACCGTAACCTGTCGTACCGGCGATTCGTCGGGTTCGTGGAAAGGTTCTTTTTCGGGGCTACCCATGTTGAAGGTGCCGCCTTTGATAGCTATCATTTTGAACGATACCGATGTGCCAGGAATCTGTTCGGTGTAGTCGGCAAAAGTTGTTACGGTTGTCGCCTGTTCAAAAACGGGCTTCGAACTGTCTGAGCTGCCGTCGGCTTGCCCTGGTAT
Source organism: uncultured Odoribacter sp. (assembly GCA_964422425.1). Classification (GTDB taxonomy): domain Bacteria; phylum Bacteroidota; class Bacteroidia; order Bacteroidales; family Prolixibacteraceae; genus Aquipluma. The sequence goes on from CAYRBM010000015.1 coordinate 31,684, forward strand.
GCCGGTCATTTTGCCGTGTTTGTAATTGGGGTTGTAATGCCCTACATCGAGGTGGCAACTGATACACTGCAGATCCAGCTTCTTCTCGTTATTTTCGTAGTAAAGGTGGGCAGCGATACCTGCGTCAACTAAATCTTTCGGGAATAGGTTCTGGTGGCAATTTTTGCACGATGAGTTTGGAATATACTTCACGGCATGCTCCAGTTCTGACTTCATCTCCCAGTTAAATTCTGCCGAATCTTTGGTCAGCAACCCGTAAATATCTTTTAATCCCAGTCTGGTTTTTTCAATGAGGTAACCTTGCCCTTTGGGCGGAAGGTGACAATCGACACAATGCACTTTGATTCCGCCTTTGTTGTCGTAATGCGACGACAGTTTCCAAGAATCGAACACATGGGGATGAACATGGCATGCAGCACAAAATTCGTCGGTTGAAGTATATTCAATGGCGTGATTTCCACTGATGGTAGCCAGAATCCCAATTACAAATGCAATAAATAAGACGAGGAAAATACGTTTGCGCAGAAATTCGCGTATCTTTTTCAACATGGACAGTTTAGTTTTAATTTAAAAATTCGATTTAGGTCGCCCAAAATTAATAAAAATGAAATGACCGCAAAGGAAGGTTTCGGGCAAATCTCAATTTCGAATATTCTTCCATGAAAAAGTGAATTTGTCCATGTGGGAAAGACAAAATGAAATGAGCATGCCAATGCCAAATTTTACTTGCTGATAATCCCAAAAAACAAGATATTCAGCATTTCATCGATAGCTTTTTGCAATTCTTCGTCCGAAAGATTTTTCAGGATAAGTGGTACCTCAAAACCATGAAGGGCGGCAACTATGGTTTTGGCGGTTAACTCCGGATTTTGAATGGTAAATTTCCCCTTTTCAACACCTTCGAGCAGCATATTCTTGACTTGTGTAATTTCAGCTTCAAAATGATTGTCGCGAAACTGATTCACAAAATAAAGGTTGTCAAGCAGATCGTTTTTTATGGCTTCATAATAGTTCACCACCATTTTCAGGGTCTTCATCCTGACGTAAATATAGGTTCTCAACTTCAGTTGAGGATCTTCAATCTGACTGATTTGTTCGCTGATAGCTGCCTGCCGGATTTCGGATTCGGCATCAACAACTGCTTTAAAGATCTCGTCTTTGCTCTTGAAATAGTAATAAATTGTGCTTTTCCCTTTGCGGGCTTCGCGCGAGATGTCGTCGAGTACAGTTTTTTTATATCCGTAGCGTGCAAAAACTTGTCGGGCGGCCTGAACAACTTGTTCCCGAACCTCGTCTCTACCTGAGTTTTGCGGATTAATTTCCATTTGGGTTATGATTTGTTCGATAAGCAGCACTAAATATACTTCATGTTTTCTGATTATTCAAGCTGTCCGGCTATTCTGGTCGAATAAGTTAAGCGAGGTAATTGTGAGTATCTCTTCGTCAATCCGATTTGATTTGTAAATTTGATTCACCTAAATTTTAACCCGATGGATTCACGTTTTGTTACTTTGACTGGTCTGGCCTTATTTTCCTTTCTAGACTCATCTGCACAGCAAAAACCTAATATCGTTTATATTCTGGCCGACGATTTAGGCTACGGCGATCTCAGCTGTTATGGTCAGAAGCATTTTCGAACTCCGAACATTGACAAACTTGCCCAACAGGGAATGCTGTTTACTCAGCATTATTCAGGCTGCCCGGTTTGTGCTCCGTCCCGATCGTCGTTAATGACCGGATTAACCACCGGGCACACGCCTATCCGCGGCAATAAGTCGTGGCAGGACGAAGGTCAATATCCATTGCCTGCGCAGTCGTTTACCATTGCCGAAATGCTGAAAAGCGCCGGATATGTTACCGGAGCGTTTGGGAAATGGGGTTTGGGTTCTCCTGGCTCGGAAGGGGACCCGAACAACCAGGGATTCGACCAATTTTTTGGCTACAACTGCCAAAGTCTGGCGCACAATTACTACCCCGATCATTTGTGGGATAATCAAAACAAAGTTATTCTGGCCGGAAATTCCGATACTCAATCGACCGAATATGCACCAACACTTATTCATCAGCAGGCGCTTCAGTTCATCGAAAAAAACAAGGATAAGCCGTTTTTCCTGTTTTACCCAACAACCATTCCTCATGCCGAATTGGTTGCTCCCGAGGAAAATATGAAGGAATTCCGTGGCAAATTGCTTCCGGAGAAAGCTTACAAGGGAGCAGAGCCAGGATCGCCCAATTACAGGAAAGGTCCTTACGGCAGTCAGATGGAATCTCATGCTGCTTTTGCCGCGATGGTTACCTTACTCGATAAACAAGTGGGAGAACTGGTTGCCGAACTGAAAAAACTGGGTCTGGATAAAAATACAATTATCATTTTTTCGTCGGATAACGGACCGCACCTCGAAGGTGGCGCCGATCCCGATTACTTCGACAGCAACGGCCCGTTGAAAGGTTACAAGCGCGATTTATACGAAGGCGGAATGCGTGAACCAATGATCGTTTCGTGGCCGGGGAAAGTTAAAGCCGGAACCAAAACCGATCTCATTTCAGCTTTCTGGGACATCATGCCTACTTTTGCCGACATCGTTGGTATTAAAACTCCTGAAAATATCGATGGAATTTCGTTTTTGCCAACTTTGTTAGGGAAATCAGGGCAGAAGAAACATGAAAGCATGTATTGGGAGTTCCATGAAAATAAAGGTCGTCAGGCCGTTCGCATGGGCGACTGGAAATTGGTGCGTTACAATGTTTCGATTCCGGATAAAGTGACTACCGAATTGTATAACCTGAAATCGGATTTGGGAGAAGAACACAACGTGGCTTCACAAAATCCTCAGATTGTTGACAAAATGCTCCTGATTATGGAACAATCAAGGGTACCATCGCCAATCTTTAACTTTGGAAAAGAGAGCACGGCTGGAAAAGATTAGTTTTTTCAACTGAAAGTCTACAAACAAAAGCCTGATTCGGGATCACTATTCGATCACGAATCAGGCTTTTGAATTTCAGAACAGATTTTTGCTATTCTTCCTCAAGTTTAACTTCACTCTGTGCCAGACGTTTTTCGCGTTTTCTTTCCACCCAATTATAAATGATGGGTAGCACCAGCAATGTCAGGAAGGTTGAGGTTATGAGCCCGCCAATAACTACGGTTGCCAGAGGTCGCTGAACTTCCGATCCGGGTCCCGAGTTGAAGGCCATCGGGATGAAACCCAAACTGGCCACCAGCGCGGTCATCAATACAGGTCGCAGGCGATCGGTTGCCCCATGAATAATCGTTTCGCGCAACGATTTTCCTTCCTTGCGTAATTCGTTCAGGTGATCGAGCAGCACGATACCATTCAGCACCGCTACCCCAAACAGGGCCACAAAACCGATGCTGGCCGAAACCGACAGGTACATTCCACGAATCCAGAGTAAAAATACGCCTCCTGAAAGGGCAAATGGCAGGTTAATCAAAATCATAACGGCATAGCGCATCTTGCCAAAGTTGAGGTACAGCAAGCCAATGATGATGAACAGCGACAACGGAACAACCAGCAGCAAATGGTTCATGGCACGTTTCTGGTTTTCGAAAGTTCCGCCGTATTCAAGAAAATAACCCGGAGGCACGTTCCCTTTTTCTGAAATGGCTTGCTGAAGTTGTGCCACGTAGGTGCCCATGTCGATGTTTTTGATGTTGATGCCCACAATCAGGCGCCGCCAGCCGTTTTCTCGCTGAATTTCGCGCGGTCCTTCCTGTGCCACAATGCGGCTCACCCGCTTAATCGGGATAAACTCGCCGTTGGGCAGCGGAACCGGTATTTCCTGAATTTTCTGCAACTCTGATCGGAAATCGTACGGATAGCGAACCTGGATGTCGAAACGGCGTTGTCCCTGGTAAAGTTGTCCGGCAACCTGCCCGCCAATGCCCGCCTCAATTACAGCCTGCACATCGTTTACATTTAGTCCGAACGAAGCCAGCGCAGCACGGTCGATTTCGATGGTCAGGTATGGCTGTCCGATGGGTTGTTCCACGAAGAAATTGGCAGTGCCATTCATGCCCGAAACCAGAGTCGAAATGTTTTCTCCAATTTTGTTGAGCTGATCCAAATCTTCACCATAAATTTTCACTGCCAGATCCGATTTTACGCCGCTGGTCAGTTCGTCCACGCGCATGGCAATGGGTTGGGTGAAGTTGTAAGCCAGTCCGGGTTCGGTTTTCAGGTAGGGTTCAATCTGGGCGATAACATCTTCCTTCGACATTCCTTCGCGCCATTCTTTGGTCGGTTTCAGCACCACCCACACATCGGTTTGATGCACGCCCATCCAGTCGTTGGCCAAATCGGATCGCCCGGTTTTAGGCACTACCGTTTTTATTTCAGGAATATTCTGAACCAGTTTCCCGGCCAGCCAGTTGGCATTGTCCATCGACTCTTTCAGGGTAACCGACGGCATACGCACCTGCTCAATCAAAATCGAACCTTCGTCGAGTTCAGGAAGAAACTCGGTTCCGAGGCGGCTCATCACAATCATCGAAACCACGAAGATTCCTGCGGCAGTTATCGTTACAAACCAGCGCTTGTCAAGATATTTTTCCAGTCCGGCCTGGTAGCGCGGACGCATCCAGTCGATCAGGAAATTGCGGCGCATTTTTACGCCTTTATGGAAAATGATGGATGAAATAGCCGGAACAAAAATCAGTGCAAGCAGCAGCGAACCCAACACAGCAGCGGCAACCGTGATGGCCATTGGCCGGTACAAAATACCTTCCATTCCGCTGAATGTCATGATGGGTACATAAACCATCAGGATAATTAAAACGCCGAAGAAAATGGGGCGAACCACCTGTTTGGCGGCCGAAATGATCAGGTCGTCGGTTTTTTCGCCTTTGTGTTTTTGCAGGCGGTGCACAATGTTTTCGACCATCACCACCGAACCATCCACCACCATCCCGAAGTCGATTGCACCCAAACTCATCAGGTTGGCCGCCAGTCCGAACTCGCGCATGCCAATGAAGGCAAACAACATCGAAAACGGGATGACCATTGCCACAATCAAGGCTCCGGAAATTTCGCCCAACAGGAGCAAAAGAACCACAATAACCAGGAAACCACCTTCAACCAAATTGGTCGAAATGGTAGCGGTTGTGCGATCGATCAGGTCTGACTGGTCGTAAAACTTTTCGATTTGCACACCTTCAGGAAGCGACTGATTGATCTCTTCGATTTTCTTTTCAATGTCCGAAATGACCTCGCGCCCGTTTCCACCACGAAGCATCATCACAATACCGCTCACAATCTCGCCTTTGCCGTCCTGCGTTACGCCGCCCTGCCGGATTTGAGTACTCACCACCACATCGGCCACATCTTTAATAAAAACCGGTTTGTTATTGATATTGCGGATGATGATATTTTGAATGTCCTCCACCTTATTGATTTGTCCATATCCGCGAATAATGTACTGTTCGCGGTTGTGTTCGAGGTAATTTCCTCCTGAAACACTGTTGTTGTTGGCAATCGCTTCGGTTATTTCCTTGATTCCAATGCCGTAAATGCGTATTTTTTCAGGAGCAATAACGACTTCGTATTGTTTGACAAACCCGCCGAACGAATTGATTTCGGTCACGCCTTTTACCACTTTTAGTTGAGGCGCAATCAGCCAGTCCTGAATTTCGCGCAATTCGGTCAGCGATTTATTTTCGCCCCGAACGGCATACTGGTAAATTTCGCCCAAAGCCGTTGAAATTGGCCCCAGTTGCGGCGCCGAAACGTCCTGTGGCAAATCCGAAGAAATTGATTGCAAGCGCTGACTAACCATTTGACGGGCAAAATAAATGTCGGTTCCTTCTTCAAATTCGATGGTCACAGCCGACAGGGCAAACTGCGAGGTAGAGCGAACCTGCTTCACATCGGGCAAACCGTTCATGGCCGTTTCAATCGGATAGCTCACCAGTTTTTCAACGTCGAAAGGCGAATATCGCCCGGCCTTGGTGATCACCAAAACCTGAACCGGCGTAACGTCGGGAAGCGAGTTGATGGGCAGTTGAATGAGCGAAAAATAACCCCCAACAGCCATAAGAACAACCAGCGACAAGGCAACAAACTTTTGCCTGACACTGAAAGTGATAATTTGATTAAGCATGGCGTTTTTTTTTGACAGGTTATTCTTCTGAAATTTTGTCGAATCTCGATAATGCCTTCAGGCTAAAAATCTGACTGACTGCAATCTTTTCACCTTTTTCGAGTCCTTTTCTAACCACTGCGTATTTTCCCCGAAACTCCGGAACTTCGACCTTGCGTTTTTCGAATATCAGGTCACTTTTCTGAACGAAAACAACAGGATCGTTTCCTTCATAGGTCAGTGCGTCCATCGGAACTGTAATTACCTCGACCGGAGAAGTGGTTTGAATAGCCAGATGCAGGTTTTCACCAGGCTTTGGCCAGTTTTCCGAAGTTGAAAGAATGACGTTTACAATGACGGAACGGTTATTCTCGTCCAGTCCGGGATTGATCGAACTGACCAGCGAATTCATTTGAAACGAGTCGGTTTGCCGGCGCGAAAGGCTTACCGAATCTCCAACAGTGATAAACCGGGCATCTTCAGGCGACACATATCCGCGAACCAAAACCCGGCTAATATCGAGCACGCGGGCCAGATTTTGAAGAGCATTGACCGATTGGCCCAGTTCCACCGAACGCTGATCGAGGATGCCACTGATGGGCGAATGAATTTTCAGGGTTGGATCGATGCTTTCGGCCGTTCGGAACGAATTGATTTCCTTGTCGGAAACACCGATGGCCTTCAGTTTCGAAACCGAGGCAATCACGGCCGTTTTAGCCCGCTGAAAATCGGATCGGGCACGGTCGAGCTCGCTTTTCGAACTAATGGTTTGTTCAACCAGCTGCTCCAGTCGCTGCAACCGCGAATTCTGAAAAGTTTCTTCGGAAACTGCCTGCAAATATTCCGAAACCATGTTGCCAAACTCCAGACTCTCGATGCTGAACAACTCTTGTCCCGTTCGCACCGACTGACCTTCCTGAACCAAAATTTTGCTCACACGGCCATCGATTGGTGTGCTGATGATGCTGATGTGGTTGGGCGCCGGAAAAACCACGCCGGGAGCTGCGATACGGTAATTTTGTACCGCTCCCGAAACCGCCTGTGTCTGAATTTTTAGTTCCGACATTTCTTTTTCCGAGAGTCGGACCAGGTCGGCTTCACGAACTCCTGAAATGGACGGAGGAACATCGGATGTGGAAGTTTCCTTTTGTTCAGGATTATTTTTCCCGCCGCATGAACTCAACAGAATGAAGATGACGCCTGCCAAAAACGGCACAAAGGTTTTGATTTTTGTTTGTAAGGTACTCATGGTGAATATTTTTCTGAATGATTGATCTTTTTAGTAAACCAGTTCGAGGTTGAGAAAACGTTCGAGTTCGACCAACTGCACGTAATAATCGCGCAATGCCGACAAATAGCGCTGCTGGCTGTTCAGGTAAATTTGTTGTGCCTGAATGAGGTTGAGCAAATCAACCTCGCCCAGCCGATAGGCATTGAGCGTTAGTGTTTGAAGTTTTTCGGCTTTGCTGCGGATGGTTTCGTCGTATCGTTTGATCACAGAGCGACTGACTTCATAGCTGTGCCAGGCGTGCTCGATCTGTTCTTTCACGCCCGAGCGAATTTCTTTTTGTTTCCATTGAATTTCCTCCTGACGGGCCAGGTTCATTTGTATTTTGCCCTTTTGCTCCAACGGGTACCAGATTGGAATGCTCAACCCCAGTTCAAATCCGTTAAAATTGTAGCCGGTGCCGTAATCCTGCTTGTACAGGTTGAAACGGATGTCGGGCAGAATATTGCTTCGGGCCTCCTTCAGGTAAAAACCGGCGGCATCCAATTCTTTTTGAGCTGACTTGTACGATGGCTGTTCCGAAAGAACCGACAACGCCGTGATTTGCGATACTTCCACATTGTTGCTGCGGAGGGTATCCATAAATTCGATGGTGTATTTCTGGTTTTCCGGCGGAAGTCCCATCAGCTTAAACAGCGAGTAACGGGCCATGTGCAACTGGCTTCGGGCATTATCGATGTCGTTGTTGGCTTCGGCCACCTGCAACTCGGCTTTGGTCAGGTCCATGCCGTTGCCCATTCCGGTTTCGAACTGCGTAAAAACGGCGTTGTACAATTCGGTGGCCAGCTTGAGCTGTTGATCGCGTAGCTTCTGAAGGTGCAGGGCATAAATCACGTCAACATACCGTGCCTTGACCTCCGATTTTACTGTGCGTTCTTTTTCCTGAATGCTGAATTCCATCGCCCGCTCTTCGTCTTTGATGGCTTTCAGCCTGTAAGCAGTGGTCAGCGGAAAATCAACCGATTGAGAAACCGTCCAACGCTTTTCCTGAAATGGATCAGCCGCTTTGTTGTTGATCCCTTCTTTCATGTAACTGACTTCAGGAGCCGAAATGCCTGTTTGAGTGCGCCACTCGGCTTGTTTTTGGCGCAGTTGCGAGCGCATTTGATTGATTTCGGCATTGTTGCTGACGGCCTGACTAACCGCATCCTGAATGGTAAGTAATTGGCTTTGAGCTGATGTAGCCGAAACCCAGAAAATGAGCAGAATAAATACTTTGAACGTGTGGCTCATAGTTAGTTGATTCAAAATTGGAATGTAAAAGTTAATGATTAAAAATGTGAAAAGCAGGCGCTCCGGGCATTTTTTAAATCACCGTTTCGATTTCTTCGGATTTTTGGAATAGATGAACAAATCGCCTTTCAAAAAGATTTTCCACTTCGATCATAGCAAGGGGAAAATTGGATGGAAAAAGAAATCTTCAATCTTCTATCATTCTATTATTAAGATATTTACATTTATTATATAGAAACATTACATATTACGTCGAACCCAAAAATTCCTGCATTTTGCGGGTCGATCCCTTCAAAAATCAGTTTTCGGATTGTTAATTTTTAAACGCATTATCTTACAAACAGACTTTATCTGTTTTGCTTTCGGCAAAACGTCTATCTTTGCGCCTTCTTAAAAAAAACAGGATAGAAGATGATATCAGTTGACGGATTGGCAGTTGAGTTTGCGGGATCGGTACTTTTCTCGGACATTAATTTCGTGATAAACGACAAGGACCGTATTGCCCTGATGGGTAAAAACGGCGCTGGAAAATCGACTTTACTCAAGATTATTGCCGGAGCAAGCACACCAACCCGCGGCCGTATTTCGGCGCCGAAAGATGCCGTGATTGCCTATCTGCCACAGCATTTGCTGATCGACGATCAGCGTACTGTTTTTCAGGAAGCAGCACAGGCTTTTTCGCGCATTCACGAAATGGAAGCGCAGATTGCCGCCATGAACGACGAACTGGCCACCCGCACCGATTACGATTCGGACAGCTACTATGCCCTGATTGAGCAGGTTTCGGCATTGAGCGAAAAATTCTATTCCATCGAAGAGATCAACTACGACGCCGAAGTAGAGAAAATTCTGCTGGGTTTGGGTTTCGAACGGGCCGATTTTACCCGCTCCACCAGCGAATTCAGTGGTGGCTGGCGTATGCGCATCGAATTGGCCAAAATCCTGTTGCAAAAGCCCGATTTGATTTTGCTCGACGAGCCGACGAATCACCTCGATATTGAGTCAATTCAGTGGCTCGAAGAATTCCTGATCAACAGTGCCAAGGCGGTTATTGTGATTTCGCACGACCGCGCTTTTGTCGATAACATCACTACGCGTACGATTGAAGTAACCATGGGTCGCATTTACGACTACAAGGTGAACTACTCCAGATACCTCGAACTGCGACGCGAGCGCCGGGAACAGCAGCAAAAACAATACGACGAGCAGCAAAAAATGATTGCCGAAACTACCGAGTTTATCGAGCGTTTCAAAGGAACGTATTCGAAAACGCTGCAAGTGCAGTCGCGCGTAAAAATGCTCGAAAAGCTCGAACTGGTGGAGATTGACGAAGAAGATACCTCGGCGCTTCGCCTGAAATTCCCGCCATCGCCCCGCTCCGGAAATTACCCGGTTATTGCCGAAGGAGTGGGCAAAAGCTATGGCGATCATTTGGTTTTCCAAAATGCCAACCTGACGATTCAACGTGGTGAGAAAATTGCGTTCGTCGGGAAAAACGGCGAGGGAAAATCGACGCTTGTGAAAGCCATCATGGGCGAGATTGACTACGATGGTCATCTGGCTTTGGGACACAATGCCATGATCGGCTACTTTGCACAGAATCAGGCCTCGTTGCTCAACGAAGATTTGACTGTTTTCCAAACCATCGACGATGTGGCGGTGGGCGACATTCGCACCAAAATCAAGGATATTCTCGGCGCTTTCATGTTCAGCGGCGACAACATTCAGAAGAAAGTAAAAGTGCTTTCTGGAGGCGAACGTACCCGCCTGGCTATGATCAAACTGTTGCTCGAACCGGTGAATTTGCTGATTCTCGACGAGCCTACCAATCACCTCGACATGCGCACCAAAGACATCCTGAAAAGCGCTTTGAAAGACTTCGACGGCACCCTCATCCTTGTTTCGCACGACCGCGATTTTCTGGACGGTTTGGCAGAAAAAGTCTATGAATTTGGCAACAAACAGGTGAAAGAACACCTGGGCGACATCAAGAGCTTCCTACAAAAAAGGAAACTGGAGAATTTGCGTGAAATCGAGCGGAAAAATAAGTAGATAAGAATTGTTGCGAGTTGCGAGTTGCGAGATACGAGATACGAGTTAAAAAACCCGCAACCCGGAACACGGAACCCGCAACGCATCTTCAGTCCTTCTTCAACATTGGGAAAAGTTTCCTGATTTCTTCTTCGCTGGGGTATCGTCCAAATTCGCAAATTTCAAATGCTTCGGCATATTTTACCTGTTCAGCTTTTGCACCGTACCATTTTTGCAGATTTTTCCTCATGGCTTCGCTAACTTGCCCTTTACGCTGATTCGCCAGCCATTTTATCCGATCGGTCTCGGCTTTTGGCAGACTTTCCAACTGACCGGCCAACCAGGGCAGCCATTCGAAAAACTGTGATTTGTGGGCTGATAAAGCTTCAATTTTCTGATCGAAAACGCTGGTGATATCAACGGTGATGTCCGGAGAAAATGGGTATGGCTTGTTGAATCGGTCTTCGGTGTAAAGAAAAACCGGATTTCTTTTAAGAGCTGGAGTTTCGGGTACAATATTCGGTACAATTACAAGGAACGCGGCATCCTGAATGGCAATTGCACAGTTTCGGTGATCGGGATGATAGTCGTAAGGGCGGGGGCCAATCACCACATCGGCCTTCCATTCGCGGATCAGTTTGATCAGTTCATGCCGTACTTTCAGGTCGGGCATCAACATTCCGTCGTGATTGTCGAGTACTTTGTAAGTCACGCCAAAGCGTTTTCCAGCCTCTTCTGCTTCAGCTTTGCGGATGTTGGCCAACACTTCGCCTCCCTTGTTGAAATGACCGGCGTCGCCGTTTGTGGCTGAAACAAACAGTACCCGATGCCCCATTTTTGCGAACTGAATGGCAGTTCCGCCGGCATCGAGATCGCAATCATCGGGGTGAGCGCCAATAACCACCACATTAATTTGTTGCGCTTGTGCAAAAACTGTTTGGAGGGCTATCAAAAATATCCCTGCAACAATCATTCGTTTTATCATATCTTTTGATTTAAGCTCCAAGGTCCCATCTCCGGAAATACAATCCCTGACGGACAATTGGCAAGGTTTTGAACTCAATTTCCTTCATTTCGGCCTCACTCAAAGGCGAAAACTGCGAAGCAATCTGCACATCCTCTTCAATTTGAGCTACATTGTCGATCCCGATGATGGTTGTGCTAACCGGAAGGCTCATGTTGTAAGTCAGCGCCTCGCGGATGGTAATTGTGCCGGGCTTTGGGGTACGTAACCGTTCCGGTTGTTCTTCCAAAGGCGGTGGAGTCCAGGTTGATAGCATTCGTCCGCGGGTGGCCACTTTCATCCCGATAATGGCAATCCCCTGTTTTTGGGCTTCAGGCAGTAAATAATTTCTGAAACTTAGGTAATGAACATCGGCGGCATTTACAGCCAGAAGAATGGAGTCAAACGGATAGCGTTTAATGGCTTCGAGCAGCACCAACGGTTCGAAATGACCGGTAATGCCAATGTTTCGCACCATTCCTTCCGATTTTGCTTTTTCCATTGCTTTGATTGCTCCGTCGGCAGCAAAAATCTGATCGAGTTGAGCCCGGGTTTGCACATTGTGGAGTTGCCAGGTATCGAGGTGATCGGTTTGCAGGTTTTTCAGGCTTTCTTCGAGCAGTCGCATCGATCCGGCGTAAGTGCGATCGTGTGTTTTCGACGCCAGCCAAACTTCATTGCGACGGGTTTTCATCACCCGGCCAATGTTTAGCTGGCTGATTCCTCCTCCGTACGAAGCTGCTGTGTCGATGTAATTTACACCCAAATCGATGGCCCGATGAATGATTTTTTCTGATTCATCTTCAGTGCCTTTCATTTCGAGGGTGGCCTGTCCTCCCAGACTTAAAATGCCCACTTTGTAACCGGTTTTCCCGAGTGAGCGGGTTGGCATGGCATTGAAGGTTCGGGCATTAAATGGATGTCCGTCCATATTTTTGACCGGATTTTGCGAGATGGAATTTTCAGAACCCAGCGAGGATATTGTGGCTGCAGAAGCTGCTGCTGCCAGACTTGTACCCAGAAAATTTCTGCGGCTAATGATTTTCTTTTCCATACCAGTGGTTGTTTCAGGTTAAACTTGCAGTATTCAGGTCAGAACTAACCAATTATATTTTCAAAAGTACGTTTTTTTTAGCTTGGCTGCTTTTTTATTAACAAGCATTACAATGGAAATTTTGAGGCTTTTGCCGGTAGAAAATGGCCGTTCAACGAAAAAAATGAATATTTCGAGAACAATCCCTCTAGTTTTGGTAACGAATTTAATTTTCAAGCGTCTATTCTATCAAAACAATCAAACTATGAAACGGAAACAAATCCAACTGATCGGAGTTTTTTCAATTCTCAGCATTTTTTTGTCATCCTGCTGGTTTCTTGGTCCTTCGGTAAAAGGAAACGGTAATGTAACCGAGGAAGTAAGAAACGTTGATGAGTTTGACCAGATCAAAGTCAGTCGTGGAATGAATGTTTACATTACCCAGGGAAGCCCCGCCAAAGTGGTGGTGATTGCAGACAACAACCTTCACGAAATTATACGGACCGATGTTGAAGGTGATGTTTTGAAAATTTATGCGGAAGAAAACATTCGCTGGGCAAAAGAAAAAAAGGTGATGGTAACTGTCGAGAAGTTGTCGGGAGTGGAATCAAGTTCTGGAGCGAATGTATGGTCGCAATCACCGGTTATGTCTGAAAATCTGGAGTTGAAAGCCAGTTCAGGAGCGAATCTTACGATGGATGTAAATGCCAAGTACCTCAAAGCTGATTGTTCTTCGGGAGCCAATGTAAAACTTTCAGGTCTGGCAAAAGAAGCTGAACTTGAAACTTCATCGGGAGCAAACTTGAAGGCAGCCGAATTAAAGGCTGACGGTTGTAAAATGCGCGCTTCGAGTGGTGGAAATGTTGCGGTAACCATAGTGGAAAGGCTTGAGGCCAAAGCATCGAGTGGTGGAAACATTGTTTATTACGGAGAACCTTCGTCCACCGAAATTGATACCTCTTCGGGAGGGAATGTCAGCAGAAAATAACAGAGACAGAAACACCATACCATTAAAACAGAAAACATGAAACGAATTAAACTACTTACCATTGTTCTTTTTGGATTGGCAACCCTCCAGTCAACCCTGCTTCTTGCCTCCCAAACCCAGGGAAATAGACAGACCCGCCAGGTTGGTGGGTTTCACGGAGTATCAGTTAGCAGTGGCATTGATCTCTACTTGAGTCAGAAGAATTCGGAAGAGGTTGTTGTTGAAGCTGAGTCAGACGATCTGAATAAAATTATTACGGAGGTTGAAGGAGGAATTTTGAAGATTTACATCAAGGAAAAATCGTGGTTTAATCTGGATTGGAACAACCATCCGCGAAAAGTTTACGTTTCGTTTCAAACTCTCGATAAAATTGATGCATCGGCCGGTTCCGACGTGATTTCGCAAGCGCCGGTGAAACTGGAAAAGCTAACTCTGGATGCCAGCAGCGGATCAGATGTTAAACTCGAACTTGAAGCTGACGAAATCGTTGTTGAATCGAGCAGCGGATCTGATATCTCCTTGAAAGGCAAGACTTCCGTAATACGGGCCAGTGCGTCGAGCGGAAGCGACATTAATGCCAGCGAGCTTCAGGCCAGGAAATGTACTGCCAGCATTTCGAGTGGATCAGACATCCGGGTTTACGTTACCGAAGAATTGGATGCCAATGCCAGTAGTGGCGGAGACATCGTATATTCTGGAAATCCAAAGACTAAAGATATCAACGAATCGAGCGGGGGAGACGTTCACGGGAAATAACTGAAGTTCAAAAATTCAAATTATTTAGTTCATTGAAAATATGGTCAGTTTATTACTGACCAAGGCTTGCTATGCCTTTATCATCGACAAAAAACAGAAACAAAATTCAGAATAAAACTGGGCTGAAGCCATGCAGACCAGACATTTAAACAATTCAATAAACATTTTAAAAACAGAAAACCATGAAAACAATTTTGAAAGGAACCTTATTGCTCGCATTTGTAGCATTTGTGAACAGCGGATTTGCTATCGGAAACCTGAAAGTTAATATTCAGCCGATTTCAGCCGAAAAAGCTTTAGTTGCAATTTCAAGTCTTACCAATAGTGAACTTAAAATCTCAGTTGAGGACAACCTTGGCCGGATAGTTTATTACAAGGAAGTTGCTGAACCCTCAGGCGATTATCAGAAAGTGTTTAACTTCTCTGATTTGGATAAAGGTCTTTATCAGCTTACGGTTGTGAGTGATAAGCTTACCACCAAACGCGAGTTTGAAATTGATCATGGGGAAATTTTGGTGGGAGACGAAAAAACTACTCTCGAACCATTCTTTTCATGCAAAGACGGATTATTGCGTTGCAGCTATATGAACTTCTGCAAGGACAACCTGACTCTTTATTTTTTTGAAAACAGGAATTTGATTTATACGAAAGAGATCGGACGGAATTTTAACGTCAATCAGGCATTCAGTTTGGCCAAACTGAGCCGGGGTTATTATACCGCAGTGCTTTCAACCGGTGAAAAAGATTATACTTATGATGTTGAAATCAAATAAATAGGGTTTTCTTAATGTTGTAAGTTGGTTTTGTATTAAGTTAGTTTGAACCTTTCAGAACGCGTTTCTGAAAGGTTTTTCTTTTTATACAAGAGCGATTCCGCTCACCATTCGTCCGGTTGCTGCACCATCGCGCCGGGCTGAAAAAAACAGGTCGGGATGTTCGAACGAGCACAAACCCATTATTTCAATATTTTCCTCCGGAATACCGGCTTCCTCCAAAACGGTTTTATTGGCTTCCCACAAATCGAAATAGGCATGACCGGTTTTCAATGAAGGCTTCAGTAATGCTGGTGAATTAGTGAATTTACTTTCAACGACGCTCACTACTTCCGGGCCAACTTCATAAGCATGCATGTGAATTGACGGTCCAATTCCTGCTATAATATCAGTCGGTGAACAGTCGAATTCTTCAATCATTCGCCGGACAGTGTTAGCCGCAATTTTCGAAATCGTCCCTTTCCATCCGGCATGAACCGCCGCCACCACTTTTTGCACGGGATCGAACAGCAAAACCGGCACACAGTCGGCCGTCTGCACACAAACAAAAATGCCTGGTTCATTGGTTATCAAAGCGTCGGTGTCGGGAATTGCAGGCAAATGATCAAGCTCACGAACCACCACCACATGGTCTGAATGTGTCTGCCTCGGAAACACAAATTGCGAAAGTTCCCATTCTCCGGAAACGGCCAGCTCTTTTCTAAAGTCGGCATATTCATGTTCTTCGTCGCCGGTAAACCGGGGCTTATTACCCGACACCCAACCTTCTTTTGTGGTGATGAAATGGACAATATTTTTATAGGATTTGAAGCTTTCGAATTTAAATACCGAAAGCCTTCCCTGGATAAGTTTTCTCATAGTTCAACAATTTTGTCGCAAGTATAAGCAGCGCAATTGGTGCAATTTATGATTTTTATCGCCTGAAGAAGCACTGTCGCGAGTTTCGGATCTCGTGATTGGACAACTCGCATCCCGCAACCCGCAACAATTCTGCTTTATCCCATCAACAACTGATTCATTTTTGTTTTATCCAGAATTTTAATGTAGCGGCGATCTACTTCAATCAGCCCTTCCTGAGCCATTTCGCCCAATGCGCGCGCCAAAGAAGGCCGTGTTACACCAAACATTTCGGCCAGTTGTCCTTGTGATTGGGCAATCTCAACGGTTTGCAAACGGTCGCCAGCCAAATCGAGCAGGTAATGAGCAATCTTTTGCTTGATGGTTTTAAATGAAAGGAATTTCAGCTTTTGCGAAAGGAATTGTGCGCGGGTTGAAATGGTATTGAGGTAGTTATTCAGGATGAGGGCATTCATCTGCATCA
>CAYRBM010000016.1:0-47876 GCA_964422425.1 uncultured Odoribacter sp.
AAAGGATTCGGCGGAAGAACTAAAAAAGATCTTGAATCGCTTTATGAAAAAACGTTAACTACAGTTCAGGAAAAAGAAGTAGTTGAAGGTAGAGTGATTTCGATGAACAAACGCGAAGTCGTTGTTGACATCGGTTACAAATCAGACGGTATTGTTAGCTTGAACGAATTCCGCTACAATCCGGAACTGAAACCCAAAGATGTTGTAGAAGTTTACATTGAAAGTCTGGAAGACCTTAAAGGTCAAATGATCCTGTCGCACAAAAAAGCAAGAGCAATGCGCTCATGGGATCGCGTTAATGAAGCCCTCGATCGCGATGAAATCATTAAAGGTTTCATTAAATGCCGTACCAAAGGCGGTATGATCGTAGATGTATTCGGCATTGAAGCATTCTTGCCAGGATCACAGATTGATGTGAAACCAATCCGCGACTATGATGTATTTGTAGGCAAAACCATGGAATTCAAAGTGGTTAAAATCAATCACGAATTCCGCAATGTGGTTGTATCTCACAAAGCCCTTATCGAAGCTGAGCTTGAAAATCAGAAGAAAGAAATTATTTCTAAACTCGAAAAAGGACAAGTACTCGAAGGTACTGTTAAAAATATTACTTCATACGGTGTATTCATCGACCTGGGCGGCGTAGATGGTTTGATTCACATCACCGACCTGTCATGGGGCCGTATTACTCATCCGAACGAAATTGTTGAACTCGACCAAAAACTTAACGTGGTTATCCTCGACTTCGATGACGACAAAAAACGTATCGCTCTTGGTTTGAAACAATTGACACCACACCCATGGGATAGCCTTGGCGCTGACCTGAAAGTTGGCGACTCGGTAAAAGGTAAAGTTGTTGTGATTGCCGACTACGGTGCATTTGTTGAAATTGCTGCCGGAGTTGAAGGGTTGATCCACGTTTCAGAAATGTCGTGGTCGCAGCATTTGCGCAGCGCTCAGGACTTCCTGAAAGTTGGCGACGAAGTTGAAGCTCAGATTTTGACTTTGGACCGCGACGAACGCAAAATGTCGCTGGGTATCAAACAACTGAAATCAGACCCATGGCAGAATATCGAAACAGAATTTGGTGTTGGTTCAAAACACAAAGCATCTGTTCGCAACTTCACCAATTTCGGCGTATTTGTTGAAATTCAGGAAGGTGTTGATGGATTGATCCACATTTCAGATCTAAGCTGGACCAAGAAAATCAAACATCCGTCAGAATTCACTTCAATCGGAGCTGAAATCGATGTAGTTGTTTTAGACATCGACAAAGAAAACCGTCGCTTGAGCCTCGGACACAAACAGCTGGAAGAAAATCCATGGGATGTTTTCGAAACCATCTTCTCGGTTGATTCGATCCATGAAGGAACTGTTGTTGAATTATTCGATAAAGGTGCTACCATCGCTCTGCCTTATGGCGTTGAAGGTTTTGCTACTCCACGCCACCTGGTGAAAGAAGACGGAAGCCAGGCACAGCTGGAAGAAAAACTCGAATTCAAAGTCATTGAATTCTCTAAAGCAGCCAAACGCATCATCCTTTCTCACTCCAGAGTATTTGAAGATGAGAAAAAAGCGGAAGAGGTAGCCAAAAGAAAGACTCAGGCTAAAGCAACCAGCAAAGCGGTAAAACAAGTTAAAGAAAACAATGCCGAAAAGACAACTTTAGGTGATATTTCTGAGCTTGCTGCTTTAAGATCGCAGATGGAAGCTGACGAACAAAAAGAAAATTAGTCGGATATTATTACAAATCCATGAGAATTCCTTAAATTGCATCTATGGATTTCGAAGTAAAAAAAATATCAGACTATACCCTTGTTAAAGTTCTGAACGAAAGACTGGACACCAACAATGCCCCTGATCTAAAATCAGAACTGGTAGGAATTAGTGCAAACGGAGAAAAGAATATCATTCTTGATATCAGCAATTGTGAATATTGCGATTCGTCGGGGTTAAGTGCGATTTTGGTTGCCAACCGCCTGTGCGAAGATGCTATCGGGACTTTTATTCTGACTGGTCTCCAGCCTGATGTGGAACAGATCATCCGGATTTCGATGCTGCATACCGTTTTAATCATTACCAAAACGGTAGAAGAAGCTGAGAATCTCCTGATTGAAAAGGAAAAACTTTAAACTGCACCAGCAGGATAAGTAATGTCTTTTCAACTGACCATACTCGGAACAAGTTCAGCATTACCCACATCCAACCGATACCCAACCGCCCAGATACTTGAAGTATCCGGGCGGTTTTTTTTGATCGATTGCGGGGAAGGAACTCAAACGCAAATGCGTAAATACCGCATTGGGTTCTCCAGAATTAATCACATTTTCATAACTCACCTGCACGGTGATCATATTTTCGGGCTGATCGGACTCCTTTCAACTTTAGCTTTACTTGGCCGAAAAAACGATCTTCATCTTTACGCACACTCTGAGTTGCAGAAGTATCTGGCTCATCAATTACAATTTCTTTACCCTGAAGGTATTCCTTTCCGGATTGTTTATCATCCACTCAATCTGAAGAAAGAACAGAAAATTTTCGAGGACAAACTCGTTTCTATTTATTCCTTTCCATTGAATCACCGGATTCCAACCTGCGGATTCCGTTTTGAAGAGAAACCCGCTCTACCCAATCTACGGCCGGAGAAAATTGAGCAATACAATATTCCAATCCGCGAAAGACAACGAATTAAAGAGGGTGGCGATTTTACCACGGAGGATGGAAGAATAATCGCCAACGAAGAACTTACGATCAAAAAACACCTGCCCCGATCATTTGCTTTTTGCAGCGACACCAAATTTGATGAGTCTTACATCGAATCGGTTAAAAATGTGGATTTATTATACCACGAAGCAACATTTGCAGAGGACAACCATGATTTGGCTCAGGCTACATTTCATTCAACGGCAAGAGATGCTGCTACAATTGCTTGCAGGGCAAAGGTTGGGAAGTTAATTATTGGTCATTTTTCGGCCCGATATAAAAACACTGATCAAATTTTAAACGAAGCACGATCCATTTTCAGCGAAACTGATGCGATTAATGAAGGTGATGTTTTTGAAATAAGGGAGAAAAACGCTTTGTCACCTGAAATGCACATTATCCGAAAAACTCATCGTTGAAATTTACCAGGTATAAACGTTCGGTTGGTCGTGTAAAAGCTGTATATAACCAACGGAGGTACTCCACGTTGATCATATCTTCAGTAAGGTAGCCCTGATCGACAAATACTGCTTTCCATTGTCCGCCCTGGGCTTTGTGGCAAGTTACCGCATAAGCAAACTTAACCTGAAGTGCGTTGAAATAGGGATTTTCCCGGATCTTTTCCCAACGCTTTTTTTTGTTTCGGATGTCAGCATAATCTTCGGCCACAGCATCGAAAAGCTTGCGGCTCTGTTCCGCACTTAAAGCAGCTGATTCGATACTTAGCGTATCGAGAATGATTTTACAATCCAGCTCAATATCCGGATAATCGACCATCCTGAGGCAAACTTCGGCAAACCTGAACCCATACAATTCTTCGTATTTGTAAATTGAAACAATTTCAGCAATGTCGCCATTGGCTATAAAATCAATTTTTTCATTCTCTTCGAGCCAGAAATAATTGTTTTTAACCACCATCAATAAGTCGCCTTTCGATATCTCGGCCTCCTTGTATAAAATTGCACTCCGTATCCCCTGATTATACTTATTGGCACGTTTATTCGACCGTGTCACCACAATAGTTTCAAACACCCCAAAACGGTCAAAACAGGTAGAGAGCTCTTCAATTAAATCGCCGCCACCAATACGGAGGACGTCTTCAAACTGACTGCATTCCAACGGGAAATACCCCGGATTAAAATACTCATCTGCAATCAGGTGACGCAGAGCGGTTGCATTATAAAGAATTCCGGAGTGATAATCCTGGCGAACGACCTCAGTAAGTTCATACTCATAAATAATCCGGTCGTAAAACTCAAGCTCCTGAGCTGACAGTGCCGGGCTAACATCCAGGCCAACAGGCGGAAGCTGAGCGGTATCGCCCACCAAAATCAGCCTGCAATTCGACCCGGAATAAACATACTCGATCAAATCTTCGAGGAGGCGCCCGGAACCAAAAATAGCAGATTCAGCCACCGAATTTGAAACCATCGAAGCTTCATCAGCTATAAAAAAAGTATCCTTATAAAGATTTCGGTCGAGCACAAAACGTCCCATTCCATCGCTCGATGACTGCTGCCTGTATATACTTTTGTGGATGGTGTAGGCACTGTGACCCGAATAACCAGATAGAACCTTGGCTGCACGGCCTGTCGGGGCCAGTAAAACGGTGCGAAATTTAAATGTAGCGAACGTTTTAACCAAAGAACTAACCATGGTTGTTTTACCCGTTCCGGCATAACCTTTCAAAACAAAAACAGCATCAGAGTCTGACTCTGCAACAAAATCAGCCAGTTTCCCGGCAAGTTCTTCCTGCCCCGCGGTTGGCGATTTGCCTATATTTTTCAGTATTTCCGACTGGATGTGTTTTTTTATCATGGACAGCTAAAATAAAACAAAACCAAAGATTCTAAATAATATTTTTTTATAAATTTGCCGCAAACAAAAACTAATCTTAAAACTCGTAAGATGAAAACAGTAGCACAAATCGTCCTTGTAGCATTAGTAATCATACTGTCTTACTTCCTTTATACCAGTGTTGAAAGACCTCTTGATTTTGAGAAAGAAAGGAAAGACAGATATGAAGCCACCATTGCACGCCTGAAAGATATCAGGAAAGCTGAGCTTGCATACAAGGACGTACACGGTAAATTTACCGGTAGCTGGGATACACTTATTAATTTCGTGAAAACCGGAAAAATCCCGTTGGTACGTAAAATCGGTATGTTAACAGATAGTATGATTGAAGCCGGTTGGACTGAAAAACAAGCTCTAAAAGAAGGTAAAATTATTCGTGACACTGTTCGGGTTAGCGTTTTGGATACCATCTTCGGGAAAAATTATAAAATCGACGAAATCAAGTTTGTACCCGTTAAAGACACTGTAGCACAGTTCCAGTTGGGAGCAGGCTGGGTAACGACAGGTTCAGGCATTAAAGTTCCGGTATTTGAAGCCAAAGTTCACAATAACACTATTTTGAAGAACCTTGACAGACAACAAATTATCAATTTGAACGAATCAAGACGCATGAATGGAAAATATCCGGGATTGAAAGTTGGTTCGCTTGAAGAAACAAACAACAATGCTGGTAACTGGGAATAAATCTTCCTTATGCATGAACTGAAAATTGTTGATGAATCATTTGATTTAAAACTTACCTCAGAATATCACTTATCCATCCAGGTCGGCCTGGATGGATTTTCTTTTTGTATTCTGCATATCCGTCGGAACAAATATGTGATGTTCCGGCACATCCCTCTGGCAGTGGGAAAATACCAGTTCCTTACCCAAAAATTAAATGGAATTTTTGAGCAGGAAGAGGTATTGAATCAAACCTTTCATTCAGTTCTTGTTACTTTTTCGACGTATAAAGCAAGTTTGGTCCCCAGGGAATTTGCCAGGGCCGACTTAGCCTCAATAGTCACGTTTGTAGGCGAACTAAGCCGCAGCGAAGATGTAAAAGCCGATGAACTTCCCGGGTTCAGTGATCTGCTCTGTTATGGTTATCCGAAAGAGCTACTGTCATTTCTGAATAGCAAATACACTGAATTCAACTTCAGGCACAAATCAATACCTTTATTTCATTCGGCAATCAGGCAGCGCGGTGATGAAAATACAAACACCCTCGTCATTAATTTTGAAAAGAAATATATCCGTGTTGTCGCATTAAGTGGGTCGGACATTTTATTATACAACAGTTTCTACTATAAAAACGAAAACGACTTTCTTTACCATATACTGAACGTTTTTCAAAGTCTGCAACTCGATCCGGAAGCTGATAAAATACTTATCGGAGGATTTGTTGCCGACGATTCTGCCTACATCCGGAATTTAAAAAAATACCTCCGAAACATCAGTTTTCTAAGCCCGTCGCCAGACTTTAATTATGGAAGTATTTTTGATAAGATACAAAAGCATCAGTTCGTCACCTTATTTAACTCATACCTATGCGTATAGTCGGAGGAAAATACCGGGGGCGAATTTTCAGCCCAGGCAAAACATTCAAGGCCCGGCCAACAACTGATATGGCTAAGGAAAACTTGTTCAATGTCCTTCAAAACCATGTTGATTTTGAAGCAATACGCGCGCTCGATCTGTTTGCTGGTACCGGTAGTATCAGTTACGAGCTGACTTCGCGTGGCTGTACCGATGTAACAGCGGTGGAAATCAATCCGGCCCATATTCAGTTCATCAGAGAAGTGCTCGAAAAGCTCGGAGAAAAGCACATCCGACTGGTAAAATCAAACGTATTTGTTTTTGCGGCACGAATCAGGGAGCAATTCGATTTTATCTTTGCTGACCCACCTTACGATCATCCTAAATTTGCCGAAGTGGCTGATCTGATTTTCAGGAATAACCTGCTTAAACCTGACGGGCTATTCATTTTAGAACATTCCGGAGATTTTGATTACTCAAAGCATCCGAACTTTAAAGAGCTACGCCGATACGGTAGCGTTCATTTCAGCTTTTTCCGGCTAAACGAACAGTCACCCGTTGAGTAAATATTCGCCGAAAAATAATTGTCGGCTGTAATATTTCAGATTTGTTCGTAACCTATTGATCAGTTTTCAACTCAATAATTATGGAAATATTTCAGGCAAACGACGTTGTTAAAGAATACGGCGGATACAGAGCTTTGAGCTCAGTCAGCATTTCGGTAAAAGAAGCCTCCATATTTGGCTTGCTTGGCCCGAACGGCGCAGGCAAAACGACACTGATCCGCATCATCAATCAAATTACGGCTCCCGATAGCGGAAAACTTTACTTTGAAGGCCGACCGATGAAAGCTGACGATATTTATCAGATTGGCTATCTTCCGGAGGAACGAGGCCTATACAAAAAAATGAAAGTTGGTGAGCAGGCGCTTTATCTGGCCCAACTGAAAGGGATGTCGAAAAAAGAAGCTCTCCGAAGCCTCAAGTACTGGTTCGAGAAGTTTGAAATTCAGGATTGGTGGGGGAAAAAGGTGGAAGAACTGTCGAAGGGAATGGCTCAAAAAGTCCAATTTATTACAACGGTAATACATCGGCCACGACTGCTGATTTTTGATGAACCATTCAGCGGGTTCGACCCGATTAATACAAATTTGCTGAAGAATGAAATTCTGGAACTTAAAAAGCAAGGAACAACGATTATTTTTTCAACGCACAACATGTCGTCGGTTGAAGAAATCTGCGATCACATTGCTTTGATCAATAAATCGCGAAAGATTTTAGACGGGCAGATTGATCAGGTTAAAGAACAGTTTAAAACCAACACCTACGAAATTATCTATCGCGGTGGAACACCAGATGCACTTACCCGTTTTGACGCTCACTTTAATATTCTGGAGCAGGAAGAAAATGGACACCTCAAACAACTAAAAGTTAAGTTTACCGGCCATCAAACCAATAACGAACTACTAAAAAATCTGATGAACCATTTCGAAATTGTTTCATTCAAGGAACTGATTCCCTCCATGAACGAGGTATTCATCAATGTAGTAGAACAGTATAACCGAGAAAACTAATTGTAGCCATGAATAAATCACTGTTAATTCTGAAACGCGAATACCTGACACGGGTTAAGAAAAAATCGTTTATCATTATGACACTTCTGGTGCCGCTAATGATGGCTGCCCTTACCATTTTGCCCACTTACCTTGCCACGATGGACGACAAGGAAGAACGAACTATTGCAGTTTATGATCCAACGGGATTAATCCTCGACAGGCTTGAAGGCAACGAATTCACAAAATTCCGTTATGTTCCTGAAGCCGAATATCAAAGTTTAAGCAAAAACTTTAAATCTGACCAGTATTACGCACTGCTTTACGTACCGGAGAACATTCTGACAACCAACCGGGCCCAGATGATTTCGGACAAGCAAGTGACTTTTGATATCAAAAATATGGTTACCGACCGGATCGAGAAAATAATTGAAGGCGAAAAACGGAAGCAGGTCATCGACGAAACAGGTGTTCCTGATCTGGAAAAAAGACTGGCAGCCACACGCACCAACATCAAAGTGGAAACCTTGAAATTGGGAGAAGAGGGCAAGGCGGTAAAGAGCTCAACCGAAATAGCCATGGTATTAGGATATATTGCCGGAATTATGATTTATATGTTTGTATTTATCTATGGAACCATGGTTATGCGGGGGGTGATGGAAGAGAAATCGAACCGGATTGTGGAAGTCATTATTTCATCGGTAAAACCGTTCCAGCTTTTGTTCGGCAAAATAGTGGGCATCGGGCTGGTTGGCTTAACCCAAATTGCCATCTGGATCGTTTTAACGCTGGTTATCACAACCGGAGCAACAACTTTTATTGGGCAAGGAACAGCAGAAGCAACATCTCAGGCTCAAAATATCATGTCTGGGCAGGCAATGGGACAAATTGCAGCAAACTCACCCGAGGCACAAAACAAAGTGATTGAAATCATTGGAATGATTGGCAACCTAAACATTCCGCTGATCATTTTTGCCATGTTTTTCTATTTTATCTGCGGATTTATACTTTATGCTTCGTTTATGGGTGCAATTGGATCGGCAGTTGACAGTGACGAAGATGCACAGCAATTGATGATGCCTGTGATGATGCCATTAATTTTCTCTGTAATTATACTATTTGCAGTCGCCAAAAATCCTGAGGGGCCGCTTGCATTCTGGGCATCGATCATTCCGCTGACATCACCGGTGACCATGATGGTGCGCATTCCATACGGGATCCCGGCCTGGGAAATTATTCTATCGATGGTATTGCTTGTCGCCACTATTTTTGGAACAATCTGGATGGCCGGAAAAATATACCGTACAGGCATTCTGATGTACGGGAAAAAAGTCAGTTTGAAAGAAATTATTAAATGGTTATTCTATAAAAACTAAAATAAAAGACGCAAACGTATTTTATTTGATTTTTTTGATTATACTTGCATCCAACAATTCGAGAAAAATGAAAACAAACTTCTTCAATATGTGTATGTGTTGCTGTTTAGAACAGAACAGGGAAGGTATGTTTTCAACGAACCATTGAAATCAGTAAAATAAAATATCGATCGAAGCCTTCCGAACACCGGGAGGCTTTTTTTGTTTATAACCCTAAAAATGACAATAAAATGAAAGCAAACAGCATTTTGGAAACCATTGGCAATAGTCCACTGGTACGAATCAACAACCTTTATCCTGCAGGATACGATGTGTATGTAAAACTGGAAAAAACCAATCCCGGCGGAAGTATCAAAGACCGAATTGCTCTTTCAATGGTTGAAGACGCTGAAGAAAAAGGCATTTTGAAACCAGGAAGTGTATTGATTGAACCAACTTCAGGAAATACCGGAATAGGATTAGCCTTGGTTGCGGCAGTTAAAAAGTACAAACTAATTTTGGTAATGCCCGAATCGATGAGTATTGAACGTCGCCGAATTTTAACTGCTTACGGAGCTGAACTGGTTTTAACCCCGCGCGAACTTGGGATGAAAGGAGCCATTGCCAAAGCCAATGAGCTTGCTGCAGAAACTCCTGACTCGTGGATCCCCTCTCAGTTTGATAATGAATCAAACATCAAGGCACACCGTGAAAAAACCGCGCAGGAAATTATCAATGATTTTCCGGAAGGTTTCGATTACCTGATTACCGGAGTTGGCACAGGTGGACATATTTCTGGAGTTACCGAAGTATTGAAGCAGAAATACCCCAACCTGAAAACATTTGCTGTTGAACCGGAACTTTCTCCGGTTATCAGTGGCGGAAGCCCGGGTCCCCACCCCATTCAGGGAATCGGAGCAGGATTTATTCCAGTCAACCTCAAAAAAGAATTGCTCGATGGGGTTGTGCAGGTTTCAAAAGACGAGGCATTTGATTATGCCCGCCGTGCAGCTAAAGAAGAGGGCTTATTTGTTGGAATTTCGT
Source organism: uncultured Odoribacter sp. (assembly GCA_964422425.1). Classification (GTDB taxonomy): domain Bacteria; phylum Bacteroidota; class Bacteroidia; order Bacteroidales; family Prolixibacteraceae; genus Aquipluma. Next base: position 10,030 of record CAYRBM010000016.1, read on the forward strand.
CGGGAGCCTCACTGGCTGCCGTTGCCAAAAAGATTTCAGAATTACCCGCAGGCTCAAAGATTCTTACTTTTTCATACGACACAGGAGAAAGATATTTATCCATCGAAGGGTTATTTTAATTTATCCTAAACAAATACTTTCATCAAGAAGGCCGGCATTAACCGGCCTTTTTTGTTACAACCCAAGTGATGATAGATTATGAAATACTATCTTAGCCAAATACAAATCTACTTTCCGTATGAACAGCACCCTTGCCGTTATCGATCTCGGGACCAACACATGCAATCTTTTGATTGCTGAGTATGAGGAGACAAACTACCATATTCTCTATCAAGGGAAAGAGGTTGTTAAACTGGGGAAAAACGGCATCGATAAAAACCAGCTGACTGAGGATGGATTGGAAAGGGCAATAATAGCCATTCAGAAACATCAGGCCGTAATCGGCCAATTTGAGGCAACGAAGGTTTTGATTTTTGCCACTTCAGCCATTCGCGAAGCAGCAAACAGAGCGTGGTTTCAATACCAAATAAAGGAACACACAGGTCTCGGGCTACACATCATTTCAGGAGAAAAAGAAGCGGAACTTATTTTCAAAGGAGTAAAACTAGCCTTCAATCACATTGAAAATCATTCTCTGGTGCTCGACATTGGTGGTGGCAGCAACGAGTTTATTTTGACCGAAAACAATGAACCGGTATGGAAATGCAGTTTTCCACTTGGAATGGCCCGGGTGATTGAACAGATTCCGCCTTCAAACCCGATTACTCAGTCAGAGATACAAAAAATAAATAACTGGTTTGATAAACGGCTTGAACCACTTTGGCAGGCCGCAAAAAACATCAGGATTCCACAACTGATCGGATGTTCGGGTGCTTTTGATACGGTAGCTGACCTGATCGATGAAACCGCTCCCGGGACAAAATCACGAATAAGTCAGGCAATAGACCTCCGTAGTTTTGAACTTATTTACACCCGCCTGATTGCTTCAACCACTGAAGAACGGATGAAGATGACAGGAATGGAACCAATCAGGGTTGAAATGATAGTCCCGTCGGTTCTGTTTATTAAATTGATAATCGACCGGTTAAACATTCACAAAATCACACAAACCGACTTTGCCCTGCGCGAAGGTGTTTTATACGAGCAGATTTTCAGTTAAATTCGTGCCAGATTTTCCGCATAAAACAAAGCAATATGTCAAGAATATTAGTGATCGACGACGAAAGAAGCATACGTAATACACTAAAAGATATCCTGGAATTTGAAAAATACCAGGTCGAGCTGGCCGAAGACGGATTCAAAGCTCTGGAACTACTCAAAACAAACGATTTTGATGTGATTTTATGTGATATCAAAATGCCCGGAATGGATGGCATTGAGGTTTTGCAAAAAGTTGAAGAACTCAAACCCGACACGCCGGTTGTTATGATCTCCGGACACGGAAATATTGATACGGCTGTTGAGTCGATCAAAAAAGGAGCATTCGACTTTATTGAGAAACCACTTGATCTGAACCGCCTGCTCATCACCTTGCGCAATGCGATGGATAAATCGAGCCTGATTACCGAAACGAAGGTACTCCGAAAAAAAGTCAGTAAACGCTTCGAGATGGTTGGCGACTCTCCGGCCATCAGAAAAGTAAAAGACATGGTTGACCGCGTTGCACCAACCGATGCCCGGGTACTGATTACCGGATCGAACGGTACAGGTAAAGAGTTGGTTGCCCGCCGTTTGCATGAAAAAAGTAATCGTTCCGAAGGGCCATTCATCGAAGTAAATTGTGCCGCTATTCCTTCAGAACTAATTGAAAGTGAACTATTCGGACATGAAAAAGGTGCATTTACTTCGGCGGTCAAACAGCGAAAAGGAAAATTTGAGCAGGCATCGGGCGGCACCATTTTTCTCGACGAAATTGGAGACATGAGTCTGTCGGCCCAAGCTAAAGTTCTGAGGGCCTTGCAGGAAAGTATCATCACCAGGGTTGGAGGCGACTCACAAATTAAAGTTGATGTTCGGGTAGTTGCTGCAACCAATAAAAATCTGGCCAAAGAAATTGAGCAAAATGCTTTTCGCGAAGACCTGTATCACCGGCTAAGTGTGATTTTAATCCATGTTCCCGATTTGAACGACCGGGCCGAAGATATACCTGCACTTTGCGACTATTTTATTGAACAAATATGCACTGAATACGGAATGCCACTCAAAACAATCGAGAAGGAAGCCGTTGCTGAACTTCAGCAAATGCGCTGGACTGGCAACATCCGTGAATTCAGAAATGTGATCGAACGTCTCATCATTTTATGTGATAAAACCATAACCAAAGACGACATTATTAATTATGCCGTTCCCCGGCGATAAAACAACTACAACTAAATGAAACGAACATGTTGCCGTGAACACAAACATAAATGAAGATAATCTTTAGCAACATGTGAGTTCCATCAGGCAATTAAAAACAAATTATCTTCTGATGAAAACACAACTAACCTTTATTTTTACCCTCTTTTTGGGTTTGGCAACTTCTTTGGGTCAAACTCAAACGACCCCGCTCCCAAAACCTGTAAGAACAGGCGGAATGCCCCTGATGGAAGCGCTTGACAAACGTTGTTCGACGCGTGAATTTGCAAATCGCGATTTACCCGAGCAAACGCTTTCAAATCTTTTGTGGGCGGCCTGGGGCATTAATCGCGAAGGAGCCGACAAGCACACTGCTCCCTCTTCAAGCAACAAACAAGAAATTGATATCTATGTGGTTAAGCCGAATGGCACCTATAAATTTGTTCCGAAAGGTCATTCACTGGAGTGGATAACCAGCGAGGATATTCGTCCGTCATGTGGCAACCAGGATTTTGTAGCTACGGCCCCTTTAAACCTGATTTATGTAGCCGATCTGGCCCGCACTGATCAGGGAAATTACTCCGTTGAACCGCTTGCATCATACTCCAATGTAGGCTTCATCGCACAAAATGTTTACTTGTTTTGCGCCTCAGAAGGTCTGGGTGCGGTAGTCAGAGGCTGGGTTGACAAAGACGCGCTTCAAACAAAACTGCAATTAAAACCAAGCCAGAAAATTATTCTGGCGCAAACAGTGGGTTTTCCTAAAAAATAATGAATAAAAGCCCCAACCCAACCGCAAACAAGTTTGTTTTTGGGTTGTTATAATCTCCAAACTTAAAAACAGTTAAAGAGATTAAAAACAAAACCCTGATTGAGGATAGTTTACGTTAATGTCATGGCGTGCCAAAGTTCGGCTTTGGTTAAAAACAATCCGAAAATCAGGGTTTTTTATATTTGCTAAATACCTTTATTTTTGCGGAAATCAGATATATTTACGCAAAAAATACGCATGATCAACAATAAAAAAATAGTCGTAGTGTTGCCTGCCTACAACGCTGCAAAAACCCTGGAAATAACCTACCGCGAAATTGATTTCTCGATTGTTGACGAAGTGATTCTGGTTGACGACAAGAGCAAAGACGAAACAATTAAAGAAGCTCACCGATTAGGAATAAAACATATCATTAGTCACGAAGTGAACAAAGGTTATGGAGGGAACCAGAAAACCTGTTACAACAAAGCGCTCGAAATTGGAGCAGATATTGTTATCATGTTACATCCTGATTACCAATACACCCCAAAGCTCATTCCATCTATGAGTCATTTGATTGCCAACGATTTGTATCAGGTAGTTTTGGGGTCCCGCATTTTGGGAAAGGGCGCCCTTGTCGGCGGAATGCCATGGTATAAATATATTGCAAACAGGCTGCTGACCCTGTTTCAAAATATCATGATGAACGCCAAACTATCGGAATACCATACTGGCTATCGGGCTTTTTCACGCGAAGTTTTAGAAAAGGTAAATTACAATGCCAATTCGGATAACTTTGTATTCGACAACCAAATGCTTGCGCAAATCTGGTATGCCGGTTACGAAATGGCTGAAATTACCTGCCCCACCAAATATTTTGATGATGCGTCGAGCATCAACATTAAAAATAGTTCTATATATGGCCTGGGCGTTCTGAAAACTTCATTGCAATTCAGGCTTCAAAAATGGGGATTGGCAAAATGTAAGATTTATGAATAATCTGAAACAGATTTTCGCTGAGAGAAAATGGCTCCTGTTAGTTATCCCATTTTTCTATTTTGCATTAGCTATCTATTTCAGGATTTTAATGAACAACCCCTCGCTGCGCTCTATCGATCCCGAGTACATCTATTTCATAAGTGGGTTGGGAATAGCCGAAGGACATTTTAAAATTGTTTAAAAAAATTTGGGATATTCTGTTGATAAAAAACTATTATTTGAAAATTCTGCAAACGAAGAAGGAATATTGCATTATTTTTTCAAAACAACGATAAAGAAGATAATTGAAATAAATGGATAACAACAAATAGCTTTATTTTTAACAAAGGCTCACTAACATAATACCCATCTTTTATGAAACCAGATTTTTTATTTGCTGCAGTTAAAAGGATATTTATCCCTGTCTATTTGATTCTGACATCATTTATCATTCTATGGCCAGTTTTCGACAACGGGTATCCTTTATTTTATTCCGACAGTGCGCTTTACATCTTAGCTTCAAATCTTTTTGGCCACCTCAGACATTCCGAATCAATGCCTTATTTGTCTGGACTTGGATATTCGTGGTTTATCCGGATCGTGGCTTGGCGTTCAACCATGTACCTTGTGGTATTTGCGCAGGCGCTTATTTTAAATATCCTCATCTACTTTATTACGAAGTCATTTTCTCCAAATGCAAAAATCTGGAAATTTCATTTTCCAATAATTATCATACTTAGCCTTTTCAGTAGTATGGGGTGGACAACCAGCCAGTTAATGCCTGATATTTTTACTTCATTCCTTATTTTGTCAGTTTTCTTGTTTTATGACAGAGAGCAAAAAGGTTTGGGAATGTATATATTCCTTTCAATAATAATAATCTCAGCAATATTATCACATCTCAGCAATATTACTATTTCAATAGCTATTATAGGCTTTCTTTTTTTTGCAATCCTTTTGACAAGGCCAGACAAATCCGTTCTATTCTATTTTCTGAAAAAATCTTTTACTGTTGCAGCTTTGGCTTGCATTGCTCTTTTAATTCTGGTTGGGCTGAATAAGAGATATTACAATTTTGCCGGATTAAGTCCCACAAGCCATATATTTTTCATGGCAAGGTTGATGGACACAGGTTTCATGCCCGAATTTCTCGAAAAAAAGTGTGCCACAGAAAACTATCAAATGTGCATGTATAAGGATAGTTTGCCTAATAGTTATGAAGGGTTTTTATGGAATGCAAATAGTCCTTTCTATAAAACAGGGGGATGGGATATTCAAAAGAATAATAAAGAATATGAGAAAATAATGACAGATGTTCTCACTACCCCTAAATATCTCGGGAAATTTCTTTATAACTGTAGTATTCATTCTCTCAACCAATTAAAAACTTTTGAAATTGGTGAGGGTTTTACATCATCTTTTTCAGAGCAAACATCACAATACCAAACAGCATTAAGGCACTTTAATAAAAAGGAATTAAAAAAGAACTTTCTGAATTCGAAACAAACTCAGGGTAGGCTTTTCTTTGATATACCAAACAAGGTTAACTACATTTTACTTTATATTTCTTTCTTTGTAATTACCTTCACATTCATGCTATGTAGATTCGACAGGAAAATTGTTCTTTTAACGCTGATTATTATTAGCGGAGTTATTTTCAATGCCGTATGTACATCGAGTCTTGCATCTGTTTTTCACCGGTTCCAATCACGGGTAATGTGGTTAATACCTTTTTTAGCCTGTATATATTTTTGTTTTTATCTCTTTCCTCGTTTGCTTACCATTTTTGGTAACGTCATGAAAAAAATTGCCACCAAGTTATAAGACATTAATTTTTTATCTGCTATTCATTTGTGACCACAATAAAGCTTTTCAAAACAAGATAAGAACTATTTATTTTTCCATTGAAAAAGGCCGAAGATCAAAAATTTTTACATTTTTATACTGCCCCATAAAATATTTAGCATATTCTTTAACTTCTGACCTGTTCAACACACTGGAATCATTTAAAACCATGTATTTTGCTCCCTGACTGATTCGCTTTTTGAACTCCTCATCTTTCGAGAAATCCGAACCAAAGTCGGTGTATCCGGGCCTATTCATAAAATACAACGACGCAGTCACAGAAGGATCAGGAATCGAAATTACCCGGTCACTTTTATCAATCTTCAATTCCTGCAATTTGGGTTCCAGTTCGCCCAGAGCCTGAAGATTCTTGACAAACCAATCGTTCATCCATCCTTTGTATCGTTCATTCAAACGGTTTTGGCAGGTGAAAACATTATACGAAAACACAGCAACCAACAAAATGTATGTAGCCGGATGTTTCATCCATCGATAATCTTTGGCCACCATAAAAACCGCCAGCCAAACAAAGGCAAACACAATAAGTAAAACAATCAGGTAATAATCGTGGCCGTTCAAAACCTGGAACCATAGCATCAAAATACTCAAAAAGCCTAATGGTAACAATACCAGTGCCCAGTTTAAAGCAGCCGAATTACGCTTAAACCGAATAACAAGCGCACCCCAAAGCAATAAAGTTAAATACTGCAGGTAGGGATTCATATATTCTTTAAAAAATATCTTATCTACGGCATCTTTAATTTCGAAAAATTGCTTGCTTGTCATCTTCCAGATTGGCCAAATTCCGAAATAAGAAATCTCGCCCTGATGCGCTTTATTGAACGAATTAACATAGAGATACCAAGCCAGCGATGCGATTATCATAGCAACGAAAGGCAAAATCTGCTTAAAGCCATAATTAACACTACGCTGCTGCTTTTTCTGAAATATCCATTCGAACATTACCCATCCGGCAAAAGCAATCAAGGTAATAGCACTGGTTATTTTTGTTGTTATGGCAAATGCAAAGAAGACTGCGGCAATCCACAACCAATAATCTCTTCTGGTTCGATGGTACCTTAAAACGAAGTACCAACCTACAAACATCGTTGCCAGCGAAGGACCGTCGGGCAGGAAATTCACCCCATAAAAGACCAACATGGGCGACGTAAATAACAATAAGCTGACAAAGCCCGCCCAAAACTGATTCTTCAGAAAATACGTGGAAATCTCGAAAAGAGCTAAAAGTCCGAAAAACAGGATCGTCAACTGAATAAACCGGAATATCCACTCGTGCACGCCAAAAACCTTCCAGAGTTTGGCAACAACGAAGTAAATCAACGGAAATTCACCCGCAGTTTTTCCTGACATTCCACCATCGCAAAACTGGTTGTGTATTTGCGGATCAAGAAACGAGTTATTGTTGTTGTAATAATTTAAAGCATAATCCAAACTATTGGTTTGTCTCCAGATGTGAATGGATTGGGGTCTTACAAACAATGTTTCGTCCAGATTATAAATAAGGCATAAGGCAACAAAGACGCCAGTGAAAATAATTCGGCCCCAATTGGTTTTTGACGTAATGATTTGCTTCAATGTGCTCATTGTATATGAATTAGTTCAAATTTACTACGGGTATTCATTTTCGCCTTTCCTCGCTTTCTCGGCATCGGTAGGAATTAACAACTTGTCGTAATCAGGCGGCCAGTTGCTTTTTCCCCAAATTGCCCAATAGGCTTTCTTCGACATGCTGTCCCAATGCAGCAAAGTACTTCGGTATTGTCCCGATTGAAAAATGTTCAGCCAAATAAATCCGGCTAAAACCAGGCCAGTTATCCATTTGAGAACAATTCGCTGCTGTGAAATCCATTTCATAAATGCGGCAAATGGAACGCTCAGCATCACGTAAAATTCAATCATCGGACGCGACCCAAAACTGCCGCCATACCACCAGCACCACCAACTAAAAGTTACATATACAACCAAAATAAGTGTTGCTATTGTTGGCCAGAAAAAAGGTCTCAGCTGGTCGCGTAGGGCAAAAATGCCAGCCAAAGCCAAAATCATCACCGGGGTATAAATTAACCAGCCTTTGCGATACGAAAATAAACCATTGATGATTTGTGGATGGCTGAAATAAAAGGGCTCGTTCTGGTATGAATAGAACATGTAATGGCCCGTGTTCATTTTCCAGTAAACAAACTGCGGAATCCATGTCAGGAAAAAGCCGATAATCAGCAGCAATCCTTTGCCTTTTAAATCCAACAAAAAGCTGACTTTTTCTGATACTGGCTTATTTTCAAACAAAAACAAAAGAACCAGAAAAAGCGGGAATAGCAAATTCGTTGGACGAACCAGCACAATTAGCCCGGCAGCAATTCCTAAAAGCAATGTATTCCAAAATTGTGGCGACGCTACCCATCTGAGATACAAATAAAAAGCCAGCGCAAACAGGAAAAAGCTGTAAACGTGCGACATGGCACCGTCCCAGGTGGCGTAGTTGAATAAATTGGTTCCCAAACCAATGACTAAAAGCACGATAGCCGTAATTTCATCAGAAAAGTATCTGGATAAAATCAGGTGAAGTAAAAACAAGCCTAAAACAAAATAAAACAACCCAGCCCACACCAAAGCCTTGTGATAATTGGGCGAATAACCATTGGCCACTCCACCGGTTGCCTTGTTGTACCAATGAGCTACAGCGAAAAATGGCGCATACAAATAAGCAACTCCCATCGACATTTTTTGTACCCTTTCCCCTGTCGGAGAAGGCAAACTCCAGACTTTACCTGTAAAACCTGGCTTGTCCGAAAAGGTAAAACTCCAGTCGTGGTATATAAAAGTAGCAGGCAAATAGCCGTAATAAAAGATAATATCCTGATCGATAATGGTTTTTCGGTTCCAGGGCTCCAGATTAACGGTAATTTTCACGGTTACCAAACTAATCAACAACCAAATAATCAGTGTATATTTTCTCGCCATACTATTAGTATCCGGTTATTGTAAGTTTCAAACTACTCACCTGGAGCCTTTTCTTATCCTTATTCCAAACATAAAGATTTAGAACCGCTCCTTTTGGGAAATTGGCTCTCAGTTTTATGGGAAAAACCAACTCTTCTTGGGGCTGACTATCTTTTAAATCACTCAAATCCATCTTGTTATAGCTAAGCGATTTATGATCGACGTCAACCGAAAGAATAAGCAAAACGGCGTCCTTCGAAATCGGTTCCTTCAAACTAAAATTCAACCGGGCTTCCATATCCATATAATCCTGAGCCTTTACCTCATCAAGAGAAACCTGAATAGCCGGGCTAAATTCCATCTCAGAATCCATTTTCAGCAGCTTTTTCCCATCCAAAACTTCAAGATACTCATTTCCAACACCTTCAAAATTCAGTTCGCGTTCAATCAGTTGCTTCTTTTCCTGAATTTCCTTTTGCTGAACCTTTTTAAAGATATAAATACCATAATCGTATCCGCCCAAAACTTTGAAATTCTCGTCAGGAAGAATGGATTTCACTCGCTGCAGATGCGGATCGTTGTTCAGATTTTCAAGCTGAACACCTCCTTCATTTGGCCCAAAATGAGCGTCCCAAACCAAAATATCGCCGTCGCTCATACTTATCGAGGGTTGCTGCCTGTCGGCAATCCCAAAATTGGAGAGCTTTTGATCGAATGGATCAATATTCAGAAAATGAATCAGATATGGATCAAAATAGTAGATTTTTGAAGTTGTCTTTTCAGATTTTAGATAATTAGCCGCATCGAGCATAAGCAATTGTGGGCGCTCTGGTTTAAACGGCATGTGGTGCTGTGCAAAAGGCACAATAAGCTGCGCCATAACCACCACGACGACCAGTCCAATCTGAACAGATTTATTTTTGATTCGTTCCAGAACCTTGTCGAATCCAATAGTCGCGATAATTGCCGCGAGTGGAATCACGCTGGCAATTACCCTGATCAATCCCAGCGAACTTCCTGTACCTTTCCACCATACATACGAATGCGCAGCAAAAAAAACAACAAAGCTTCCCGAAATCAAGAACCAGAACAAAAACGCTTTTTCTGTCGGCTTGAATGATTTCATCTGCTGAAATGTCCAAACAGCCAACCCGATAATCAGGAAAATAAGAAAGGGCTGCCCAAATATTTGCGGACTTTTGTTGATGAAATGGAACAAACTACCGCTTCCGTAAACGCTGGCCCCCATTGAATAGGGTGTTTGATTCACAATCCAAAGCCAATCCTTAAAATGCGGATAGCCAACCAGTGTAAAAAACAGGGCACCAGTTGCCAAAAACAGCACCGACCAATATTTTCTGGATAGCACTAAAGCTACAACCATCAATGGGAAAACGACAATTCCTTCGGATCGTACAAACGGTAAAAACGAAAGAACAACCGCCGCCCAACTATATTTCTCTTTGAAAAAGAACCAGAACGAAAGAACCAAAAAAAGGCTGAACAAAATCTCGGTCATGCAGCTTTGCATCAGCAAAAAATACATGGGAGAGAATGCTATGAAAACCGCAGGCAAAAGGCTCTCCTTTTTTGTATAAAGCTGTAAAATTTTGATTGTAAGAAAAATAGCAACTAAGCCAACCATCACATTGAAAAGTCGGGCCATTTTCATCCCCAGCACTGAAAACGGAAAAGTAAGTGCAGTGTAAACCGGTTTTCCCCAGAGGTCGAGAAACAACTCGGGATATTTCCATGCATAGCGAGAAATCCGGAAATGGTTGACATTATCAGCTCCCCCGTAACAATCGATACTTGATAGAATCAATGCAAGTTGAAGCAGGAAAATTCCCAAAAAAATAAGCACCAGTATTTTATTCTGCCTTGTCATTGTATAACAGGCTATCTATTACTGAAGAGGTTGTATTTCAATATGCACCAGATTGCCCTGAAACCATCGCGCCAGTTGATCTTCTTCCCTTCTTCGTAGGTGCGGCCGTAGTATGAAATCCCGATCTCATAAATACGAATGTTCGGGATGCGTGCAATCTTTGCCGTCACTTCGGGTTCAAAACCAAATCGTTTTTCCTTCAAATTAATGGATTTGATGATGTCGGACCGGAACAATTTGTAGCAGGTTTCCATATCCGTAAGATTCAGATTTGAGAGCATATTCGAAAAGAAAGTCAGCATTTTATTCCCGATGGAATGCCAGAAAAACAGAATGCGATGCGAATTACCTCCCATAAAACGCGATCCGTAAACTACATCTGCAAAACCCTCAACCACAGGTTTTAGTAAATCATTGTACTCACGGGGATCGTACTCAAGGTCAGCATCCTGAACAATCAGATAATCACCGCTGGCTTCAGCAATTCCGCGATGAATAGCTGCACCTTTGCCCATATTAACCGGTTGGTGATACAACCGGATATTGCGTTCGGGATTCTCTGCCTGATACTTTTCAACAACTTGAGCAGTGTCGTCTTTGGAACAATCATTCACCACAATAATCTCCTTTTGAAAACCTCCAATTAGGCTGACTGCCCCTACCCTTTCAAGTATTGACAATATAGTTTTTTCCTCATTATAAGCCGGAATGATGATTGAAAGGACTTGATAATTCATTGGCAGAATTTTTCGAATGTAATAATTAACCCAAAAAGTAAATAATTATTGTCATCTACTTTTCAATTGTCAACGAGAATGTATTGAATGACTTTGGTTTCAGGTTAACTGAGATCATCTGATTGTTTACTGCAAAAGTGGTCATTTTTTCAGCATCCCCGTCATGATAGTAAAAAATTACCAGTTGATCGTGGTTTACAAAAGCCAGACAATTCTCATGGCCACTTACATGGATGTATTTTGAACCCTGCCTGACATAATAGCTCAAATGCTTCATCAGGTAATACTCCGGATTATAAACCACTTTTCCCGATGCCTTTTCGATGCTGATCATGGAATTTTGTTTCCATCCCCACTGGCTTTTGCCGGTTTCGTCAAGAATCATGTTCCAGTACATGTATGCGTTTGCACCATGCCTGAAGTAGTGTTTCATCAGTCCGAAGGTGTGCTCTGCTGCGGCCCAGTCGTTCGACCCGTTTCCGCATTCGGTTTCAGTTTGCATAAGTTTTAACTCGGGATACTTTCTCCGAACTTCGGGGATAGCGCCTTTTCCAGCCCACTGAAAGCCCATGCCGGTAATGTACCTGCGGGCAACTTCATTTTTCATAACCGTATCAATTCGCTCGATTTGAGGGCGCTCAACTGTGCCATACCATATTTTTGCTGAAATACCACCGGTTTCGAATTTCGGACCTAGATAACTGCCAATAAATGTTGCCAGATCTTCGGGGCGCCAAATGCACGACGGAAAATTCTGGCACGAATTCATTTCATTCTGAACATGAACTGCCGAAATGGTGATTCCGTTTTCGGCATATCCTTTAATAAATTTTTCGAAGTAAAGTGCATAAGCTTCGAGCACTTTGGGTTCCATCCTGAATTGGGTGACCATTTCCTCACCCTGACGATTTTCGGGCAAATCGTTAACCTGTGAATTCGACTTGCAGGCATAATGCCCGTTGGTTTTCATCCAGGAGGGCGGGCACCACGGTGAAGCCCACACCTGCATACTGGGGATAAACGACTGTGCCGCCTTAATGTATGGAATCAATCTTTTTTGATCGCGTTCGAGACTAAAGTTGGTCATCTCAAAATCGTCGGTTGTTTCGTTGTGGCTATACCAATCGACAGCATAATCGTTTGCTCCTATCGGCATTCTGAAAATATTAAACCGACATCCGGCAATACTGTCGAACAAATTTTTGAGCACAGTATTGCGGGTTTCTTCAGGCAATGCCTGCAGCGCATCCCAACCCAGTTCGTTGAAGCAGCCGCCAAAACCATCGATTGTTTGCTGTGCACTATCGACCGGGATGCGAATGGCTTGTTGCTCATTGTCGCCTGGTTGAATCGCCGCACCTTGCATCGTTGTCCAAGGCTGTTCAGCGGTGGTACTCACCCACTCTACTTTCTTACCGTTTGTGCAGGCAAAAACAATCATCGCCAGAAAAATCACCGGAATTTTTTTCATCGTTTCAGGATATTACTTTTTCAAAATCATCTTGATCGTCTCGGTTTTGCCCGAGGCGCTTATTTTACAAATATAGACACCTTCCGCAGGTTTTAAAATTCTTTTTTGAGCAGGCTTCCATACTATCCGGTTCAGTCCTTCAGGGAAATACTGATCAACGACAGGAACATCAATCAATTGGCCGCTGAGGTTGAAGATTTCGACTGTTACTTGTCCTGAAACAGGGAGAAAACACTCGATGGAAACCGCATCGGTAAACGGATTGGGATACACGCGCGACTGAAAAATCTCGCTAACCGAAACCTTACCGACCGATGTTAACGGAGTACCATTTATTTTCAGGTCGTCAAACCATATTTTCTGGGTCCCAAGGGCGTTGAACTCGGCGATAATCTCGAAGCGGTTCACTTCTTTCCAGTCGAACTTCCCGACCGGGTTATACCATGCGTTTACATCCCACGATCCAGTTTCCCTGAAGCTTTTCAGCGGAATTTTGAGGTGTTGCCACGTTCCGTTCCAGGTAACCTTGGTCTGATCGATGGTATAGCTCATCCGCCACGGATGATCACCTGCAACGCTGGTCTTCGAATCGATAAAGCGCATCTCAAATTTGGTATTCGGACTATCTCCCTTCACCCAAAAATCGAGTTCGTAATTATTGGCCACCAGTCGGGATAAATCCTTATCAGGCCTGAAATCGAAACCTGGTCCGGAGTACTGATTGCTTCCGGTCCAGTAAATAGCGTATTTGCCCGATTGTGCAGCCGAGTGGTAATAATCGATTGTTCCGTTGCCGGCATTTCCCGATTCGGCAATCGAAGGTCCGATAAAATCGGAATAAATGTCAATTGGCTTGTCGTCGGGTACGATTGCAAAGGTCTTTTGTTCTGGGATATTTAGGTTCAGGCTCTTCAGAATATCGACGTCCAGATCGTAATCAAACAATTGGCTCGATCCTTTTTCGAACAATCCAAATCCTCCCTGATAATCCCAGATGGTCCAGGTAATTCCCTTTTCTTCCAGATATTTCCGAACCACATCGTACCAATAAACGCGGTCGACATGCGGACTATTCGGGATGTACACGCCAAATTCGCCACAATAGATACGAACATTCCGGTTTGCTTTAAAAGCGGCTGCCACATCAATTAGTTGTTTTACCTTGGCAACAGTACCGTCGTTTTTGTAGTTGTTCAGCGAACTCTCGACCCAGGTTCCCTTGGCGCTTGCAGGCACAGCCGGCATTCGGGTTGCATCGTACGGGAAGGGTACATTCGCTAAATCCTGCATATAATCTGTCCAGGTTGCTCCCTGATGCGTGAACATGAACGGGTCGTAAAAGTGAAAGGTGTAAATGAGATTGTTGTCGGCATAAACCGGCATATTTTTCAGTTCGTTGTAACTATTGAATCCAGAAGCACCGACGATGATCGTGTGTTTGGAATCGACTTTGCGAATGGCATCGATTACCTTTTGCTGAATCTGACACCACAGAGAAGTTGTGATTCCATGAGGTTCATTTAAAATTTCGTAATAAACGTAATTCGACCTGTTTTTATAGCGTTCGGCCATTTGTGGCCACACTTTCAGCAAAATATCTTCAACCGACGGTTGAGTATTGACATTCGGATCGAAACTGTGATTATCGAGCAACAAGTGAATCTGCAATTCTTCGGCCCAATCCACCACCTGATCCAAAAAATCAAAGAGCAGCGGATCGATGGTATAGCCGGGCGAACCATTAGTCATGTAATGCAGGTTGATAGGTAACCGGACCACATCGCATCCCAGGCTTTTAATCCTGACAAAATCCTGCCGGGTATATTTTGAAAACTGTACCTGCCTGACATTATCCGCCTGAAACCAATTGGTAAGGTTGACTCCTTTGGTAAAGGGCATTTGCGCCTGAAGTGCTGACAAACTAAAGACTAGCAGGCACGTAGATATTAATCCGGAACACCATTTCATTGGTCTCTGTTTAGATCGGTTAATGAAGTATATCGATCGCCTAAAGTATCGAAAAAATTGATTTTATTTGTAATTGTAACATTTACATTTTGTAGATTTTCAAACCGTAATACCTATGCAAAAGCAATAACCCGACAAACCTAACGATGAAGCTACTTTCAATTTCCATATTCCTGATTATATCGTTATTAGCGATTAATTTTGGTTATTCCCAGACAACAATTCGAATCGACATTGATCTGACCAGGGAGAAAAAACCAGTCTCACCCTTCATTTATGGGAAAAACAACGTTTTGCCAAGCACTTATTTGACAGACACAAACAGCGACATCACCCAAGCCCGTGAAGCAGGCGTCAGGTTTGTCAGGCAGGGCGGCGGAAATAACAGTACCAAATATAACTGGAGGCTAAAACTGTCGAGTCACCCCGATTGGTACAACAATGTTTACCCCAACGACTGGGATGCAGCAGCAAAAAACATGTTCGACAAAATGCCGGGAGTACACGGCATGTGGTCGTTCCAGTTACTTGGGAAAGCAGCAGCCAATACCAAAAACAACTTCAACGACTGGGGCTACAACCAATCGAAATATTGGGAAGGCGTAGCTCAAAATCTGGCCGGTGGCGGGCAAGTGAATGCAACGGGCACCAAAGCCAGGGTAGAGGGTAATCCTGATTTATACCTGATGAAATGGACTGCCGACTCAACGGTGGGTATTCTCGATAAATGGTTTGGCGCCAAAGGACTGGGCTACGACAAAAACAAACTGCGTTACTGGAGCATGGACAACGAACCAGAAATATGGTCGGGAACGCATGATGATGTGATGAAAACACAGTGCCTGGCCGAAGAATTTATGCAGCTTTACTTTAAAGTGGCCAAAGCCGCACGTGCAAAATTTCCCGAGATCAAACTTTCGGGTCCGGTACCAGCCAACGAATGGCAGTGGTATAAATGGGGAAGCGAAACAATCACATACAATGGTAGCAAATACTGCTGGCTCGAATACTTCATTCTCCGGATCTCGGAAGAAGAAAAAGCTTCCGGAATAAAACTGCTCGATGTACTCGACATTCATTACTATCCCGGAAGCTCAGATCCGGCAACCTGTGTCCAGTTTCACCGTGTGTTTTTCGATCGCAATTACGTTTATCCCGAAGCGAATGGACTTCGAACGCTCAATGGAGGCTGGGATACTTCGCTCAACAAAGAGTATATTTTGGGCCGATGCTCAGATTGGCTCATCAAATACATGGGAACCAATCATGGAGTTGGACTGGCAGTAACCGAAACTGCCCTGAAAAGCACGAATGCCAACGTTCAGGCAGTGTGGTACGGTTCTACTATGGGCGAGTTTATGAAAAACGGCGTCGAGATTTTCACTCCCTGGAGATGGGACACTGGAATGTGGGAAACCCTTCACCTTTTCAGCCGCTACAACCAGGAAAATTATGTGCAGGCAACCAGTCAAAACGAAACAGTGGTTTCGGCCTATCCAACAATCAACGAGGCGACCGATTCAATGACCGTGGTCTTGATCAACCGCTCACTCACCGAAAAGAAGACAGTAACTGTAAATTTTAACGGATTTAAAGCGAACCCGGGACAATACCCCATGTACTCGCTATCCAACCTGGGGTCGTCAGAAACGTTTGTATCGCACACATCCAACGCACTGAAAAAAATCCAGGTTGACGTGACCGCAACAGACTTAACGGTTGAACTGGCGCCTCTATCGGTCAATTCCATTCTTCTGAAATCTCTGGTTATGAACGTATCCGGCAAACTACAAAAAACACATATAACAACCTCAGTCTATCCAAATCCGGCAAAGAATCGGATTACGATCGACTTTTCTCTTCCTGTAAAAGATCAGGTGGAAATAGGACTCTTTCATTCCAATGGATTGTTAGTGAAAAACATCAGTAAACAAATTTGTGAGGCCGGCAATCATTTTGCTGAAATAAATACAACAGGCCTGAATTCCGGAATTTATCTGATACGGATTATCTTTGCCAACGATGTTCACACACATAAATTAATCATCCGGCACTGACCTTCAAAGTCCACGACATGAGCATAAAACACCTTCTCAGCCTAATAATCATCCTTTTCTATGCCGCAACCATTCAGGCTCAGCCTGTAAAAATTTATGGAAATCTCTCGGTAAAAGGCACCCAATTGGTTGACCAAAGCGGAAAGGTCACCGTTCTGAACGGAGTCAGCTATGGCTGGCACAACTGGTGGCCACGTTTTTACAACAAAGAGTCGGTGAAATGGCTGGCAACCGACTGGAAATGCTCGGTGGTTCGCGCGGCTATGGGAATTGATCCGAAACAAGGTTACATCAACAAGCCCGACTGGTCAAAAGAGAAAATAGAGGCTGTGATTCAGGGAGCCATCGAGAGCAACATCTATGTTATTATCGACTGGCACAGCCATACGCTGAAATTGGATCAGGCCAAAACATTTTTTACTGAAATGGCCCAAAAATACGGTAAAAACCCGCACATCATTTACGAGCTTTATAACGAACCGGTGAAAGATACCTGGCAGCAGGTTAAAGACTATTCCACCGAACTGATCAAAACCATTCGGGCCATCGATCCGGACAATATCATCCTGGTTGGAAGTCCGCATTGGGATCAGGATATCCATTTAGCAGCCGACGACCCCATTTCAGGATTCAGCAACATCATGTACACCTGTCATTTTTATGCCGGAACGCACGGTAAATTTCTACGTGACCGCTGCGATTACGCCATAAGTAAAGGTCTGGCTGTTTTTATTTCCGAATCAGCCGGTATGGAAGCTTCAGGAAATGGCTCCATTAATTACTCCGAATGGCAAAACTGGATCGACTGGTGCGAAAAGAAAAGCATCAGCCTCATTTCGTGGTCGATTGCCGACAAAAACGAAACTTGTTCGATGCTCAAATCCAGCGCTTCTTCTGAAGGAAACTGGAAGGACAACGACCTGAAAGAATCCGGCATCAAAACCCGCGAACTGTTGCGAAAACAGGCCGAAAAAAACGGAGGCTTTTGAATACCAGAAAATTTCTAATCCAGCAACTAAATCATCTGAAATAAACCTTACCAACATGAAAACCAATCCTTTTTTATTTTTTGCTTTCATCTTTGCATTCAACTTCACAGTTGTATCGGCCCAAAAAGCAACAGTTAAAATCTATCCTGAAATCAAGAAACAGGTGATTCAATCCATTGGCGGTAACTATTGTCAGGCAAACTATTCGGCACACGCCGCCGATGCTATTGGCAACGAAACCTTGCGCGAATTCCGTCCGACTCATGTTCGGGTAGCACTTCCGGTTCGTCTGCGGAACATGAAATTCGAAGATTACCATGGTTCCAGCTACACCAAACAGCCTTTGGTTATTGAAGTTCTGGAAGAATTGAAACGAATGAAAACCGAATTCGGCGTGACGAATTTTACCATTTCGGTATGGGACCTGCCTGATGAGTTCATTGTCGATCCCACCAGACAAGCCCAACGGGTTGTAAAACCCGAAGCGTACGAC
Organism: uncultured Odoribacter sp.; assembly: GCA_964422425.1. Taxonomy (GTDB): domain Bacteria; phylum Bacteroidota; class Bacteroidia; order Bacteroidales; family Prolixibacteraceae; genus Aquipluma. The sequence goes on from CAYRBM010000016.1 coordinate 28,505, forward strand.
GAAGTGATTCAAATGCTCACCGACTTTTTTCTGAAAGCGAAAAACGAATACGGCGTCGAGGTCGATCAGTTTTCGTTCAATGAATCGGATGGCGGTTACCAGATTATTTTTTCGCCCGAGGCCACAATTGCTTTCGTTAAAAAAGCCGGGCAAAAATGGGCCGAAGCTGGGTTGAAAACCAAATTTTTACTGGCAGATACGGCTCAAACCAAAGGAACCGTGGAATTTGCAACCCGCATCATGGCCGATCCAACAATTTACCCGTACCTCGGGCCGTTGAGTTTTCATTGCTGGTGGTCGGAAAACATTCCGGATAGCGAATTTGAGCGTATTGCCGGCTTCGGAAAAGCATGGAAAAAAGAAGTTTGGTGCGCCGAACTGGGGTTCGATGCCATGGCCTGGAAAATTAAGGACATGAATAAAAGCTGGGATTATGCACTCCGCTTCGCCAAAATTTCGCACCGGATGATGAAATATGCCGAAGTGGAAGTTTCGCTCTACTGGACCTGGCAAAACAACTACGCCATCATGTCGGCCGACACCAAGGAGAAATATCCGTCGTATTACGTCACCCGTCACCAAACCGAATTTCTGAATACCGGTACCCAAATCGTGCATTCCATCAGTTCCGACCCTGAAATTCTGGTTATCAGCGGAATTCGTGCCGACGGCAAACGGGTTTTGCAACTCATCAACATGAAGAAAGAACCGGTTAGTGTAGATATTTCGGGCTTTGAATCTCAACAGATTGATGTAACTTCGACCACCGAAACCAACAATTGGGAAACCTTGAAGGGTATTGCCAAAACAAAAAAAGGGAAAACAGAATTTCAGTTAAAACCAGCATCGGTAAATACCTTTGTTTTCTACAACTAATCAAGAAAACGGCAGAAGGCTCGCAGACAACATATTTCGCTGAACTTAGACCTATTGAATGAGCAATTTAAAACATCCCTGGATTTTTCTGATTGTAGCAGTTTGTATTACAATTGTTGTAAAGATTCCTCACCTTGGCTTGCCCTATTTTTGGGACGAAGCATTTTCTTACTATCCGGCCATACTGGAAATGACAAAGCTTGGCCCTGGTATGTTGCCCGGAACAATTCCGCTGCATCTGTCGAAAGGTCATCCTCTGTTTTTCTATTTCCTTTATTCGCTCTGGATGAAATTTATCGCGGGTGACTCGGTAATTTTAATGCGTCTTTTTTCTTTGTTGGTCGCCTTATTTGCATTGTATGTATTCCATCGTTTCGCCAGGCGGCACACAAGCATTATTCTGGCAAATATTTCCGTAGTTCTCCTTTCCCTGCAACCTATGTTTCTGGCTCAGGCCGGTTTAGTTTTACCCGAAATTTTCCTGTTCATGCTTTTCATGCTGAGTTTCGACAGCTACTTGTCGCGCAATTACGGAATGTACGCATTATTTGGCTCACTAATCATGCTCAGCAAAGAGACCGGGGCTGTTTTTATCATGGTTTTCGGATTGGCCTTTCTTATTGAAAATTACCCAACCTGGAAGACCCGAATCTTCTGGAGTAATCTGGCTATGCACGCTGTTCCGGTTTTTGTTTATTCCGCATTTCTTGTTCTCCATTACCTCGAATTCGGAGTTTTCTTTTATTCCGAACATCTCGATTACATTACCATCAATAGCGCCAAAGTACTCTATAAATTCAATTCAGCCACCTCAACCTTGTTTTTATCGCAGGGCCGAAATGTAATCTTTCTTTTAGCTTTAGCGGCACTGGCAATTTTGCTTTTCAGAAAAAAAAGAATCGAAAACAAACGATTCCTGATATTAAGTCTGATGATTTTAATTTCCTACCTCATTTTTTCAATCCTGAATTTTTATATCTACCGATATATGTTTCCAGTAATGGGAATAATGATATTGGCTTCACTGGTATTAATTCAACAGATAAAAACCAGGTATCAGGTGGTAAATAGTGCGTACATCGCACTTATTCTTTCGATTTCGGTATATTATTTAGTCACAAAACGGGGTCAGACCGATTCTGATCTGGGCTATACCGAATTTTTAGTTGTACACCAGCAAATGACGAAATATTGCGAAGAACAAAACTTTTATGACTCCGAAATTGGTGGAGGCTTCAATATGGTAATGGGATTACGCGACAGCTTTTCCAAGTACAGGTCAACCAGTAGAAACTTTAGAATGCACCATCTTCCGGGCATAGAAAACCGCGATATAATAATTTACGACTCAACCTGCTTCCCTTATGAAATGCCCGAAAGCGAAAAAAAGAACCTTATTTTATTAAAACGGTTTGTGCACAAAAAACATTGGGGCGAAATATATAAAACAGCAAAAAAAGAGGGCAATCCACCAATTCAGAATTCGAGTATTGATTAAATACATGTACAATTTTATAACAGCACTATGAAGAACCTGATTCAGTTACTGGCAATTATCATTACCTGCTCCTGCTTTGCAACTAAGCCTTCAGGCTATAAAAATCCTGTTATCCCCGGATTTCACCCCGATCCCAGCATCTGCAAGGCTGGCGATGATTTTTACCTGGTGACCAGCAGTTTCGAATATTTCCCCGGAGTACCATTATTCCACAGCAAAGACTTGGTTAACTGGAAGCAAATAGGGCATTGCCTTACGCGTTCATCTCAATTGCCGCTTGAAAAATGTGGTGTTTCAGCGGGTATTTATGCACCAACCATTCGCTATCACAACGGCACATTTTACATGATTACAACAAACGTTTCGAGTAAGGGAAACTTTATTGTGCATACGAAAAATCCGGCAGACGAATGGTCAGAACCGGTATGGCTGAAGCAACCGGGCATCGATCCCTCTTTGTATTTTGAAGGAGACAAATGTTACCTCACTTCAAATCCTGACAACTGCATTTATCTGTGCGAAATTAATCCACTTACGGGCGAGCAACTCACAACAAGCAAAGTCATTTGGGGCGGAACCGGAGGCCGGTACCCCGAAGCTCCACACATTTATAAAAAAGATGGCTGGTATTATTTAATGATTTCAGAAGGTGGAACCGAATATGGTCATAAAGTCACAATTGCCCGTAGTAAACAGATTGATGGCCCTTATGAATCAAATCCTGCAAATCCAATTCTGACCCACATCAATGTCAATGCCCAGCTTAGTCCGATTCAAGGAACTGGACATGCAGATTTAATTCAAGCCAATGATGGCTCCTGGTGGATGGTTTGTCTTGCTTTCCGTCCACAAAGCGGTCTGCATCATCTGTTGGGCAGAGAAACTTTTCTGGCTCCTGTACGGTGGGATAAAAATGCCTGGCCGGTTGTGAACGGGAATGGCACAATCGATGTAAACATGGAGGTACCTACCCTGCCCTTACAACCAGTGAAGGAAGTTTCGGATACCACCGATTTTGATGAAAAGCAGTTAGGTTTCGAATGGAATTTTCTGAGAAATCCCCGAAATGAAAATTATTCATTAAGCGAGAAAAAAGGCTGCTTGCGGCTAAAAGCCTCACCTGTTAAGCTTGACGATATTGATTCGCCCACTTTTGCTGGCAGAAGACAGGAGCACATCAATTTTACCGCAACCGCTGTAACCGATTTCTTCGAAACTCAAAATGGTGATGAAGCAGGACTTACTGTTTTTATGAATAACAAATCACATTATGACATTTTCCTGAGGCAAACAAGCGGGAAGCGTACTTTAGTTTTGCGTTATCGCTTGGGAGAGTTGACTCATACTGCCTGTGAAATCAACGTACCAAAAGGTCAAATTTATCTTCAGGTAAAGGGAAGCAACGACTATTATTCATTTGCGTATTCATCCGACGGCAAAAACTTTCAGCCATTGGGCAAGATGAATGTATGTTACCTTAGTTCTGAAACAGCTGGTGGTTTTACCGGTGTATATCTCGGACTTTTTGCTGCTTCTCAAAATCAAACATCGAAAGCTTACGCTGATTTCGACAAATTTATTTATTCGTCTGAAGCTTATTGATTATTTTTGGATGATCGCTCTAAATTGAATTGAAAATCACCCAACATCATGCTTAATTTTCGAGAATTCATTGAAAAATATACTTCTGTGCCCGATACCGATTGGAAGGTAATTGAGGCGGCTTTCGAGCGGCGTGAATTCAAAAAAAATGAGCTCATTCTGTCCGAAGGAAATATTTGCCGTCATTTCTATTTTCTGGAAGAAGGACTGATCCGTTATTTTCTGAATATCGACGGAAACGACATTACCAAATTTTTCACGGTGGCACCCTATTGCTTTACTTCAAAAGACAGTTTCCGCAATCAAAAACCATCTGCCGAAAACATTCAGGCGCTTGAAAAAACTATTGTATGGCAAACATCGTTAGCCAAAGCCAACGAATTACTCGAACTGAAAAGCTGGAATAATTTTACCCGGAAATTTGTACACGAAGTGCAAAGCTACACCGAAGATTTGCTGATGGAAGCGAAAACCGAAACTGCCGAAAACCGCTATTTCAAATTGAGGGAGAACTATCCTGAGGTCATTCATAAAATCCCGTTAAAACACCTTTCAACCTTCCTCGGAATTGCTCCGCAATCGTTAAGCCGAATCAGAAAAAATAATTCATAGAATTAACCTGGGTGAAGTAATTTTGATTTTTGATTGATGAACTTTGTCGCGCCAAAACAATTAAAATCAAATACAATGAGCAGTTTTAAAAGCCGGATGTTCAACTTCATGATGCGTAACCGGCACATATTGCAGGGAAAATTTAAGAAACCGGTATTCAACATGAATACTTCAATTGCTGAATTCCGCGAACTGTGTGAGCGCGGGGCCGCCAAATACGCAAAAATTCCGGAGGAAATTACCGTTCAGCAACAGGTTATTGAAGGGATAAAAGCCGAATGGCTTAAACCGGCAAGTGCACCTTCTGACAAGCTAATTTTGTATGTACACGGCGGAGGCTACGTTTCCGGCTCGTGCAACGATCACCGCGGATTTGTATCGAAATTTGCCGCATCTACTGGTTTCAATACATTGATTTATGAATACCGTCTGGCCCCGGAACATCCGTTCCCGGCAGCTATCGACGACTCAGTGAAATTTTATGAAGCAGTACTCTCCTCAGGATATCAGGCAAGAAATATTTTGGTGGCCGGTGAATCGGCAGGCGGAGGATTAGGTCTGGCCTTATTGCTGGCCCTGAAAGAAAGGGGAATCGCTCTTCCGGCTGCGGCAGTCGCCATCTCGCCATGGACCGACCTGACCTGCTCAGGCGAATCGTATCACACCAAAAATAAAGTATCAGTTGCTCCAACCGATTCCTGGTTGGTTTTCAGCAAACATTATGCGGGAAGCACACCTCCCGGACATCCGCTTATTTCGCCACTATTCGGCGATTTAAATGGATTGCCCCCATTACTGATCAACTCAGGCGTTGACGATGAATTGTTTGACGATGGCAGGAGGTTTTACGAAAAAGCCACTGCCGCCGGAGTTGATGCTAAATTTACCGCCGGTTATGGACAAGTACATTGTTACCCGCTGCTGGCCCCATTCTTCCCTGAAGCCACGGTGGCAATGAATGAAATTGTGGAATTTGTCAAAAAGCACCTAAGCTAGAGTAACTTTTTTTCATATAGCGACCTGTAAACCGGTCCGTTCGGGGTAAGTACACTTTCAAACAAAATAACCCGATTAAGAAGAACTGATCCAAAACCTGAATCCTGATGCTGTTGCAGCAGATTTTTCAGGGATTCCCGGTGTTCAAGGTTTTTGATACGGGCAATGGTCAGGTGTGGTTTTAGTGGCTTATTGTCGAAGTTAAAACCATTGTGCACCAATTTTTCGCCCAGAAGGTTTCGGGCTGGAATCAACGTTTGAATGGTACTTAAACCTAACCACAAAACTTTGGGATTTCGTTGATCAGGAAATAGTCCGGCCCCCTTCAGTTCGGTTTGTACGCTTTCAATACCGTTAAACGATTCGTCCATCAATTTTTGTAACAAAGGGATTTCTGAAACTGGTGTATCGCCCAAAAAGAACAATGTGATGTGCCAGTTTTCAGGTTTCACCCAAACCATTCGGTTTTGGTTCAACAGTCCATCATTTTGCCAAAGCCTGGCCTTTTCATTTGCCAGATCTGCATATACCGGAATCCCGATAAAAAGACGTTTCATCATGGTTGCTGTGAATGATAATTTGACTGGATAAACCGCAACTGTTTTTCGAGCATGGCCACTTTGTGCATTTCAAAACCAGCTGCGCGTGCCGTTTGAATTGGGCGCGAATAAATGTATTCTATTTCCATCGGACGGCGAAAATCGTAATCCAGCTTCATGCTGGGCGCGTACGGCTTCATCTTGATGGTCATATCAATCATTTGCTGCGCCAGTGTTTCCTTCAACGGAACTCCGCAGGCATTGGCTCCCCGGATCACTTCCAGCATCAGCTCGCGCGACAAATCGCGGGTTGCCTCGTTTTCCATTAACCGATCGGTTGTGGTATTCAGCACCACAGCCATCCCGTTAAACGGAATATTCCATACCAGCTTCTGCCAGCGGGCAAAACGAAGATTAGGCGAAAGCTCTGCCTGAATTGAAGCATTCTGAAAATCGGCTATCACCTGTTGAAGAATTGTTTGATCAGCCGCCTGGTGCGACCCTAAAATCAGCCTTCCGTAATCGAGATGATGAATATGCCCGGGCCCAATTTTATTCGAGCAGATGAAGGCCAGTCCTCCGGCCAGAAAAACCTCGGGAAATTGGACAGCCAAATCTTCCTCAAGTCCCAGCCCGTTTTGCATTAAAATGACCAAACTTTTCGGATGAACCAAAGGACGAACCATTTGAGGCAGACTGTAATTTCCGGTTGTTTTAAGGCAAACCAGAACAACATCACACGAAGGCATTTCCTCTGCATTACGGTAAGCGTAAATGTTGTGAAGGTGAAAATCTCCCTTAACCGAATCAACCCGCAATCCATAATCCCGAACGTGTCTGTAATCGCTCCTGAAAAGGAAGTGAACCTCCTCCCCTGCCTTGGCAAGCATTCCGCCGTAATAACCGCCCAAAGCCCCTGTACCAATTACTCCGTATGTTAATTTCATGACTGAACTGGATTTTTACGTTACTCGAAACAAAAATACGGACATGTTATAATTATCCGGAGAATACCCTTCCAGACAAACAAATTATAACAAAAACATTACAGATTGCCATTTTGACGAACAGATTAATTCTCCAAATCAAAAACAGATCATCCTCAATGCACTACTCTAAATAGAAATTGGCAGAACCAGAAATTTCTATCCTCTGTTTTATTCCCTGATGTCCATGCGCGCAAAAGGAACTGCATCCAGGCCAATGAACTCACCCTTTTGGTATTTATAGTAGCCGGTTATAGCAATCATGGCAGCATTATCAGTAGTAAAAGCAAATTGGGGAATGTGCATTTTCCAGCGGCGTCGCGAGGCGTTATCAAGCAGGGCATCGCGTAAACCCGAATTGGCCGACACGCCACCGGCAACCGCAATTTCCTGAATACCGGTTTCCTTAGCAGCCTTAATCAGCTTTCCCAGTAAAATATCGATGATGGTCTTTTGCAGCGAAGCGCATAAATCAGCCTTGCGTTCTTCAATGAAATTTTCATTTTCCTTCAACTGGTCACGAAGGAAATATAAGAAACTGGTTTTCAAACCACTAAAGCTGTAGTCAAAACCGGCAATCCGAGGCTTGGCAAACAGAAATGCGTCCGGATCTCCATCTTTAGCCAACCGGTCAACAAATGGTCCTCCGGGATAAGGCAGCCCTATCACTTTAGCACATTTGTCAAAAGCTTCACCCGCTGCATCGTCAATCGTCTGCCCAATTACTTCCATTTCAAGATAATCCTTCACCAAAATGATTTGAGAGTTTCCACCGGAAACGAGCAGACATAAAAACGGGAATTTGGGTGGATCGAACGGTGCATCGATTTCCTGAATAAAGTGAGCCAGCACATGAGCCTGAAGGTGATTAATTTCAATCATTGGAGCGCCAATAGCCAATGAAAATCCTTTGGCAAATGAAGTTCCGACCAAAAGCGAGCCCAATAATCCGGGCCCCCGGGTAAAGGCGATGGCTGTAATGTCTTCATTCTTGATCCCGGCCTGCCTGATTGCCTGATCGACCACAGGAATAATATTTTGTTGGTGTGCTCTGCTTGCCAGTTCAGGAACAACCCCGCCATAAGCCTCATGCACTTTTTGTCCGGCAATAACATTGGAAAGCAAGTACCCATTACGAATAACTGCTGCCGAAGTATCGTCGCACGAAGACTCGATACCCAATATAATGATGTCTTTTTGTTTGTCCATTTTGAATCAATAAAAAGCCCTGCACTGCGTTAATAAAAATAAACAGACTGGTTTTTATCCATCGATTTGTATTATTTTGCTAAGAAATTCGAGGAACAAAATTATCAAAAAAACACTCAAAATAGGATTACCCATTCTGGGCACGGTGGTTGCTCTGATTTTTTGCTCCTGGCTGATTTTGCAAAGCCCGGTTGTACAAACTTATTTATCACAAAAACTAGCCGGATATTTTTCCCGAAAGTATCAAACTACTATCACTGTCAAGGGAGTTTCCATTGCATTTTTCAACAAAATCGTACTCGAAGGAGTGCTCATTCAGGATCAGAAGAACGACTCGCTTCTGTTTGTGGACAAATTAAGCGCAAGTATTGATTCGTTCAGCATAAAAAAACGATATGCCGCCATTGGCAAGCTCGAACTCAACCAGACTTATTTAAATTTTGATACCGATTCGGCAGGTAAAGCCAATTACCAGTTTTTTCTTGATCAGTTTAAATCGGCCGACACAACCAAAACAGACACAATCGGCTTTCAGATTCTGGTTGACCGTTTCGATTTTAACGATGCACGGCTGAATTACAACTTCAGAGATAGTTCAGGCGACCACCGAATGCAGTTGAGCGACATTTCGTTGGGGATTTCGAACGTGGAAACAAGCAGACAGAAAACGTCTCTTTTGATTGACCGGTTTCAGTTAAACAATCGCGGTGAATTCAGTCTGAATGAGTTTTCGGCACAAGTAATGGCTACTCCCGATTCGCTGAATATTACCGGATTGCACATACATACCTCCAATTCAGTCATTAGCAGGGCTGACCTTCGGATTGACAAAAGCAAGATAGGAAAAGGCTTTGATTTCAGGAAACTGCGCATTAATCTCGATCTGGAGAAATCACAGGTAAGCCTGAAGGACATCGGAATTTTTGTGCCTTCCGTGAAAGGGATGGAAGAAAACATTGAAGTTTCAGGCCATATTTTCGGAACTCCGGTTGACCTGAAAGGAAACAACATTGAATTAAGCATGAAGGGAAATACCCGGCTCGAATTTGATTTTTACCTGAACGGTTTGCCCGACCTTGCCAATACCTACATGCACATTGACCTGAAAAAATCGTTTGCCAATTTCAATGACCTCAGCCAGTTGAAACTTCCTGATTCATTTCATTTAAAACAAATTGTATTTCCGGAACAATTACTTCAGGCAGGAACCATTGAATACACCGGAAATTTCACCGGATTTCTCAGCGATTTTGTAGCCTTTGGCCGGTTCAGCTCGAAGTGGGGAGTGGTAAATACCGACTTATCGTTTGTTCCCTCCAAGGGAGAAAACCTTAAAATCAACGGAAAGCTTAAAACAGTAGATTTCCAGCTTGGCAAACTGTTGCAAACCGATGTTCTCGGCGGAATCACATTCAACGGAAACATTAATGGTTTGCTGAATCAGCTTAACAACAATTTCTCGGCCGATGTGGTGGGCCGGATCGATAGTGTACTGGTGAACGACTATCGTTACAAAAACATGGAACTGACAGGCGATATTATGAACAAACGGTTCGATGGGAACCTGATTATTGATGATCCGAACCTCCTTATGCGTTTCGATGGGGTGTTCGACCTGAATGTGCCGCTGCCGGTTTTTAACTTCAATATGTTTGTTGAAAAAGCTGATTTACGGGCAATCAATTTGGTTGACCGCTTTAACAAATCAGAAATAGCATTTGCGCTAAATGCCAACTTCACCGGTAATAACATCGACAATTTGGACGGCCTGATTCATTTTACCGAAGGAAAATACCTAAATGAGAACGGGGAACTGGCTTTCAACAATTTCGATCTGAAAACTTTCTACCAAAACAAACCGGTGCTTCAGGTAAAATCAGATTTTTTGGATGCCGAAATTCGAGGTCAATATCAATTGCACAATTTGCACAATTCCATCAAGCAAATTATTGCTCATTACCTTCCGGCAACCGGAGTTACTGCCCCCAACGAACCAACGCTCAACAACTTCGACTTCAAATTCAACCTGAAGGATATCAACCGGTTTACTCAGGTGTTGATTCCAAGCCTTAAAATTAATCCGGCAGAAATTGAAGGGAGCATCAACTCAACAAAAAACACACTGACGCTCAATGCCACCTTTCCTGAAATCCGTTATCAATCAGCCGCATTTCGCAAAATCTCGATTGATATCGAAGGAAATTCAAAACTCAACCTTCGCAATAAAGTGGAAGAAATTTCGATTGGCGAAAAATTCAAGGTTTATAATCTGGCACTGCTTTCTGAAGCCGTTTCCGACGGTATGGATTCGAAATTATCATGGAATAATTTTGGAGCCGTTTCGTACAGCGGTTCAATTAATACCAGTACCCGTTTTTTCAGGCAAACAGGCAGCCCGCATGTCGAAATATCGGTTAAGCCTACCCGGTTGTTTCTGGCCGACTCACTCTGGCAACTCAACTCGGCACTTGTAACCATTGATTCATCGCTGATTAAAGTAAACAACCTGAAACTTTCAAGCGGGCATCAATACATTTCGGCAGAAGGCTCGGTCGATCGAAATCAGGAAAACAAGTTAAACATTCATTTCAACCAGATTGATTTGAAATCGCTGAATACCTTTCTGGCCGGTAACCTTCGGCTAAATGGCGAATTGAATGGCAGCTTATCGGTGTTCGACCTGTACCGGAAAGCCTTGTTTCTATCTGACCTGAGAATTGACCGATTGAGTTTGCTTGGGCAACCGCTTGGAGACGCTATTGTGCAAAGCCGATGGGATAGTTCGAGCGAAGAAATTGATGCTGAGGTGCTGGTTCAGGAAGGAGAACGGAACACGCTTCATGCTTTTGGAAGTTATAACCCGGCTCGCGACAGTGTTTCGGTTAATGCCAACTTCGATCATTTTTCAATCCTGATTTTGCAACCGCTGATGGGTAGCAGTTTTGCCAATTTCCACGGAGATGCCACCGGGAAAGTACACATTTACGGGTCACCAGGCTACATTCAGCACGATGGCGCGCTCTATGCAGCAAATGCAGGGCTGATGCTTTCTGAACTTCAGGTCAATTACAACCTGAATGATTCCGTGAAATTCTCGCGAGATAAAATCATCTTCCCTAACATGCGAATTACTGACGATTTTGGGAATTCGGGAATCTTTTCCGGTTCAATAAAGCACCGCAGTTTCTCGAAAATGGTTTACGACCTTTCTGTTCGATCGGATCGCATTATGGCCATCAATACCACTCCGGCCATTAACGAACAATTTTATGGAAAAGCATTTGGCAGCGGACTGGTACGCATAACCGGAATGGGCGCCACCGTGAATATTGACGGTGCTTTCAGAACTGAAAAGGGAACTGAAATGAATATTTTTCTGGAATATGCCGAAGAAGCCCAGGAATATGATTTTCTGACTTTCGTTAAACGCGGTTATCAACCTCTGGCTAAAACTATAAAATCACCCGTCATCGAGTCTAATCTTCAGATGAAATTTATGGTGGAAATAACTCCTGAAGCAAAAGCCCAGCTGATCTATAATTCGAAGATTGGCGACATCATCCGCGCTCAGGGGTCAGGAAACATGCAGGTTGACATTGATAAAAACTTTAATATTTCGCTTTACGGCGAATACACCGTGGAGCAGGGAGACTACCTGTTTACCCTCCAGAATGTGATCAACAAAAGATTTGAAATTCAACAGGGGGGAACAATTGAATGGAATGGCGATCCATATGATGCCACACTCGATTTGAATGCCATTTACCGGTTAAAAGCTTCGCTCCGCGATTTGTTTGCCAATGCCGGAGAAATTCCGGATACCGATCCCAACAAAGACTTTAACCAGCGTATTCCGGTCGTATGTAAAATCGCGCTTTCAAAAAGTCTGACGAATCCCGACATTGAATTCGACATCGATTTCTCTGAAAACCGGATCAAGGACCAGGTGCTTCAGTACATCAGTTCTGATGAGGACATGAACAAGCAATTTCTGTCGCTGCTGGTATTGGGTAAATTCTACACGCCCGAATACCTTCGCGGCACCTATTCCGGTTCCAACAACAGCCTTGTAGGCTCAACGGCCAGCGAACTGCTGTCGAACCAGTTTAGCAACTGGCTTTCGCAAATCAGCAACAGCTTCGATATCGGAGTGAATTACCGTCCGGGAAACCAGATCACAAACGATGAAGTTGAACTTGCTTTGAGCACTCAGATATTTAACGACCGGGTAAGCATCAACGGAAACATTGGCAACAATGCGTCGCAGCGTACCAATGCCAACAACAACGGATTGGTTGGCGACGCTGATGTGAATGTGAAACTTACCCGCAACGGTAAACTTCAGCTCAAGGCATATAACCATGCCAACAATAACCTCATCTACGAAACCTCTCCCTACACACAGGGAGTCGGACTCTCTTACCGTGAAGATTTCAACGACTTTAACGAACTCTGGAATAAAGTAAAGGGTATTTTCAAACGAAAACCAAATAAAACCAGAGTTGAAAAGAAAGCTGATCTCTGACCATTTTACGCTGCATTTCCTCCTGAAAGAGCCGTAAACAGGCTCATTTCCCGCTATGAACAATTATATTTAAATAAATTGTATTTTTGCGGGGCATACTATTTGTATGGAACTATCGTTTTTAAAAAGGTTGACTTAAAACAAAATGCATATGTTGAATTTTATTCTTTTACAAGCGAGTCAAAATTTAGCCGAAGGCACGAAGGCTGTCAGTAAAGCCGTTCAGCCCGAAGGAGTGGTAACCGGATTTTTTGATATGGCCATCAAAGGAGGGCCACTCATGATTCCGATCGTCCTTTTGTCCTTTGTAGCAGTGTTTATCTTTTTCGACCGCTACATCGCCATCCGTAAAGCAGGGAAAGTTGATTCACGCCTTATGGAAAGGGTTAAGAAACACATTATGGAAGGTAAAGTAGAACTTGCTTTCGAACTTTGTCGTAGTGAAAACACACCCACTGCCCGTATGATTGAAAAAGGAATTTCGCGCATTGGCCGCCCGATGGCCGATGTAACCACAGCCATAGAAAATGTGGGGAACCTGGAAGTTTCGAAACTGGAAAAAGGATTACCCGTTTTGGCCAGTGTTGCAGGGGGAGCACCAATGCTTGGATTCCTCGGAACAGTTACCGGGATGATCGAAGCTTTTTATGATATGGCCAATGCAGGAAATAACATCAACATCACCTTATTGTCTTCAGGTATTTATCAGGCTATGGTAACTACTGTAGCTGGTCTGATCGTTGGCATCACCGCCTATTTTGCTTACAACATTCTGGTAACCAATGTAGAAAAGGTCGTGTTTAATATGGAAGCTGCAACCAGTGAATTTATGGATATGTTGTACGAACCGGCAAAATAAAAAACGATCATGGCTTTAAAACGTCGAAATAAGGTGGAAGTGAGTTTTAGTATGGCTTCGATGACTGATATCGTTTTCCTGTTGCTGTTGTTCTTTATGATTACGTCAACCATGGTGGCACCCAACGCGCTAAAACTATTATTGCCGCAAAGCAACAATCAAACGGTGGCCAAAGCCATCACCACGGTATCAATTACCGCTGATTTGAAGTATTACATTAATGAAGATGGGGAACTGAAACGGGTTGCCTTTCATGAGATTGAACCATTTCTGCAAAAAGTGATTAAACAGGATGAGGAAACCTACATCGCACTTCATGCCGATCGCACCGTTCCGATTGAACAGGTTGTCAACATCATGAATATTGCAAAAAAACACCAGATTAAAATGATTTTGGCCACTTCGCCCGAAGAATAATGGATTTTATCAGAGAACATAGAACAGGATTGATTGGCACCATCGTTACCCACGCGATAATTTTGGTGCTACTGCTGTTTTTTGGCTTCTTCACTCCGCTTCCTTTACCGGGAGAAGAAGGTATTCTCGTAAATTTTGGCGACTCTGAAACAGGTTTCGGAGAAGAAGAGCCAGCGCCCAGCGAATCGGCTCCGTTAAAAGATCAGGAAGAAAAAATTGCTGATACACAAACACCTCCGCCACCTCAAAAGAAGGTAGCCGCCCCGGCTGAAAAAGAAGCATTGATGACTCAGGATATGGAGAAAACGGTGGCTTTGGAATCGGCTAAAAAAAAGAAAGAAGCTGAAAAAGCCAAGGATCAGGAAAAAGAACGTATCCAAAAAGAGAAGCGTGAGCAAGAGCGGATTGAAAAACAACGTTTGGCTGAAGCAGAACGCCAGCGGTTGGCTGAGATTGAGCGAAAGAAAAGAGAGGAAGAACAGCGATTAGCCCAAGCCGCCGCCGAACAACGCAAAGTTGGAGAAATAAATAACCGGGCCAAAAATGCTTTTGGTGGTTCAGGAAAAGGCACATCCGATTCCAAAAGCACCGGACAAGGAGTAACTTACGGACCTGGCAATCAGGGAAGCCCGCAGGGCACTGCCAATGCCGACAAGTATGGCCCGGGAGGAGGTATCGGCAATGGCGTTTCTTTTAGTTTAGATGGCCGAAATGCTTTGAATCTTCCCAAACCATATTATCCGGGGAACGAAGAAGGAGTAGTTGTTGTTCAGGTTACCGTGAACAAATCGGGGCAGGTAACTAAAGCCGAAGCCGGTGTAAAAGGTAGTAACACGGTTGATCCGGAACTTGTAGCTGCCGCGCGCAAAGCTGCTCTTCAGGCTAAATTTAATGTGGACGAAAATGCACCGGCCTTCCAGGTTGGAACAATTACCTATCGTTTCGTACTCGACTAATTCGCCGTCATCTCAATTTTATCCGCAAAACTCTTTTGGTTTTCGAGGTAATTTTACACCGATCGTCAAGCCGTTTTCCAACAATCCAAACCGGCTGATTACCACTGTACAATATCCAGGCATTCTCTTTGTCTGGAATGGAATATTTCTCATCAATAAAAAAATCACTTAGCTTTTTTAGTCCGGTCATTCCCAAAGGCTGAAAGTACTCACCTTCCTGCCAATGACGCAGGATCAACGGAAAAACCAGCTTATCCAGATCAAAATCAGCCACATTCGGATTAGTCGAAAACCTAAAATCTGCTTTACGTTCAAATTTCTCCATTGAAAAATGGACCGGAGAAATTAGGCCTGCGCTGTCTTCATCAAGGTAAAAAATCTTTTCCTGCGTCGATCGGTTTGGAGAAACGAGCAAATACTCCCGATCCTTCACTAACCGATAATCCTCCGAATAAAATCTGCGTCCCGATTCCTTGCCCAGCGAATCCAGAATATCATCAACCTGATCGATTTGAAACCCAAATTCACGAATGAGTTCAAACAAAATAGTGCGCAGCGGACTGTAACCCTGGAGCTTCGCAATGTGAATCATTGCACCAAGTTCATCCTCCGAATAAACAACTGATTTGATTTCACTCATTCGCTGCTGAAAAAGTTGTTCCGTTTCATTCAGGTTTCCAATGGTTTTCAGTGCATTTTTCCGGAAGGCCGGGTTGACCTGTTCAAGCAAAGGAACGATCTCATGCCTGATCAGGTTTCGCTTATAAAGTGTGTCTTCATTACTTGAATCGGTACGGTATTCAATTTTCAACCGAGAACAGTAATTGAGAATTTCTGACCGGCTAGTAAACAACATCGGCCGAATAATCTGACCTGATTTGGGTTGAATTCCGCTCAGTCCGCGAATGCCGCTTCCACGGGATAGATTGATCAGGAATGTTTCAATGACATCATCCTGATGATGGGCTGTAGCCAGATAATCGTACCCATGCCGCTCAAGCAATTCGTCGAACCAGTTGTAACGAAGTTCACGGGCCGCCATCTCAATGGAAATACTTTTAAGTCGGGCATATTCCAGGGTATTAAATCGTTGCGAATGAAAAGCCAGGTTGTGCCGGTCACAAAAATCGGCCACAAATTGTTCATCTCCATCCGATTCTTTTCCGCGAAGTCCAAAATTACAGTGAGCAACCGCAACCGAAAACCCAACATTTGCGAACAAATGCAGCATCAGCATCGAATCGGCCCCACCACTCACAGCCAGCAAGACCACCTGCGAGGAATCAAAAAGGTTTTCGCTGCGAACGTATTTTAAAAATTGCTCGACCATCAGGAAGTTTAAAGTTTCAGGTTCAAAGTTTCAAGTTATTTGTTGTCATTCAATAGCCATTGATTGCAGAAAGAAGTATTTACAATTAATGACGCGAAGCGAATGACCATCAATGACTATTATTTGCCAACTGCGACTGTAAACTGATCACTGCTTTGCTACCAGTTCAGCAATGCGAACAATCACTTCAACAGCTTTCTGCATGGATTGTACCGGAACAAATTCATAAGGACCATGAAAATTATGGCCTCCGGCAAAGATATTCGGACAGGGCAAACCTTTCCACGAAAGCTGTGCGCCATCAGTCCCACCACGAATAGCTTTAATCCTTGGCGTAATTCCAACATCCTTCATAGCCTGCTCAGCCAAATCAACAATGTATTTCACGGGTTCAACCCTTTGCTTCATATTGAAATACTGATCTTTCATTTCGAGGATCACAGTCCCTTTTCCGTACCTCAGATTGATGAGGTTACAAACCTCCTTCATCAGATTTTTTCGGGCCTCAAACTTACCCAGATCATGATCGCGGATAATGAATTCGAGTTTAGTTTCGGAAACATCGCCTGAAAAAGAAATAAGGTGGAAAAAGCCCTCATAACCTTCGGTATGTTCCGGACGCTGTTCGGGTGGAAGTGCCTGAATAATCTGGGTAGCTACCAACATTGAATTGATCATGGTATTTTTAGCCGATCCGGGATGAACGCTTCTGCCTTTCACCAAAATTTTAGCTCCGGCTGCATTGAAATTTTCATACTCCAACTCTCCAATTTCTCCACCATCAAGGGTATAGGCAAATTCGGCCCCAAAATTTTCCACATCAAAATGCTGCGTTCCGCGCCCAACTTCCTCGTCGGGAGTAAAGCAAATCCGTATTTTGCCATGCTTGATTTCGGGATGCTGAATAAGATATTCCATCGCCGTTACAATTTCTGCTATCCCGGCTTTATCATCAGCGCCAAGCAGCGTTTTTCCATCGGTTGTAATCAAGTCCAGCCCAACATACTTCAACACTTCAGGAAAATCAGAAGGACTCAATACCACATTTTCATCTTCATTCAGGACCAAATCCTGTCCCTGATAGTTATTAATCAGTTGTGGATTGACATTATCTCCGACATAATCGGGACTGGTATCGACATGGGCAATAAACCCTATTACAGGAACCTGAAAATCGACATTTGCGGGCAAAGTAGCTGTTACATATCCAAATTCATTGCGCGCAACCTCCTGCAAACCCAGGTCACGAAGTTCGTCGGCAAGCTTATCAGCAAAATCGATTTGCCTTGCCGTACTGGGAAACGAAGAACTTTCAGGATCGGAAGTAGTAAAAACCCTGGCGTATCTCAAAAACCTGCTTAAAACCTGTTCCATTTCAAATAAAATATCGAATGACTTCAATCAATCATTCACCATTAAAAATTTGTAATTCTTTAAACGTCGTCTGAATTAAATTTAAACCCGAGACGTTTACCGGTCTGTATTTTAGAATGGTTTATTGCAGCCTGCATTTGCTCGACAGTAGCAATTTTAACCTGATCATACGGAGGAACCAGCAAATCGAAGTCGATTGCATATTGTATTGCCGTTTCCAAAATTTCCTTCATGTATTCCTTAGTCATTTCGTCGCTTCCGAAATCTTTAACCAGCTCGCTCGACTGACGCTTGCCTTCAACAAAAAAGTGGTTTTCGCGATTGACAAAAATTCGGGCAATCAGGTATCCGAGGTCTTCAACCCGATCGTATTTAAACGAGTCAGCAAGAAAATTGTAGATATTAAACACACCGCAGTATGAATTCATGGCGTTTGCCTTAATGTAATCCAGTTTCCAGATCGGATGTTCGCGATTGAATACGAACACGTTGGAGTGCATACTAAAAATCAGTAAATCACCGCCTAGTTTGAATTCAGCAGTGAATGGCCCTTTATCCTGAAAAACAGGAAGAACATGGTCTTCCACTTTATCCTTCAGAAATTCGCGGTATTCTTCGGCTATTTCTTTCAAAACTTCCTTTAACAAAGTGAAGGTGCTCACTGTTTTACGAAAAACTTCCTGTTTAAGGTTTGTCTTCAGAATTAATCCCTGAAGTTGATTATCGTTCTCCTGATTAGCTACCATTGGTGTTGATTTATATGATTTCATAAAAATAAGAAAAGCAGCCGATAATGACTGCTTTTCTGCTATGCTAAATTTCAACTTTTAATAAGCGATTGCGAACAGGACGCGCCCTTTGGAGGGTTTGCCGGAATAAATGCACTTTCCCTCTTCTGCAAGCTGATTAAACGGGATACAGCGAATGGTTGCCTTGGTTTCGTCCTTAATAGCCTGTTCGGTTTCTGGAGTACCATCCCAATGTGCCGAAATGAAACCACCTTTATTTTTCAGAACTTCCTTAAACTCATCATAGCTATCAACCGGGGTAGTCATTTCTCCACGATATTTTAATGCTTTATTAAAGATATTATTCTGAATCTCATCCAGCAGATTTTGCACATAAAGCTCAATATTATCCATTGGAACAACCTGCTTCTCCAATGTATCCCGACGGGCAACTTCCGCAGTACCGTTTTCCAGGTCGCGCGGACCAATGGCAATGCGTACCGGAACACCTTTCAATTCGTACTCAGCAAATTTCCAGCCTGGTTTTTTAGTGTCGTTGTTATCAAATTTCACCGATATACCTAACGCTTTTAGCTTGGCGATGATCTCGCTTACCTTGACTGAAATTGCGTCAAGCTGCTCCATGGCCTTATAAATAGGTACAATTACAACCTGAAATGGAGCAAGTTTTGGCGGCAATACCAACCCATTATCGTCGGAATGAGCCATGATCAAGGCTCCCATCAGCCGGGTTGAAACCCCCCATGACGTAGCCCAAACAAATTCTTCGTGACCTTCTTTGGTTGCAAAACGAACATCAAATGCTTTGGCAAAATTTTGACCAAGGAAATGAGATGTACCAGCC
>CAYRBM010000017.1:0-47524 GCA_964422425.1 uncultured Odoribacter sp.
CTGAGGTTTGGTTTCCCATGCCTGAGTTTTCACATTCCAGATCAAAGCCGAAAATTTACCGTCGAGTTTCGGACCCCAGGTATCGCCATTGTCATATTGCCATTCGTAAGCACGTTCACCTTGTCCGTACAAATTCTGGCTCTCCAGAAAATTGTATGGATGATCAACTGTTAAAGCGCTGGTTACACTAACGCCAATACCTTTTTTGCCACCTTTACCCGATTTTGTAGTAATCATGATAACACCGTTACCACCTTCTGCACCATAAAGTGCACCTGCACTACCGCCTTTCAAAACGGTAACACTTTCAATATCTTCAGGACTAAGCTGTGACAAAATATTACCAAAATCGACACCGTCTTTCGAAGTGAACGTTTGTCTTCCAACCGGAACGCCATCAATAACGTAAAGTGGCTGACCTTTTGAAGCAACGTTGGCATCGCTCGCTGTTGGCATCACGGTAGTACCGCGCACGTTGACCAACACCGAAGAAGTAGGATCACTGCTGAGGCTGGTTAAGTTAACCCCACTGACCTTTCCATCCAACGATTTCATGACGTTGCTGTTACCAGCCTTTACCAAATCATCTGATTTTACTTCACCTACTGAAAATGCAAGCGATTTTTTTTCCTTGGTGATACCTAATGCGGTAACGACAACTTCGTCAACACCGATGGACTCGCTTTTCATCACCACGTCAATTACAGTTTTTCCGTTTACTGCAATTTCCTGAGTGGCCATCCCAACAAAAGAGAAGGTTAATACTGACTGATTCCCGGGAACCTGAATCGTATATTTCCCCTCGAAATCAGAAATTGTACCCGTTGTTGTGCCTTTAACAACAATTGAAACACCGGGTAATGTCTCACCATCTTCACTCTTAACTACACCATTCACTTTATATTGAGCGAATGATGAAAGAGTAAAGAAAGCAAACAAGCCCATCAGTAGCATTTGCAAGACTTTCTTTTTCATAGACAAATAGATTAGTTATTAATTAAAGTACTTGATTCCTTATTAAAACTTTTTTGGTGAAGTCAATTATCCTCTATTCACCGATACAAATATTTGAAATTTTAAAGGCGAAAGCTTATAGAATTTTATTCGTGTTACATCAAATATTAACTATTAAAAACTTGCTAAACCGATTTAAAATTTTTGCGAAGTTAAAATTCCATTATAAAATGATTAAAATTCAGTTGAATGTTTGGCACACCTCCGGCAACGCAAGTAAAATAAGGGCACAGAAACAGATATTACTTTCGGATGATGGCACCGGGATTTAATTCTTTGAATCTGGACTGACCGGAAGTTTTCTTTTTGAGCTGAAATGAATCAAAAACTTCGCCATCAACAGTAACCGACTGGTAATTCAGCGTGTTTTCGCTAACGGTTATTCTCTGATACAAGAACCGTCCGTCGCCTTTAAATTGCATCCACGATTTATCGCCAACAGGATAAATCTTCGGGCCGCTCACCGACACCACATAAACTACCGAGGGATCAATTTTCGGATTGTCGCTTGCTTGTCCGCGTCCATACGAATGGTCGTGCCCGGTCAAAACCAGGTCAACCTTATATTTTTCCAGAATGGGCTGAAAATGCTTCCGCAGCTGTGGGTTATCGCGGGTGTCTTTGGTCGAATAAAACGGCAAATGTGTAGTAACAATTACCCATTTTTGGGTGTTGGTGCGAAGTACCGAGTCGAGCCAGGCTTTCTGGGCGGTCATTTCATATCCATTTTCGTCTTCCAGTTCATCGCCGGCAGCCGAGTCAATAGAGATTAACCTCAAATTTTGATAATCCACGAAATAACAACTGCCCTTCAGGCGGGATGGTCCGTTTTGCGGGAAAGTGAATTGCAAATTCCAGTGCGGATCGATTACGCGATCGCGGTAATCATGGTTTCCGGGAGTCATCAGTTGCGGAACCGTAGGGAAAATAAACGAAGCTGCATCAAACAACTGTTCATATTCATCGTCGCGACCAGCCCTGTTAATGATATCGCCGCCGTATAGCATAAAACTACATTCATGCACATTTCGGTATGCTTCGCGAATTACACGCGACCACTGCGAACGCAAATCAACCTGCGGATCGCCAAAATAAACAAACGAAAACTGCCCGGCATTTTCTCCCGGCATTTGAATCTGAAACCATTCGCTCCAGCCGTTTGAAGAGCCTACCCGATAAATATACTTTGTTCCCGGAACAAGATTTTTAACTACGCACGAATGTTGGTTGACCTCAAGCTGGCCGTCGGTTCCCCAATCATATTTCACTGTGGATGTTTGGGCTTTCAGCGAAATACTTTCCGCCTGATTTATTCTTCCGGAGCCTGCTTTCTGAAATTCACAAAAGCTTTCTTTCTCACTAACCGGGGTTCGCCAGGTGACTGCCACCGAAGTTGTCGGATTTTCAGTCAAAGTCAAGACAATCCGCTCGGGAAAAACCGATTGTGCCAATGTCTCCTGAACACAAATTCCGGCGAAAAACATTAAAAAGCAAACGATGGAAAGAGAAACTTTTCGGAGCATAAATTTGGTTTAGTGTAAGTATTGAATGAATTTTCGAGCGCGGATCGCCGAAAGTCTAAAATCAGGTTATTCCTGTTAAACGACTATTTTGACAACGGCTTTGGACTTTCATTAATCAGCTGGATGCACTCCTGTTCCAGAATATCTGCCGTTGATTCACCCAACGATGTTCTGGTGATGTAACGGTATCTTTCAAACGAATTAAAATCTTCTTTGGCCAGAATGTACCCAAAAACGTCGTTGGTTAATCCAAACAGGAAGGGTTGTGTGGTATTCATTTTTCGTTTCAGGTAGAACCCAATGTTGGGCAATGCTTCGCCCGGAATCGTCAGCACCTGCGCCTTACCAATATTCAGCAAATTAATCCGGGTAGTTACCTGGGTAAAATCGGCATTTTGATTGGCTCGCTTGGCCACCGGCGAATTCTGAAAGACAAAACGCATTACTTCATTATCAACCGGAAATTTCACCAATTTCGATGCGCAGTAAAGATCGGGGTTTTCAGTAACCGGAACATTTTCAATCAATCGCAGTGCTTCGTCGGCCAACAAATTTCCGATACGGAGGCATTCGTTCCAGTCGTTGTTTTCTTCACCGCCATTTACTTTGGGATCAATTCTCGTATCAGCTGTGACCATTCCTCCCTGGGCACTGTTCATGTAAATGGCAATACCGCCCACTTTGCTTTCAATCCTTTCGTACAACGGGCCGCAAAAATCAGGACTCATCATCTTTCGCCCGGTTCCTAATATTTCAGGATGAGAAGCATAATTCACCAAGGTTGCAATAGTCTTTCCTTTGTCTTTTCCTGAAGTGGCAACAGCCTGAATCACGCCGCACCGAGGATCATACAATTTTTCGGCATAATAGTTATATGCGATTTGCCCTTTTGCTTCGCCAACAACCGTTTTTAACGCTGCCGGTTCCAGTTTTGCGACCGCTTCATTTACCGCATCAGCAATTTGCTGAACACACCAGTCGAGGTATTCCAGATCGGCACCGGTGTTTCCTTTTTCGTCGGGGAACCCGTAGGCATCGGGAGCGCTGTGGGTATGTGTCACGCCGATTAAAACATTTTCAGCAGGAATACCTTTGATCAGTTTTCGCGAACGGTCGCCCAAATAAGAAGGCCAACCCAAATTATCGATTCCGACAACAGCTACCCGGGTATTACCTTTTTCAAGAACAAGCACCCTTACAAACAAGTCGCCTTGTTTCGTCGTTGGCATCACCGGAGTTCCCATTCCTCCTGAAATCGGAAGTAATTTATCGGGCGTAATTTTCCTCAAAGCGGCGCCTGCCTTAAATTCCTGCGCGTTTAACGTTAAAAGTGTGGCAAAAACATACGAAAGGAGGATGAAAACTTTCAGCTTCATGGGATTCAATTTAGTTTGGTTCGAATTAGAATTATTTAAACGTATTTTACTTACTTCTGACGGTAAACAAATATAAATCAGGACAAATACCTTCGACTACAAATATTGAATGTGAAAAATTTAATAACCAATAGAAAATTGCTGGCTTCACACGGTATTATAACCCGAAACCAAACTAAAAGTTACAAACAGCGGTTATTTTAAGTCAAAATATGATTAGAAATTACCTTTATTCCGATTAACTCACTTCATAAATCATTTGTATCTTTAAGTCAAACTTCTAAACCAAACTTCATGAAAGCATTTCGTTTTTTTATAGTTGCGATCCTTTGTTTTCTTTCATTGTCTGTTTCCTCCCAAACATCAAAAACCAGTAAAGAAATTCGGAAGTATTTTACCTCCTACGAATTCAAAACAATGGCTCCTGAAAATACGCCGGTTTTATTGCCCTACAACCGCTGGATCGTTCCGGCAGGAAGACAAATTACTTTTGGCAGCCCCGAACTCGAAAACCATGCGCTCGACGTCGTACTTTCGCCCGATGAAAAATGGGTGGCTGTTGAAGGTCGGTATGAAGTTCTGATCATTTCTACTGAAACAGAGAAAATTGCAGCCAACTTGCCACTGAAAGAATTTATGGAAGGAAAGTCTTCGCTGATGAACACCTTTTCAGGAATTTGCTGGCTAAAGAACGGCGAAAACTACCGGTTATTCTGGGGGTCGGTGGGCAACAAAAAGAATTCCTACGTGCTTAGCGCTTCGTGGGATGGAAAAACGCTGAAAGCCGGAGAAATTTATGCTTTTGATGTAGCGAAACCGGCTGCTATGGCTCTTCCGAATGAAGTGATCGCTCTTCGGGAAAACAATCGCGAAATTTTGTATGTCGTATTAAACGGGAACAATACAGTTACCAAAATCGACCTCGCAACCAAAGAAAAGATATGGACAACGAATGTTGGTGTTGCTCCGTTTGGAATCGCCAAATCGGGCAAAAAACTGTATGTAACCAATTGGGCTGGAGCTGTTCCTGAAACAAACGATCAGCATGTGGCGGGCGTTCCGTGGGGAAACGCCAAAGTTGATCCGGCAAACGGGGCAACGCGCGAAGGAACAGTTTCGGTACTCGACGCCGAAACCGGTAAAGCTGTCAAAGAAATTCAGGTTGGATTGCATCCCAACGATGTAATTTCATCGCCCGACGGACAATTTATCTATGTTTCCAATGCCAACAGCGATTTCGTCAGTTCCATTTCAACACAAACCGACGAGGTCTCCGAAACCATTTCGGTTCGGCTAAGTCCCGATAAAAATACCTTTTGGGGCGATTCACCCAACGGACTGGGAATTTCGCCCGATGGTCAAACGCTTTATGTCGCGAATGGGATGGACAATGCGGTTGCAGTTATTGAACTGGGCAAAAATTCGGGCGGTAATTCATCGGGAAAAGACAGTGAAATGGAGGGTTTCATTCCTACGGGCGCATATCCTGGAGCTGTTGCCATTTCGAAAAACAACCGGCTTTTTGTGGCCAACATCGAAGCCGAAGGCGCGCATATACCAACCCTGTCGAAAACCACCGGCAAGCCAAGCTACAACTCGCACAAAATGATGGCATCCGTTTCGGCAATCGATATTCCGGACGATAAACAATTGAAAGCTTATACCCGGCAGGTGGAAGAATCGAACCAGTTATTCAGGCTCGATTTACTAAAAAAGCTGCCTCGGAAAAATGTGAAACCGGTGCCTGTTCCTGAACGCATTGGCGAACCGTCGGTATTCAAACATGTACTCTACATCATCAAGGAAAACCGCACCTACGACCAGATTTTAGGCGACATGAAAAAAGGCGACGGCGACTCAACGCTGACAATCTTTGGCCGGAAGGTCACTCCAAACACGCACAAGCTTTGCGACGAATTTCTGTTACTCGATAACTTCCATGTCTCCGGAAAATGCTCTGCCGAAGGGCATCAGTGGACCGATGCTTCCATCGTGACCGATTATATTGAAAAGGATGTCAGGGCCTGGTTCCGCAGCTATCCGCACGTTCAGGAAGATGCTTTGGTTTATGCTCCAACCGGGTTCATCTGGGACAACGCCATCAAGCACAACAAATCGGTCAAAATTTATGGCGAAGCTTCTGTTCCTGAATACGACGACAAACATACGTGGACTTCCATATACGAAGGATTCCTGAGAGGTGAAAAGTTCGAATTCATCAACAAAACCACCATCAAGCCCGTGGAAGCAATTTTAAGCCAGACTTACCCTTCGTACGATGATCACCGGATACCAGATGCCATTCGGGCCAAAGCATTTATCGACGAACTGCACGAATACGAAAAAATGGAAGGCGACCAGTTGCCCGAATTGATGATTATGGCGCTTCCGAACGACCACACCGGCGGCACCCGCCCCGGACTTCCAACACCGCAGGCCATGGTTGCCGACAACGATCTGGCTTTGGGGCAAATCATTGAGGCTCTTACGAAAAGCCGTTTCTGGAACAACACGGTGGTATTTATTACCGAAGACGATTCGCAATCGGGTTGGGACCACGTTTCTGCCTATCGAACCGTTGGAATGATCATTAGTCCCTATACACGGACCGGGCAGGTTAATCACACCAATTACAATCAACCGTCAATGGTTCGAACCATCGAGCAAATTCTGGGCATTCCACCGATGAATATCATGGATGCCAACGCCAGCCCGATGTTCGATTGTTTCTCCACATCGGCCGATTTAAAACCATTCAAAGCCACGAAAAACCTGGTTCCGTTGAACGAAATGAATCCACCATTGTCGGCATTGAAAGGAACCGCCCTGCATTTTGCTGAAAAAAGTATGGAACCGCAATTCGACCGCATCGATGCCGGTGACGATGGATTGTTTAACCGCATTTTGTGGTTTGCCATGAAAGGCAAGGAAAAATATCCGAAGAAATATGCCGGGAAAGATGATGAGGATTAATTGGTTGAATGCTTTTTAGCGTGCAACTCATATATTTTTGCCCGCATCTCGTCGAGAGTTCCAACAAGAATGAAATACTCGTATTCGTACAAACAATTTTTGTATAAAGTTTCTCTTTTCACAGGGGCGATGTATGAGGTTGAACCATCCATCGCCTCTTTGTCTGTCACACCAGCTAAGCCGGCCAGAAAACTGGCGCATTGAGGGTTGTAAACTGCCATACCCCAGTTTTTCTCATCCACAAATGCCATCCAATTCTCCGAAACCTCTTTGTATCTGCCCCAAAAACCACTTTTTAGGTTGACAACTTCCAACTGTTGAACAGGAGCATTCTCAAAAGGGGTGTTTCCCTGATAGGTAAATAGGTTTTTCAATGCCGAGATCGGGTAAACTGCAGGTAATTCCTGATCGCATTCAATACTATCGCCGTAAAGATTGTCGGTTCTACGACAGGTCAGGCGATTTTTAACCACCAATACTGAGCCTTTCAAAGTCATCCATTGCTCCATTTCGGCTTCTGCCGGACGGTTGTTCATGTCCCATTGCATTGGGATACATTTTACGTACAATTTATTTTTTGATTGTTTATAATCCAGAATTTGAGCCCGGTTACGAAAAGCGTCGCCCACCTGAATCGGATTCCACGCCCAGGGCGACCATGCCGGTGACTGCCCTTCTGCTTTACGGTCCAGACTTCGCCCTGCATAGTATGATTGTTGAATATATCGTCCTTCATCGGCAATATTCACAATACTTCTTTCATCTCCCGAAACCGATAAGTATGAAATGGCACCGCCTCGGGTAAGGTCCACCTTTAGTTTGATCAAGCCATTATCTGCCACTAATTCCTGAGGTATTTCTGCTTTTTGTCCTTTCCCGTAAAATGGCAGTGCGAAAAGGAATAATAAAAGAAATTGAAAAATTCGTCGCATGGTCTGTGATAATTATTCGTCAGGTTTGATAAATTTAAAGTTGAATGAAAATTATTCAAATGCAAAGGGCAAATATTCATGTGTTTTATCTAAAATATCCGAAGTATTTTTCAACGTCGCATATTTTCTTTAACTGATGGAATTCTGCCTGATTCAATTTATTATTATCTGACTTTCCAGCAAATAAAGTCAATATAATTGGCAAATCAGGAATTCAAAACTGATTTACAAGCTTTACTGAACATCTATACAAACCTAATAAAAACTGACCTATGCAAAGCAACAGACGTAATTTCCTGAAAATTTCCGGTCTTGCCGGAATTAGTCTCATCGGAAGCCCGGTTTTAAAAGCCGCTGAAGAAACTGCAAGTAAAAAGAAGACGGATAGACCACGTGCACAGCACTTTAATATGAGCGGTTATGCCGCCCCAAAACTTGACACGGTAAGGATCGGATTTGTCGGGTTGGGAAATCGTGGTCCCGGTGCGGTTGATCGGATGTCGCATATTGAAGGTACCGAAATTAAGGGACTTTGCGATATTCGTCCTGAAAGAGTGGCGCTGATTCAGGAAAAGTTAAAAGGAAGCAAACACAATCCGGTATGTTTTTCAGGAGAAGAAGAAGGCTGGAAAAAGCTTTGCGAGCGCGATGATATCGATCTGATTTACATCACCACTCCCTGGCATTTGCATACACCCATTGCCGTTTATGCGATGAATCACGGCAAACATGTTTGTACTGAAGTTCCGGCAGCAATCAACCTCGACGAATGCTGGCAACTGGTTGAAACTTCGGAACGCACCAGAAAACATTGCATGATGCTCGAAAATTGCTGCTACGATTTCTTCGAATTGCTCACCTTAAACATGGTCCGGCAGGGTTATTTTGGCGAAGTGATTCACGGCGAAGGAGCCTATATTCACGACCTTTTGGAAGGGAATTTCAGCAAAACCAAATATTATAAACAATGGCGGCTGAGAGAAAATTTCCGCAACGGCAACCTTTACCCGACACACGGATTAGGCCCCATCTGCCAGATAATGGACATTAACAGGGGCGACAAAATGGAATTTCTGGTGTCGGTACAAAGCAACGATTATTTAATGGCACCGCTGGCTAAAAAACTGGCTGCCGAAGATCAGTTTTATCAGGAATTCGCTGACAAAACCTTCCGTGGAAATATGAACACAACGACCATCAAGACCGCCAAAGGGCGCACGATCATGTTGCAGCACGACGTAAGCTCTCCCCGACCCTATTCGCGCATTCACCTGGTCAGCGGAACGAAATGTGTAGCAAGCAAATATCCTGAACCTGCAAGGGTTTCAAAAGGTCACGAATGGATGAGCCCCGAGGAAATGAAAAAACTGGAAGAAACGTTTGCTCCTCCGATCATCAAAAAAATTGGCGAAATGGCCAAAAAAGTGGGTGGCCACGGTGGCATGGATTTTATGATGGATTGGCGAACCATCGACTGTCTTCGCAATGGATTGCCGCTTGATCAGGACGTTTACGATGCTGCGCTTTGGAGTTCGATTGCTCCTCTGAGTGAATATTCCAATGCACACCGTTCAACCTCGGTTGACGTGCCCGACTTTACCTGCGGATCTTGGAAAACCAACCAGCCTGTGGATATTGAGCTCCGCAATGGCGGAACAACTGGTGTCATTTAGAATCTTAAACGAATCAAACCATGCTGAAATACGAAGATTTACTGATGCTGAAACGGTGGAACACACCCACTGTTTACAACGGCTGGGAGCAAATCACCAAACACAACGCGGCCAAAGAGGGAATCAATCCTGAAGAGACGCGCGATTTTATGCCGCAAATGGGCCCGATGGTTGGCTATGCTGTCACGGTGGTCATAGAACCCGGCAACCCGGAACACACCAAACGAGCGAATGTGTGGGACGAATACCGCGCATACATTGCTTCTGTGCCGGGACCAAAAATCGTAGTTGTTCAGGATTTGGATAAACCGGTTACCTGCGGAGCTTTTTGGGGTGAAGTTAACGGCAATATTCACCGCGCACTGGGATGCGTCGGGACCATTACCGACGGCGCAATTCGCGATCTCGACGAGATGAACAATGCCGGATTCAAAGCCCTTGCTCGCCGGCTTTGTATCGGACATGCCTTTTCCACTCCCGTCAAATGGAATTGTGAGGTAGAAGTATTTGGCCGGAAAATCCGACCAGGTCAGCTCATTCATGCCGACAAACACTGCTTTTTGGCTATTCCCGATGAAGATCAGGATCGCTTGCTCGATGCCACTTTATTTATGGATGCCAACGAATGCAAAACGGTTATCCCTGTTGGGCGAAATGCCTCGGGGAAAATTCAGTCTGAAATTCTGAACGAAATGAAAGTGGCTTCCGAAAAATTTGCTGAAGCAGTCAAGCAAAAATTCGGCAACAGCGGAGAATGGTAACAACAGAAATTTAATCAACAACGTCAACACTAACAACCCTTGCAAATGTCTCAAACACTTCAGCAGAAAATACAAAGCGGACGCAATGTTTACGGAACCTGTATCGTTTCCACCTCCCCCATCTGGTCGAAAATAGTTGCCGGCTCCGGATTAGATTTTGTTTTTATCGACACCGAACATATTCCGATTGACCGCAACGAACTGACCTTTATGTGTCAGACCTACAAGGCCCTGGGAATCGATCCGGTTGTAAGGATTCCAAGTCCCGATCCGTACCTGGCCTGCATGGTTAAAGATGCCGGAGCGGTGGGTGTTATTGCTCCTTATGTCGAATCGGTTGAACAAATTAAAGAGCTTGTTGGAGCCACCAAATACCGCCCTTTAAAAGGTGAACGCCTTCAGCGGATACTTTTCGGAAAAGAACAATTGGAGCCCGAACTGCAAAACTACCTGAACAATTACAATTCAGGAAGCCTTTGCATTGTCAATATCGAAAGTATGGCTGCAGTGCGCGATCTCGATCTTTTACTCAGTGTTCCGGGGCTAGATGCTGTGATCATTGGCCCACACGACCTTTCCATCAACATGGGACTGCCAGAACAATACGAACACCCGGATTACGAAAAAGTAGTTCGCGATATTATCCACCGTACCCGTGCAAAAGGACTTGCTGCCGGAATTCATTTCCCCGGAAATCCCGATCGCCAAATCAATTGGATGAAAGAAGGTGCAAACATTGCCATGCACAGTTCCGACATGTTCCTGTTCAGCCAAAAACTGGCCGAGGACATGACCAAAATAAAAGCGGCAGCGGGAGACAATCTGCAAAAATCAGAAGAATCCGATCTGGCCATTTGATTTCTGAACCAACTTAAACCAACTAAACCATGAAGTTCATTTCAAAACTGAGCCTGTTCATATTTTTGCTTTCCATCGGCACCGGGCGAATTCATGCCCAAACCACCGACTTGGCATCGGCAAAAATTGTTTGTACGGAGAAAAGTGATCCGATCATTCTGAAGGCCGTCACTGTATTTCAGGAAGAAATTAATAAACGGAGCCAAATACAGCTTCAGGTAGTAAAAACCTGGCCTAAAAAAGTAAACACTTCATTAATTGTTATTGGACTCGAAAGTAAATTAACAGCTTATACCAACCAGTTAACCCGTTTGGAAACCACTGGAAAAGATGGCTTTAAATTGCTGACTCTTGATGATGGAAAAACCATTTTGGTTGCCGGACACGATTCACGCGGGGTGCTCTATGGAGTTGGCAAATTGCTCCGAAGCCTGGAAATGGAATCGGGTCAGATTTTACTTTCCGGAGCATTGAACATCTCTTCAACACCCAAATATCCAATTCGTGGTCACCAACTGGGTTACCGACCAAAAACGAACGCCTACGACGCTTGGACGGTGGCTCAATACGACAATTATATCCGTGATCTTGCCATTTTCGGCGCCAACAGCATCGAAATTATGCCACCGCGCACCGACGATGATTTCACCAGCGTACACATGAAACTGCCAGCCATTGAAATGATTGCGCAACAATCGCGCATCTGCAAAGAATACGGGCTCGACGTCTGGATGTGGTACCCGAATATGTGCAGCAACTATTCATCACTCGATTCGATCAAAAAAGAACTGGCCGAACGCGAACAGATTTTCAGCGTTTTGCCCAAACTTGATGCTTTGTTTGTGCCCGGCGGTGATCCCGGCGATCTGGAGCCTGATGTGCTTTTTAGCTGGCTGGAAAAAGAAGCGGTTGTATTGCTCAAATACCATCCGAATGCAAAAATCTGGGTTTCGCCCCAGGTGTTTAAACCGTCGGCTGAATGGTACAGCAAATTTTATCGGCATGTCAATCGCGAATATGACTGGTTTGGTGGCGTAGTTTATGGCCCGTGGATTCGCACGCCTTTGCCTGAGGTCAAAAAACTGATCAAACCAACGATTCCAATTCGCCTGTATCCCGACATTACCCACAGCATCAGTTGCCAGTACCCGGTACCCGATTGGGACATTGCCTGGGCGATGACACTCGGTCGCGAATGCATCAACCCTCGTCCCGAAGACGAAAAGTATATTCATAATCTCTATGCCGATTTGGCTCAGGGCAGCATAAGCTATTCGGAAGGAACGAACGACGACGTAAATAAATTTATATGGACCGGTCAAGACTGGAATCCGGGAACGCCGGTAATTGAAACGCTGCGCGAGTATGCCCGTTATTTTATTGGCCCCAAATATACCGAAACTGTTGCCCGGGGATTAATGGCTCAGGAACAACATTTTCGCGGACCATTACTTTCGAACGACCATGTGCAACGCACCCTTCAGCAATGGCAAGCCCTGGAAAAAAATGCGTCGGCCCTGGTGCTGAGCAACCCACGCTTCCAAAGCGGATTAATCCGTGCCTATTTCGATGCGTACACGCAACGCCGTTTGATTTACGAAACCGCCTTAGAACGTCAGGCACGAAATATTCTGGAAAATGCTAAAGTTTTGGGTTCGAAACGAGCAATTGACGAGGTCCGGAAAACCTTAACTCAGGCACACGAAAAGCCGATTTCGCCTGAATTAAAATCACATTGCTTTGCTTTGGCAGATTCTTTATTCCGAAGTTTTGGCGCCCAACTCACCGTTGAAAAACATCATGCGGCATCTGGTCGCGGCAACTTTATCGACAATATTGATGTTCCGCTGAACGATGCCCTGTGGATACTGGATCAGTTGACCGAGATCGAAAAATCAGCATCCGAAACCGATCGTTTGGCCGCTATTGATAAAATGCTTCACCGCACCGATCCGGGTCCAGGCGGATTCTACGACAACTTTGGCAGTCCATCGGCGTGGAAACGTATCAAGGCACAAAAAACATGGGCTGAAGATCCCGGAAGCCTGGAATCGCCGCGGGTGAGTTTCGGGGTTGGCCTCACCGGAGTTGACTGGGTTCACGAAGTAGTTGCGAAAGGATTCGAAGGTCAAACCACGCCGCTGGCCTGGATGAACCAGATTAACACTTTGTACGATACACCACTCATCATGGAATACGATCAACTTGATCCGAATTCAGGCTATACCCTGAAAATTGCCTATACCGGTCGCTTTCGTTCGAGCATGAAGCTAATGGCTGACGGCGTGATGATTCACAATTTCATTCGCATGGGAACCAAACCAATGTTCGAATTCCAGTTACCCAAAGAAATCACCCAGGATGGAAAGGTGACTTTTACCTGGACTTGCGGACAGGAAGACAAAGGCGAAGGCGAGCGCGGTTCGCAGGTGGCCGAAATCTGGCTGATCCGGAAATGATTAGCGCCTCATCCCCAACCCTTCTCCAATGAAGAAGGGAGTTTCTAACGAAGAATTTGAAAGTTTTGCTTCACCCATAGTCAAAATGACGTTCAAAAGTCACCCGTTTGGGGGATTTAGGGGGCTTCAGGGAAAGATTTTAGTCAGAATTTGATTACTTTCAGCAGTTCTAAACTAACTGACCATGAGAAAAACAGGACGAAGAGAATTTTTACTGACCACTGCCCTTTCAGGAATTGGCCTGAGCCTGGCTGGCGCCGGAATGAAAAACAGCCAATTATTCCCCGCAGATTCAGGAAAACGGATTGGTATTATCGGATTGGATACTTCGCACAGTACGGCTTTTACCAAAGCGCTTTACAATGCCAAAGAAAGCGATGGATTCAATGGTTTTAAAATCGTTGCCGCCTATCCAAAAGGCAGTAACGACATTGCCAGTAGTGTCGAACGCATTCCCGGCTACACCGCAGAAGTACAAAAAATGGGAGTCGAAATCGTCAACTCCATCGAAGAACTAATACCGAAAGTTGATTTCGTTTTGCTCGAAACCAACGACGGACGCCTGCACCTGGAACAGGCATTG
This sequence comes from uncultured Odoribacter sp., assembly GCA_964422425.1. Taxonomy (GTDB): domain Bacteria; phylum Bacteroidota; class Bacteroidia; order Bacteroidales; family Prolixibacteraceae; genus Aquipluma. The sequence goes on from CAYRBM010000017.1 coordinate 14,153, forward strand.
CCTGTGCTGAAAGCCGGGAAACGAATATTTATCGACAAGCCAATGACAGCTTCACTGGCTGATGCCATTGCCATTTTCGATGCTGCCAAAAAGTATAATGTTCCGGTATTTTCAAGCTCTTCGCTGCGGTACATCACCGGAATGGATGAAGTTCTTTCCGGAAAAATAGGGAAAGTAACCGGTGCCGAATCGTACAGTCCGGCAAAACTAGAGAAAACTCATCCCGATCTTTTCTGGTATGGAATTCATGGCGTCGAAACCCTGTTTACGGCGATGGGAACCGGATGCCAAAGCGTGATACGAGTTTCGAACGACGACACCGATCTGGTTGTCGGCACCTGGAATGATGGACGAATCGGAACTTTCCGGGGTATCCGGAAAGGAAAAGCCGATTATGGCGGAACGGCTTACGGTGAAAATGGGATCAAAGTACTTGGACCGTATGCCGGGTACAATCCACTGCTGAAAGAAATTATTCAGTTTTTTCAAACGGGTGTTGTTCCGGTGAAGGAAGAAGAAACACTTGAAATTCTGGCTTTCATGGAAGCCGCCGATATCTCTAAAGCCAAAGGAGGAAAACAGGTGGAGCTGGCCAAAGTAATGGAAAAATCACGAGCAAAAGCCGCCAAAATAACCATTTAGCAATTTGACCAATTAACCAATTCAACAATACATCAAACCTAAACACTTATAAAAATGAATACATCAAGAAGAAACTTTATACGGAATGCCACTTTAGGAACGGCCGCATTATCAGTTGGCGGTGTACTTCCCGGATTTAGTTCGAAAAGTTACGGCCAAATCGTTGGGGCCAATGATAAAATTGTGGTGTCGATGATGGGTGTTAACTCGCGTGGGCAAGCCCTGGCGCGGAATTTTGCGGCTCAGAAGAATTGTGAAGTCGCGCATATTTGCGATGTTGACTCCCGGGCCATTGTGAATTGCACCAAAGCCATTAAGGATCGGCAAACCCGCGTTCCTGAAGGGTTCTCCGATTTCCGCAAATCGCTCGAAAGCAAAGATATTGATGTCCTGGTGATTGCCGCACCCGATCATTGGCATGCACCCGCATCGCTTCTGGCCATGCAAGCCGGAAAACATGTTTATGTGGAGAAACCTTGCAGTCACAACCCACACGAAGGAGAAATGCTTGTTGAAGCTGCAGCTCGCTACAAAAAAGTGGTTCAAATGGGCAATCAGCGCAGGTCGTGGCCCAACGTTGCTGCCGCCATTCAGGAGCTAAAAAACGGCGCTATCGGGCGCGTTTACTTCGGAAAAGGCTGGTACACCAACAACCGGGCATCCATCGGCGTGGGCAAAGTAGTGCCCGTTCCCGATTGGCTGAATTGGGATTTGTGGCAGGGACCTGCTCCCCGCAAAGATTTTAAAGACAACATTGTACACTACAACTGGCACTGGTTCTGGCATTGGGGAACCGGCGAAGCGCTGAATAACGGCACTCACATGGTCGATCTGCTTCGTTGGGGAATGGGCGTTGATTATCCGACCAAAGTCAGTTCAAACGGAGGACGCTACTGCTACCAGGACGACTGGGAGACACCCGATACGCAGGTGATTAACCTGGAATTTGGAAATAATCTGGCGATGAGCTGGGAAGGCCGAAGCTGCAACGGAAAGCACATTGAAGGAAGTTCGGTTGGCGTAGTTTTCTACGGCGAAAACGGAAGTTTATTGATTCCATCTGGCAACAGCTACACCATTTTCGATTTGCAAAACAAGGTGGTCAAAGAAGTAAAAGAAGATAAAATCATCGATCCGAGAAACGTTTCCAATCCCTCTGAAATGCTCGATGCCATTCACATACTGAATTTGTTCGATGCCATTAAAAACGGCACTGCGTTGGCTTCCAATGTCGATTCAGGACACAAAAGCACTCTGCTTGTTCAGTTGGGCAATATTTCGCAACGGGTTGGCCGGACACTAAATATTGATCCGAAAAACGGGCATATCCTGAATGACAAAGAAGCCCTGAAATATTGGTCGCGCAGCTACGAAAAGGGCTGGGAAATGAAACTGTAGAAATGATGAATGATGAATTATTAATGATGAATGAATATTCAAAATACAGATTCGCGATAGTTTCAGGATTGATACTTGCTTTGTTGATTTCGTGTCAGCCAAAAGCGAATAAATACGCTCAAAACCAGCTTACTGCGGAGGAAAAGAAAGCGGGATGGATATTGTTGTTCGACGGGAAAACCTTCGACGGGTGGCGTGGTCTGGGCCGCGATTCGGTGATGACCGACTTTTGGAAAGTGGACAACGGCACCATTCATAAAATTGACAACAAACTGGTTCCGCCCCGGGCTGACGGTCAAAAAGTGAATGGTGGCGACCTGATGACCAAAGATAGGTTCGAGAATTTCGAACTGACTTTTGAATGGATGATCAAGGACGCTGGAAACAGCGGAATCAAGTACAACGTTTCGGAAGAAATTTCGAAAGCACACGGATCGGGTTTTAATGCACTGGGATTCGAATACCAGATTCTGGATGATGACGATACGCTGTATGTTGGAAAAATTAAACCTTGTCAGTTTACAGGTTCACTGTACGATATGATTGCTCCTCAAAATGTCAAACTCAATTCTGCAGGGCAATACAACAGCGGCAAAATTGTGCTGAATGGCAATCACGGCGAGCATTGGCTGAATGGAGAAAAAGTGGTGGAATTTGAGTTTGGAACGGCTCAGTTTGATTCGCTTTTTCAGGCCAGCAAATACAGCAAATATCCCGATTTCGAAAAACGCCGTGCCGGACACATTGTAATCACCAATCATTCCGACGAATCGTGGTATCGCAACATCAAAATCAGGAAACTGTAAAAACAGAAATTGATGAAATCAACTAAACTTATACTTCTGATTATGCTTTCAGGAATCGGTCTTGCCGGAAAAGCGCAGACATCAAAAATTCAGGCCATTCACTACCTGACAGGAAAACCGGTGACGATCGAAATTTCGGGTGAGCAAATCAGCAAAATAAAGCAGGGCGGGAAAACAAATGTGTCGAACTTCTTAGTTGCTCCGGGTTTGATCGATTTGCAGATCAACGGCTACATGGGTGTCGATTATTCCGACCAAAACCTGACATCCGACGCCTTTCAAAAATCGGTGGAAGCCCTTTGGCAACAAGGCATAACCACACTTTTGCCAACCGTAATAACCGCCAGTCAGGAGAACCTGCTGAAGAGCTTTTCCCTGTTGTCGGTTGCCTGTGCCAACAGCCAGGTTGCACCGTCGATTCCCGGATTTCATCTGGAAGGGCCATTCATTTCGCCGGAAAAGGGATTTCGCGGTGCCCATCTCGAAAAGTACATCCGCAAAGCCAGCTGGAATGAATTTGAAGCTTTGCAAAAAGCTGCCACCAATAAAATCAGTTTGATTACACTTGCTCCGGAAGCTGAAGGTGCACTATCGTTTATCGAAAAATGCAAAAATGCAGGAGTAATTGTTTCACTGGGGCACCACAACGGAAATGCCGAACAAATTGAAAAAGCGGCCGAAGCCGGAGCCTCGCTTTCCACGCATCTCGGAAACGGTTGCGCCAACCTGATCGACCGCCACAACAATCCCATCTGGCCACAACTGTCCGACGACAGGCTTTCAATCTCTATCATTGCCGACGGATTTCACCTGAACCAACAGGAAGTGCGCACATTTTACAAAGCCAAAGGAATTGACCGAACCATTTTAGTTTCAGATGCGCTCGATCTGGCCGGCATGCCTCCCGGAGAATACATTCGCGGTGAGCGAAAAGTGTTGTTGACGCCCGATGTGGTGAAGTTTCCGGAAGAAAACGTGCTGGCTGGGGCGGCATCGCCCATCAGTGCCTGCGTAACCAACATGATGCGTTTTACCGGTTGTTCGTTGGCAGAAGCCATTCAGATGGCCAGTACCAATCCGGCCCGGTTGATGAAATGGACTGATCGCGGTGAAATTGTGGCAGGGAAACGTGCAGATTTGATTCTGTTCACCCTCGAAAACGGCAAAATGGTTATTCAAAAGACCATCGTAGCAGGAAAAGTGGTGTACGAAAAAAGATGAAATTTAACCTGCGACCCCACGCCCCCCAGACGTGTGCGCAGCGAAATATTCGAAATCAAATGAAAACAACATTAGCGACTGTCATTCTGGCTTTATCCTTTCTGGTTTCGTCGGGACAAGTCACCATCAAATCAACTCCGAAAAAGGGATTTGAAGTGCGAATCAGGCAGGCGATCGACACCATGAAGGTCGTCGACACACACGAACATCTGGTTAGCTTTGAAGGCATCCGAAAAAGCAAGTCGCTCGATTTCATGTGGCTGTTTCATCATTATGCCGACGACGACATCAAATCGGCCGGCATGTCGAAACCGCAATTCAATACTTTGCTGACCGATTCGCTGACCATCGCCGAAAAGTGGAAAATCCTGAAGCCTTATTACGAAGGCTCCTTCAATACAGGCTACAACCGGGTGACTGCACTCACAGTCGATCGTCTTTTCGGAATCAAAGAATTCAATGAACAATCGGTACAAGTTCTGTCAGACAAATTGAAAGCAGCTTATCAATCGGATTGGTACAAAACCATTCTTCAGGACAAATGCCACATCGACTTTTTGATCAACGACGGGCAACCGACAACGGGTGATCCTGCGTACTTCAGATATACCAAACGATTTGGCTATTTTCAGCTTGATTCGAAAGAAAAAATCGATCAGCTGGCCAAACAGCAGGGAACAACCATTAATACACTCGACGATCTGGTCAACACACTGAATCAGGAATTTGAAAAAGCTGTGAAGAATGGGCTTACAGTCATTAAGAATTCAACGGCCTATTTCCGTTCTCAATACTACGAGGATGTGAGCAAGAAAAAAGCCGGGGAAGTTTTTCTGCAGGTGATGGAAAGCAAAACAACGCCGCTTTCTCCTGAAGCCGCCAAACCGTTGGCCGATTACATGATGCACCGGATTCTGGATTTAGCCCTGAAATACAACAAACCCATACAGATTCACACCGGACTGCAGGCAGGCGATGGCAATTTCATCCAGAATTCAAATCCGGCGCTGCTGGCCAATTTGTTCCTGAAATACCGAAACGTGAAGTTCATTCTTTTTCATGGCGGCTATCCCTACGGCGGAGAACTGGCCAGTCTGGGCAAAAACTTCAGAAATGTGTACATCGACCTGTGCTGGCTGTATGTGATTTCGCCTTCGTACAGCGAACGCTACCTGCACGAATGGCTCGAAACCATTCCTGCCAACAAAATCATGGCATTCGGCGGCGACTACGAAAACGTCGAAAACATATACGGACATTTGCTTTTTGCAAAGGAAATCGTCGGGAATGTGCTGATTGAAAAGGTCAAAAACCGGTATTTTTCCGAGGAGGAAGCCATAAAAGTTGCCCAAATGATGCTGCACGACAATGCTGTAAACCTGTTCCAACTGAAACATTAAAACTGATTGATCTACCATGAGCGAAACAACTAAAATAGGCAATTACCGCTACCGCATTCTGGCACTGGTATTTATGGCCACCACCATCAATTATTTCGACCGAAGCATTTTGGGCGTGATGGCTCCTACCCTGCAAAAACTGTTCGATTGGTCGAACAAAGATTATGCGGCCATCATGGTATCGTTTAAAATTGCCTACGGAATAGGATTGCTGTTTATGGGCGGAATCATCGATAAAATGGGAACCAAGGTGGGTTACACCATTTCCATTGCCATCTGGAGCGTCTTCGGGATGTTGCACGCCGCTGTACGTCCGGCTTTCGGGTTGATTGGCTTCATATTAGCTCGTTTTGGTTTGGGTGTTGGCGAATCGGGTAATTTCCCGGCGGCCATCAAGACCGTAGCCGAATGGTTTCCGAAAAAAGACCGTGCTTTTGCTACCGGCATTTTTGATGCGTCAACCAGCGTGGGTGCTATTTTAGCCCCGTTTATTGTGGCTGCAGTTGTTTCGAAAGACGGCAACAACTGGCAGATTCCATTCCTTTTCACCGGAGTGCTGAGTGCTATCTGGGTCTATTTATGGCTTAAAACCTACCACAAACCCGAAGTTCACCCGAAACTTTCGAAAGCCGAATTGGATTATATCAACAGCGACTCGCTCGAAGAAACCACCGAAAATATTCCGTGGGTGAAACTGCTGCCGAAACGCGAAACATGGGCATTTTCTTTGACGACCATCACCGATGCGGTGTGGTGGTTCTACCTGTTCTGGGGAGCCAAATTTCTGGCCGAACAATTTGGTGTTGACATTGATGGAATGGGATTGCCCTTCCTGGTCATATTTTTGCTTGCCGACGCCGGAAGCTTGTTGGGCGGATACGCCTCCGGAGCGCTGATTAAACGCGGCTGGAGTATTAATAAAGCCCGCAAAATAACGATGTTGGTTTGTGCCATCATCATTTTGCCTGTGAGTTTTGTACCAGTAATTTCAAGCAAATGGCTGGCTGTTTTTCTGATTGGTTTGGGCGCTGCCGGCCATCAGTCGTGGTCAATTAACGGATACACGCTGGTGTCGGATGTATTTCCGAAAAAAGCCACTGCATCGGTCATTGGAATTGGCAAAATGATTGGTGTGGCTGTTGCTGTAATTGCCGACATTTCGCTGGGCGCTGTGCTCGATACGGCCAACAATTCAGGCTATTTCTGGGCTTTCGTTATCGCCGGGATTTCGTACATCACCATTCTGCTTTTTGTCCACTTGCTAATGCCAAAAATGACACCACTGGATGATAACCTGGAGTATGTGAAATAAAAAAACTGTTGCGTGATGTGCGTTGCAGGTTACGCGACGATAAGCAAACTCGAAACCTGCAACCCGTAACCAGAACTTGGAACTTGAAATTTGAAACATTATACTATGGAAATCATTATCTCACAAACCAAACTCGACCTTGGCAAAAAAGCCGCCAGTGTTGGCGCTGATTTGATTCGTAAAGCCATTGCTAAAAATGGGTCGGCCAACATTATTGTAGCCACTGGAGCTTCACAGTTTGAGATGCTGGCCGAACTGGTCAAAGCAGATATCGACTGGGAAAAGGTCACCGCCTTTCACCTCGACGAATACATTGGTCTGCCCGACACGCACCCGGCCTCGTTCCGGAAATACCTGAAAGAGCGTTTTGCCGATCTGGTTCATCCCAAAGCATTCCATTACGTGAATGGCGACAGCGACGATGCTCACGCAGAATGTGTCCGTTTGGGAAATATCATCGCACACCACCCGGTTGATGTGGCCTTTGTGGGCATCGGCGAAAACAGTCATCTGGCATTTAACGATCCGCCAGCCGATTTTGAGACCGAAAGCGCATATTTGGTGGTGAACCTCGACGATGCCTGCCGCCGGCAGCAAATGGGCGAAGGCTGGTTTCCTACATTCGATGATGTACCGCAGCAAGCCATCAGCATGGGAATCAGGCAAATTATGAAATCGAAAGCCATCATTTGCAGTGTGCCCGATGAGCGCAAAGCCTGGGCAGTGAAACATACCGTGAACGGACCAGTTACGAATCGGATTCCGGCTTCCATCATGCAGCAACACCCCGCCACCTGGCTGTTTTTAGACAAAGATTCGGCTTCGATGCTCGACCAACACTAAACACCATATAAAGGAAAGCGCAGGGGTTAAATAGTTCCTTTGCGCTTTGCTTTTTTAAACGGTCACTAAAATTCGTAAAACCCATCCTGCAGGAGATTTAAATTCGCAAAAAAACACAGTAACATGAAAACAGCACTTTTACTGATCGACATTCAGAACGATTACTTCGAAAATGGTGCCAATGCGCTCGTGGATTCCGAAAAAGCCAGCGAAAACGCCCGACTGGTGCTCGAAAAATTCAGAAGCCAGGGCTGGCCTGTTATTCATATTCAGCATCTGGCCACAAGGCCAACAGCAACTTTCTTTCTGCCAAACACTCCGGGAGCCGAGATTCATCCAAATGTGCAACCGCTCGATGAAGAAAAAGTTGTGGCAAAACATTTCCCCAACAGCTTCCGCGAAACCGGTTTGGACGAACTTTTGAAAGCAAGCGGCATTAACAACCTCGTTATTTGCGGCATGATGACCCACATGTGCGTGGATGCCACAGTTCGTGCCGCCAAAGATTTGGGCTACACTTGTACCCTGATTGGCGATGCCTGCGCCACCAAGGACCTCGAACTAAACGGACAAAAGGTTAAAGCTGCAGAAGTGCATCATGCATTTTTAGCCGCTTTGAGTTATTTCTATGCTGAAGTGATCAATGCTGAGCAATACATTGGGAAATAATTTTCAGGCAACTTATGATTGACTTTATTTATCGGCTTCGACAATGAACTTAAATGCTTTATCCTTAAATTTATACAAGCATTAATTAATCCGAAACAGCATCAATGTTTTTTCGGGAAAATTAAATGTCTGATCGGGTATCTACGCCTAAACAGCCTAGCATGATTTACTCATCCGAATCTGATATTGTTGTTTTTATAAAGGGCATTGTCCAAAGTTTAAAACCCTATGCCAAAACCAATGGGGTAACGCTTTCCTTTTATCCATCAATCAGCCAACCCGAGTTTCTTTTTCAGCCTTACATGCTGGGGCAATCCCTGTTTCTACTCCTTTGTAACCTGATTAATATCGTTCCCCCTACCAGCCAAATAAAAATTAGCATCCAACATCTGAATGACTGCCCCGACCTTTCTATTGTAATAGAAAATTCAAATATCAACCTGATACAGCTCAGCGAGGTTACCGCCAATACGAGTCATCCTTTCAGTATTCATCCCTTGCCTAATGGAACTCGCTATATTTTGAGTCTTCCAACACAAAGTCAAAACGAATCGCACGAGGATGTTATATCAAAGGACTCGACAGCCACCAGTTTGCCCCAATTTTATAAGGAAGTTCAAAAAAGGCTGACTTCTTATTTTACCCAAACAGAGAAACTGATGGCTTCACTCGAAAAAAATCATCCTCACGAAGCAGTTTTTATGCAAAAAGTAAATACTCTGATCAAGGTAAATCTTGAAAATGAAGACTTTGATTCCAATTCGCTGTGCAAAGCCATGTTTATGAGTCGCACCCAACTATTCCGAAAAATGAAAGTATTAATCAGGCAGGCACCGGCAAATTACATCAAACTATTGAGACTTCAGCGGGCCAAGGAATTATTGGAAACGACCGACTTGACTGTCAGCGAAGTAGCCTACAAATCAGGATTTCAGACCATCAATCATTTCACCAAAGTATTCAAGGAAGAATATGGGGTTCCACCATCAGTTTACAGGCACACCAATAATTCTGCAACAAACGGATAAAAAATTGCAACAAACGGACTAACTGTCAGCAGGTTTAATGGCGTAAATTTGGTTATACTTTAAAACTTTACAAGATGGAACAGCAAAAACAAAACAAGGAATTTATCATCCGTTACATTAATACACTTAGCGGAAAAGTAAAAACGAGGGAAGTGATGGAAAAATACGTCACCGACGAAGAGTTGATCGGGCACATTGAATTTTTTGATGCGGCTTTTCCCCGATATGAAATGTTTGCTGACGAAATCACAGCCGAAGGTGACCGGGTTGTGGTGAGAGCCAGATTCAAAGGATGTCATTCCCGGGAATTTAACGGTATTCCGGCAACTAACCGAAATGTGGAATTCCCATTTGTAATCAGTTATAACATTGAAAATGGTAAAATTGTACACCATTGGCTAATGGCCGATCAAACTGTTTTGATGGAACAACTCGGGGTATCAAATGTCACCGTCTAAGCCTTTTCGGCATGGGAATCTTTGACCAAAGATTCCTGATTATCAGATAAAGTTAAGCGTTCAACATTGTGGCAACAGCTAGTATTAGCTGTTGAATGGCCTTATCGTGTCTAAAGTTCACCGATCAATGTCATGTTTTGTCCTAACATTTAATCAACTTTTCAGACCAGTTCTTAACCGAAAACAAAGCCATGAAACGAATTTTATCGTATACTCTTATTTTTCTGGTCATTACCTCTATTGGTTTGTTTAACGCCTGCGAAGATGATTTCATAGATGAAGGCAGAACTTCAATTCCTTCAGATAAATCCATCGTAGCCCAAGCAGAAGGAGGCACAGTTGTATTAAAAAACGGGAATATCATTCTCGAATTTCCGGAATGTGCAATACTGAAAAAAACAGCAATCTATGCCACTGCATGTGACTTAAGTAATTGCTCGGATTTTATCATCCACCCCATTGAAATCAGACCGAATTTAACCTTTCAAAAGCCCGTTCTACTTAAAATCAGGTATGATTGCGAACTTGCAAACGAAAATCTGACAAAAGGATTGTTTGCTCCATGTGGATGCTTTTGGAAAAACGAACAGCAGTTGTTGTTTGGTCTCGATTTCAAACCTATGGACTGTGAACTTGATCCTTGGAACAAGACCTTGAGCATGTATCTGACAGAAACCGGAGTAATTGCCGTAAAATGCCCTAGTCCCTGAATCAAGCCAGATTGGGGTATCCACTAAAATCATGAAGATCAGTCTGAAATATGGGCTGATCTTCATTTTTTCAACAACTCATCCAGCGAAATCTTCTGAAATACCAGGTCGGCCTGACTGCTTTCGTAAACAATCCCGATGGCATTTTCGCCAATCGAAGTGATACACGAATAACCACGACCGCTCAATTCATCGAGCAAAATCCGGTGAGTTTTCGGCCATGTTTTGCCGTCATCAAAACTCACTTTCAGGGTAATTTTTTCGCGTTTAGTTTTCGATTCAGGATTGACAAACAAGAGCAAACTCTTCTGTATTCCTTTTTCGGTGTAAATATGCTTGTGAATGCTCCCCATACAAACCGGCTCAATGAGCGCACTGTGATCAGTCGGATGCACCGTCCATGTTTGGCCAAGGTCGCGGGTAATGCGAACGGCCCTGCCATTGGTGGCGCTGGTATCCTGCCGGTTGCGGTTATCGCGGATATTCAGCATAACTGAACCATCAGAAAGTTGTACGGCCATATTTTCGGTAGTGTTGGTGCTGGCAGGATTTCCAACCTTCCACGCTTTTCCATCGGCACTCCACATAATCGTTGAAAACGGTTCGCCGGTGTTGCTGCGTCCCTGCGCCGGAAAGACAAGCGTTCCGTTATCGAGCACAATTCCGTGCCCGGGAGCCGGTGCAAACAGCCACCAGTCTTTTTGTTTGCACTGTTCGGTCAGGTTTATTGGCTCCGACCAGGTTATGCCATCATCAGAGCTTTCTGCCAACAAAAACTGAGTGGTTTCCTTCACTCCAAAACCCGATTGCGATCCTTTTTCGCGCCACTGGTGATTCCATGCCGCCGAACTTTCCGTCAGTCCTTCGATCCATTTTCCGTCTTTGTCCAAAACACCGTGCATCCACAATGCGGCAAGGTAAATTTTTCCTGATTTCGGGTCGGCCAGAATGCACGGATCGCTGATGCCGTTGAATTTCTGAGGCAGCCCGCCCCACGTTCCGCGATCCATCGCAATTCGCATTGGCTGCCAGGTTTCGCCGCCATCGGTGCTTCGGCTCAGGCCAATATCGATGTCGCCCTGCAAATCGCGACTACTCTCCCGGCGGGCATCATAAACCGCCAGCAACGTACCTTTCGAGGTGGTTGTCAGTCCCGGAATTCGATAGGTATGCACCCCATCGTCGTTGTGCTGGCGCAATGCTACACCGAAACGCAAAGGGGTCAGAGGCTCGCGCATAACCAGCACACCACTCTTTGGAGATGTTTGAATGGAAATGTCAGTAACCGCCATTTGATGAAGCAGATTGACCTTATCTTTCAATTTTACCGATAGCCAGAAAAAGCCTTTCTCCGGAATCACAAAATGATCGAAAAAGGTAAGTTCGCTCTGGGGTGATAAAGTTGGTCCAAACTGTTTGTCGGTTCGAAACTCTTTGGAATTCGACGAATGATACACGCTCAAAGATTCGACATCATTCAGGCCGGTTCCCTTCAGTTTGATTTTTATTTCTTCGAGCGACAGGCCTGTTAGAATTTTTTCAGGATTTAGCTGTAGTACCGGATTGGTATCTTTACCTACCAACACAGGAATATGAAGTTGCGAAACGACGATACCGGTTTGCCCAAAGGTAATTCGCCCGAAAAGGAGAAACAGGAGTAGAAAAAAAGTAAAAAGTTTCATCGTATTTCTTTTATTCATTTTCAATAATGATCCGCAGAATAGCAGAAAAAAACATTATATATTTTCATTTTTTAATCTGACCGATTTCCAAAATCGATCCGGCAATGTATCGGTTTCCATTGTTATGATTGAAATAATACACCACCAAAACCTTGTTCTTATCCACTAATTCCGACCAGCAATAGCCCAAGTCACCACTTCCACCATCGGCCCGAATTACAAATTCCGAAGCAGTTGCAAAATCGGTACATTCTGCGTTCAAAATTCGTGCCCGTATGCCATAAGGTTTATGCCGGTAGCCATAACTCAGCAAAACCCGGTTATCGGGCAGTTTCAAAGCATGAAGCGGATAACCGTAAAAGCCGAGACTTTGCCATCGAAACGATTTTCCGCCATCGGTTGAGCGGGCAATGCAGGAATGTTCTTCGGGCATGTTGGCTGTCCGGAGAAAGGCCACCAGATCACCTTTGGGCGTTTCGTAAACTGAGGTTTCGTTGAACGACACTTTTTGATCGGTTGCCACCGGACACGAATATTTCCAGTTCAGCCCTTTATCTTCTGAAACCAATAAATGCGTAGAGGTTGTATTCGGAGAAGTCGCATCTTTGGAAGCTACCACCCAATAAATCAATCCATTTTTGCCCTCGTGCAAAGCGCCCCGGTTGTAGGCAGGCAGCGGTTTTCCGTAAACATTTTGCTGAATGTCGGTTGGAACATTCATCGGATAAATTGGCCCTTGCCAGCTTTTTCCGCCATCGGCAGAATGAACGATGTACCCACCCAAAAACGTGAATGATGGCACATGGCCTTTCCCTTTATGCAGCGTAATTTTTGAATTGAAAATGCTGTCGGCATCAGAGCGGATTGGCCCCCAGGCATAGCTGGTGCAAATCAACGTGCCGTCGCCGAGCTGTAACAAACACGGATCCTGCGAACCTCCAAAAGGATTCGCGAAGATCAACTGCGGTTCTTTGGTCCAGTTTTCGCCGTCGCGCGAACGAACCATGACCAAATAACTGTTTGGATCGGTATGCGTGATTCCCTGCTGACCAAAAAGTCGCCTGTCCGGGGCCCGACGAAAAGCGACCAGAATTTCGCCATCAGGACGTTTTACCACCGATGGGAATGCCGAATAGAACAAAGAATCCTGGTAAATGATGACATCTTTGATTTTCCGGAGACTGGAATTTTGCTCAGAATTCGATTGAATTTGAGAATGAGCTACACCCATTCCGGCAAAAACAAAAGCAACTATGACAACAAACTGTTTGAATTTCATATCATATTTCAATTCAGGAAAAACATCTTTCAACGGGTGTAATTCAATTTGTATTTTCCACTTTTTATCGCGACAACCGAATGCTGGTCCCCTGTCAATTCATATTCTTTTCCGTTCAGGTTGTATTTCTTAACTCCTGAAGGAACTACAACCTCCGCCTCAATGCCAACCGGAATTTCAATAGTCAACTCCATCACAGTTTCTTTCAGTTGCCAGTCAACAGCAAGTTTTCCATAGGGCGTTTCCTTGAATGTTTTAGCCCATGTAATTCCCTGCGGAATCTGAGGTTGAATCAGCACTTTCCGGTAAGCCGGTACCAGCTCGTCATGACGAATTCCACCAATAGCCTGATAAAACCACGAGCCAATGCCGTTATAGCAATTGTGAATACGGCTGCGATCGCCATTCCAATGTTCCCAGGTGGTCGTCGCTCCATTTTCGAGCATATACAAATATCCCGGATAATCTTTTTTCTTCAGCATCGAATACATCCAATCGGCCGCGTGATTTTTCACCGCCCATTCGGTCAAAACCGGAATACCAACAAGTCCGGTGGCAAGATGCCCCGCACGGTTTTCGGTTTCCTTTTTCAGGCTTTGAGTGACTACCGAAATTAAATTTTCAGAAACAACTCCTGACAGCATTGGATACACCAAATCTATTTGAGTACCGGTGCCATAAGATTTCTGGGCCTGATTGAAATATTGCTGATGAACTTTTTGCTGCAATTCGGCCTTCCTCTGAGCGTACATCGTTGCATCAGCAGTTTTACCCAAAACCTGCGCAATTCGCTGCATATTTTCGAGACAAACCGCCACGAAACAGTTATTCACCAAACCAATCGAAGCCGGAGCTTTTTGATCGATTCCAGTTGGTGTGGCCCAGTCGCCCAAATACCAGTTACGGTAATCGGTGTCGGGCCAGCCAGTCAGCAATCCGTTGGTTGAATGGGCATCAACGTAGCCCAGCCATTTTTGCATGACCGGGTAATATTTTTCGAGGATGGCAACGTCTCCATAGTTTTGGTAAGTCCGCCACGAAGCGGTGATGATGAAGCCGCACCAATACGGACCGCCGCCAGCTTTATACGGGTTGGGCGCTGTGTGTGGCATTCCGCCATCGTCGCGCACACAATCTGCCCAGGCCTGCAGCCAGTTGACATACATCGGATGCAGATTGAACATCGTTTGCGCTGTTTCGGTCGAAGCATTTCCATCACCTCCATAACCGAGCCGTTCGATGGTCGGACAATCGACCAAATCGCCTCCAATGCTGAGGCAGCGCAACGTGTAAAAAATCATATCGTGAATTCGGTTTAGTTCCGGATCCGAACACTGGAAACCGGAAGCCAGTTCGTACCCGGTGTGAATCAAATAACCTTTTACAGTTTCGGGCAAAGGTGCTTCCTGAAGTTTTGAAATCCGGACATACCGGTATCCGTGATAATTGAATTTGTTTTTGAACACTTCGTTTCCTTCACCGGCGGCGATGTAATAATCGGTTTGTCGCTGGTTGGCAAACCGACCGTTTTTGTCGAGGTGATCGGAATATTCAATAACAACCTTTTGCGATTTTTGCAACTTCGGGAACCGGATTTCCGTCCAGCCAACAACGCTTTTACCCATGTCAACCAGGAAAGAACCGTCACCTGCCGGAGTTACAGAAATGGCGGTAATTGTTTCGGTTATTTTATTTTGCTCAACCATTTGCGGACTCACATTTGCTTCGGGGACTTCGGCCACCTTCACCGGCGACCACTTTCTCCCCATGGCATCAGCCTTCAAATCGCTTTGTGCCAGCAAACCATCAACTATTTCACCACCAAAACGGTGTGGACGCCAATCGCCGTGCCGGTAATAACTGCTGCTTCGCCCCAACCACGATGCGTCGGTGGCCAAAAGAATTTCTCTTTGATGGTTGATAACCTGTTCGAGCTGCGCCTTCACCAGCGAACCATTATGGGCAACTCCCGGCAATCCTTTAGTGTACCAACCGCTGCCGAGCCAAAGCATCAACTCGTTTTGGCCTTTTTTCAGCAGCGACGAAACATCATAAGTCAGTACCCACGAGCGTTTGTCGAACTGCGAAACCGCCGGAGCTAAAACGCCATCTCCTACTTGTTGTCCATTCAGGAAAACTTCGTGATAACCCAACGAATTCACATGAAGAAAAAATTTTCCGGAGATATTTTTCACCTGAAAAGTTTTTAGCAACTGCGGGCATTCGCGGTACCCGGAATCGGTAGGAAAGCCGATGTAAGCTGCTTTCCAGTCATTTTTTTCTAGCAGCCCGACGCTGAAAGAAGCTGTCGGGCTCCATTCCGAAACCTTTCCGGATTCGTCCCAAACACGCACTTTCCAAAAGGCCGGCAACCCCGGTCCGATTGACTTACCCCGATAGGAAATCCAAATACTGGACGAAGATTCTGTTTTTCCTGAATCCCAAAGGTCGGCTTTTCCTTCCTGAAGTTTGGACGGCTGGCTGGCCACCAAAATTTGATACGCTTTTTGTTCCGTTTGATTCTTGGAGCTGTTGATTTTCCAGCTCAGGCGTGGTGTGGATTGATCGATGCCCAGCGGATTGTGCAGATTCTCACATTTCAGATCGTAAACGAACAGCGCCTTTTTTTGACCGCTGACGGAAAGGAACAGACACAAAGCTACCAGGATAAGTAAAGATTTCATAGGCCTTCTATTGGTTTAGTTTATTCATTATCTGAACCTTGAGTTCACGATTAACTCAGGTCAAACTCATCTCCCCAAATTAAGGAAATTTACGTTCAAATGCGTGAACTATTTTCAATCAAACACTCGCTCAGTTTCACGACTAATCCCAAAGGAAGCAATTCTTTTCAGGATGAATTGCCGGTATTTTAATAGAAATTGATGGATAATTGGCTTATGGTTTTTCGTCGGTGATAAGTTCTGCTCAAATCAACTGCTTTATTAAACTATTCTTGCTTCCGTCTCCCGATTTCTATCCATATTTTCTGATTCGGGTTAAAATTCTATAATGAACAAGCAAAAACTCATCGAATCACATCGTTTGGATTCCATAAGTTTGAAATGCGAAAAACAACTTGTTTTACAGGCTGTTTTGCACAAACTAAACTAATCAACTTGCTATGGAACTTTCGATGATGAAATCACGGACTTTCGTGGTCCTTTTTCTGACAATACTCAGTTTATCAACCTTCGCACAAACCAAAGTACAGCACCGCGATGGTAAAATTCTGGAAGGTGAAGCATGGCTGCCTTTTAGTTATCCTGAAAAAGCCGATTTTTATGTGTCGCCAAAAGGAAACGACAGCTGGTCGGGAACTCTGGCTGAACCTAATTCGGCCGGAACAGACGGACCTTTTTTGACTTTGGAAAGGGCACAAAAAGCTGTTCGCGAACTGAAAGCGCAAGTATTTAAACCCAAAGATGCGCCGGTTGAAAAACGCTGGATTGGCTCTCCTCACCCATTCGGAAAAGGCAAAGACATCCTGGTGTATCTTCGTGCCGGAACTTACTCGCTGAAACAACCGCTAAATTTTGAGTCAGTCGATGGCGGCGAACGCGTGGAAACCAATTTACCAACGGGCGCTTTCGAATACCACAAACTCAAAGACCATTACGTCACTTACGCAGCTTATCCCGGCGAAAAACCAGTGATTTCGGGAGGTATTCCGGTAACCAACTGGACAAAAAAGGGCAACGTTTGGACTGCCAGATTCGATGCTGATTCGGCTCAAATGCTGGTTGTTAATGGCAAACGGCAAACACTTGCCCGCACACCTAACCAGGGCTATTTCGTCCCACCCGTAATTTCAGAAAATACCAGCGAAATCCACTTCAGGAAAGGCGAACTTAAAAACTGGAAAGATTTGGAAGGAAACCGCGTTACCATGCTGCTTCGCTGGCACACAGGTATAAATTCCATTGTAAAAATCGACGAAAAAACCGGCATTGCTACTTTTAAATCGCCGCAGGAAGGTGTTGTTATCGTTCCTCCGCGCTATTATGTCGAGAATATAAAATCGCTGCTCGATGCTCCGGGCGAATGGTTTTTCGATAAAAAGACAAGGGAAATCAGCTACATACCAAGCAGCGACATTACTGATCCGAATAAAGTTTCGGCTGAAGTCCCGCAAATCAGCAATCTGGTCAGTATAAAAGGAAAACTCGGTCAACCCGTTCGAAACCTTCGCTTCTATGGACTGACATTCGAAGGAGCAACACCCCAAAGTAGCGCTATCAGTTACGAGTTTGCTCATGCCTGCGAATTTGTCGACGGTGAAATTCGTTCGTGCGCCGGCACCGGACTTTCTATCCTGAAAGGTTGCTACCAAACCCGCATATTGCGCAACAGGTTCGAAACCATCGACAACAGCGCGCTGATGGCTCACGGACCAACCATTCCGGGCGACGGGCGCGAAATTACCCGCGAAACTCAAATCTCGTACAACCAATTTTTCGATTGCGGTGGCATAAATATCTATGCCAATTATACCTTAATGACCACCATTTCGCACAACTATATTACCAAAACACGCGGACGATACGGAATTGACATTGGTGGGTGGTCGAATTTGGAAGAAGCCATCGATGGCGGCTACCTGGTTGAATACAATCACCTCGACGATGTGCAAATGGACGCTGACGATTCAGGAGCAATTAAAACAGCCGGAGTAACCTTTAATTCTGTTGTTCGCCGCAACCTGATTCACCATGTACATGCAGGTTTTTTCAATGATAATGTGGCGTTCTGGTTCGACAACATGTCGAATGGCTGGACTTCAGAAGAAAACATTTATTACAACCTGGAACAGGGCGAAATGAAATATTGTGCCGCGATGCCCGAAGACAATACCTACCGAAACAACTTCAAGATAGAGGCTCCTGCACATTCCCCTGAAACGATTATCGAAGGTGAACCCGAATTCAGCGAAAGCAATCTTCAGATTGAAGCCGCTTCAAAGAACGCATCCGGAGCAGTTTTAGCCGGAAGCGTTATCCGCCTGACCGCCGACGTTACGAATGCCGGAGCGACCGGTATTGCACCTGTTGAGTTGTATGTAGATGGCAAAATCAAGGAGCGTAAATTGTTCCCGGTAATTAAAAATAACAGTCGGAAAATTGAGTTTGAAGTCAGACTGTACGATGCAGGCGAACATCAGGTGGCTATTGGCTCAACAGCTTATCAAACGTTGAAGATTGAAGGAGAAAAACCCGCAATTGTATTCGAAGATTTTAAATTGTCGGGAGACCGGCTCATTCAGGGCGAAAAAGTAAAAGCAACAGCTACCGCCCGCAATCTTTTGGCAACAGCGCAAACCATGAACGCCAGCCTGTTTGTTGACAACCGTAAGGTTCAAAATCAGACGATTGAACTGAAACCAAACGGAACTCAAATCGTGAGCTTCGAGTTAGAACCGATAGTCGGAAAACATCAGTTACGCATAGAAAACAGCGCGGAAAAAGAGCTGATTGTTGCTGAAGGACAAGTTCTTGATTTGACAAACATGCCGGTGTTAAAATATTGTTCGGCCAAAGCCAAACCTTTTGATATTGAGGCCGATGCTAAAGCCAACCGATTTAAAATAACTGCCGGAGGTTCGGATTTTTACCATGCAGAAGATTCGTATGCGGCGGCTTACGTAAAAGGAATAAAAGGCGATTTTGTTGCCACCGTTAAAATCAATCAATTCGGAAATCGCACGCACGAATGGTTCCGTTCGGGACTGTTCGTGCGTAACGACATTGCTCAAAGTTTCGATGTTCAGCCAGGTAGCAAAGGCTCGGTGCTGGTATTCGGAACGCCGGGACGTGCCGGAATTGAGTACGACGAGTTTGCCAACGGATGTATGCACAAAGCCAGCAGCACCAATCTGCCCGAAAACTCAAAAACTCCGATTTACCTGAAAATGGTTCGTCACGGAAACAGCTTCAGCGGATACATTAGTCTGGATGGCAAAAACTGGATTATCGAACGGCATTCGGTTGACATACCGGGAATAAACGAAACAATTGATTTGGGCTTAGCTGCCGGTGGCCCCGACAAACGCCAGTATTGGGTTGAATTTACCGACTGGAAAATTGAAGTAGCCAGGTGATTTGCAATTTGGCCATTTACTATTGGCGAATGAGTTGCGGTGACGTCGTTCAACTTTGGATTTTCCAAAAGCGCAAAACCTGAAAAAAGAGACAAAATGAAGAACAACCTATTTTATTTTGCACTGGCAGTCCTGCTGCTTATTACCATTCACAGTCGTGCAGCCGGATTGCAGGCAAATGTAGCGAGCATTAATATTACGCCTCCGCTTGAAATGAACTATACACTCGGCGGATACGGCGAGCGGATGAATAAACCGGCAACAGCCGTTCATGATCCGATTTTTGCAAAGGCATTGGTGCTTAAAAAAGATAACTCCAAATACGCCATTGTTACTATCGACATTCTGGGTTTGCCATCGAATTTCAAGCCTGATTTACTGGAAAGGCTTGTCAATCAGGGGTGTTCAGCCGAAAATATAATGCTGCTTCCAAGTCATTCGCATGGCAGCCTTGAAATGGCGGCTATAAATAGTAAAAACAAACTGAACAGTCCACAAATAGGAATTTTTCAGCCTGAATTGCTCGAATTTCTGTTGGCAAAACTGGAAACGTTGATTAAAGCAGCAGACCAAAACTACCAACCGGTAAAAATTGGAACAGCCAGCCAACAAATAGAAGGGCTCAATCGCAACCGCCGAAAAGATCCGGATGTTGATCGCGAAATGACTGTTACGCGTGTTGATCTGGAAAATGGAAAGCCATTGGCTGTTTTGGTGAACTGGACCGCCCACCCAACTTTTATTGGAGGGAAAGACATGCAGGTTTCAGCCGAATGGCCCGGCTATTTGCAGTCAGAACTGCAGAAAATGATTGGAAATGACGTTACCGCTATGTATTACAACGGCGCAGAAGGTGACCAGTCTCCGGTGCTCGATGCTTCAGGAGATGCCTATACGAAAATTCAAATCTACGGAAAGCAGGTTGCCGAAAAAGCTTTCGAAATTTATCAAACAATCAAACCCAAAGAAGTAAAAAGGTTCAGTTACAATTATCAAACGATCGACTTACCCGAACATCAGGCACACCCATCATTTATGAAAACAGGAGGCGAAGAGTATGGATTAACCGAAGAAACCGTAAAAATGGTGATGAACATGCTGTCTCCTGAAAGAGTAGGCATTGCTGCCGTTCGGATAGGCGACCTGATTATTGCCGGGTTACCCGGAGAATTGGCCGCTGTGCTGGGTAAACAAATAAAGAACGATCTGAAAAGCAAGTCTGTTTCGAGCGTGGCTATTGGAGGATTGGCCAATGAGTGGATCAGTTATATTCTGAACCGCGATCAATACATTAACGGCGAGGGCTACGAATCGAGTGTTAGTTTTTTTGGCCCCGATTTAGGCCGGATAATCACTGCAAAAACGATAGAAACGGCAAGTCCCCTGACCCGATAATGGCACCAAAATTCATACAAATAAATACCTGACAACATAAAAAACCTGAGAAATGAGCTTCAAAACAATCAAAACCAATCTTTTAACTGCACTACTGTTTCTAAGCTGCGGGCTTTTTGCCCAACCAATCGATTTGACTAAAGCCGGAATTTTGGTTTCCAACGGAATTCCTTCGCCGGTTAATGAAGCAGTGGTGCAAACTCTTCAGGAAGAAGTTGCCAGGCGAACGGGTATTCAATTACCCGTAATTCAGGCAGCAAATAAATCTTTCATCGTGGCATTGGTCAACTCCCACGATGAAAATCTCGCAGGCATGCCGATTCCCAAACGCCCGGGGACCGGTCTTCCGGAGAATAATTCTGAAGGTTTCCGTGTAGTCGTTCAAAATCAATCGGGGAAGCAAATATTGTGGCTGATCGGCGCCGATCAGCGCGGAGTTTTGTTTGCAGTCGGGCACTTTTTGCGCACCGCAAATCTGACGAAAAACAAAATCATTTTTGATTCCGCGAATGAAATTGCCACATCGCCCGCCTACCCGATTCGCGGCCACCAAATTGGCTACCGAAACACGGCCAATTCGTGGGATGCGTGGACTCCGGCACAATTCGAGCAGTATTTTCGCGATCTGGCGATGTTCGGAACCAATGCTATCGAAAACATTCCGTTCCAGGACGGGCCACTTGGTCCGCACATGAAATTTCCACGCGAGGAAATGAATCTCCGGCTCAGCGAAATCTGTAACAAATACGATCTGGATTACTGGGTTTGGACACCGGCCGACGGCGATCTTTCCAAAGAAGAAGTTTTCAATTCGGGCGTGAAAAAACATGCCGATTTTTACAAAAACACTCCCCGACTCGACGGAGTTTTCTTTCCTGGAGGCGATCCCGGCGACAACCATCCGAAATATGTCATGCCATTCCTGAAAGCCATCGCAACTGAGCTAAAAAAGTATCACCCCAAAGCCGGAGTCTGGATTTCGTTACAAGGATTCAGCTACGAACAGGTCGACTATTTCTACGAGTATCTCAGCAAAAACAATCCGAATTGGCTGGCTGGTGTGGTTTCTGGCCCAAGCAGTCCGGATATGGCCGAAACCCGTTTCCGCCTTCCGGCGAAATACAAACACCGTCACTATCCCGATTTAACCCATACTGTGCGCTGCCAATACCCGACCGAAAACTGGGATCAGGCTTTTGCACTCACCGAAGGCCGCGAAGTTTGCAACCCGCAACCCTTTTATTATGCCAGGATCCACAACCGGTTTGCACCGTTTACAAACGGGTTTATTTCATATTCCGATGGAACGCACGACGATGTGAACAAGATTGTTTGGAGCCAAATGGGCTGGAATCCGGAGAAAGATGTGACGGAAGTTGTCGCCGAATACAGCCGCTATTACTTTGGCTCTTCGGTGGCCACCGACGGGGCAAATGGAATATTGGCGCTTGAGCGAAACTGGGTTGGTCCGGTTGAAGAAAACGGAGGAATGGAAACAACCTTTTCGTTCTGGCAAAACCTGGAACTAAAACATCCGGAGCTAAAAAACAACTGGCGCTGGCAGCAGTTGGTCATGCGGGCTTATTACGATACCTACGTTCGTCGCCGGAAAATTTATGAGCAAAACCTTGAAAAAGAAGCCAATCTGATTTTGGCTAAAGGGAATGAACTGGGTGCAGAAAAAGCGATGACAGATGCGTTGGCAGTTGTCAATAAAGCTGATAACGAACTGACGTCGCCGGAATTGCGCAAAAAAGTTTTTGATTATTGCGAAGCGCTCTGGCAGTCGGTTGCTGCTCAAACAAGCGTGAAAAAATACAATGCCAGCGGAGCCGAACGCGGTGCTGTTCTCGATTTCATTGATTATCCGCTAAACAACCGCTGGTGGTTGGCCGACGAGTTTGGCAAAATCAGCAAAATGACCTCTGAGCAAGAAAAACTTACCCGGCTGGAAGTCATCCGAACATGGGAAAATCCGGGTGCCGGAAGCTACTACGACAATGTTTCTGATCTTTCGAAAGGCCCGCGGGTAAAAACCAGAACAGACGACGCCACCGATGTGGCCTGGTGGGACAATGGAATGAGCCGCAAACGTTTATCGACTCAGTTGTTTCAGAATTTCCCGAGGCTCGAATATGCCGATCTCGACCCCAATGGCCGGTATATTATTCGTGTTGCCGGGTATGGCGAAGCACTGGTCAGAGCCGACGGCGAACGACTCGAGCCCATTATTTACAACAAAGGCCTGGAAGAATTCAAAGAATTTTTGGTCAATCAAAAATATGTCAGCGACGGAAAACTGGTCATTACTTTCGATCAGCCCGAAGAATCACATCTAAACTGGAGACAGCAGTCGAAAGTGTGCGACGTGTGGTTGATTAAAAAGCAATAAACAATCTTCGCCAATCAAATTACATCATTTGTTTAAAAAACGGATTCATGAAAACGATTCATCAAAAATCTCTTTTTCTATTTTTTAGCTCAGTTATTTTCAGTTTTACTTTAGTTGCGCAGCCAACAAAAAACATAAATCTTGAAAATTATTTTCAGGAGATCAAAACCGATGTCAATTTGCCTTCGGAAGCCGGTAAAAATGCGATCAAATTGCTTTCACTCTCCGGAACTAAAGTCGCCATAACCAGCAACAGTGTCTGCAAATTCAAAGACGGAAAATGGTTTTCCAAAATTTACAGTTCGACATGGGAAACTGCTGCCGTTGATCCAAACGGAAAAATTTGGCTGGCATCAGCCAAAACCATTCAGGAGGAAAATTCTACCTCCGGTATCGCTTTACCCACTTTTGCGCAAAACGACACCATTCTCGGTCTGCATTGGGAAAATGCACAAAACCTGCTGGTGGGCACAACCAACGGCCTGTTGTGTTACTCCGGAAGATGGGAAGCGCTTCCGTTCACCAAAGGCAAACGAATCAATGCCATTGCCGTAGATGGAAAAAATGATCTGTGGCTGGCAACCAACGACGGTTTGCTCCGCCGGATGGCCGGAAAATGGATTAACATGGACGACAACCTGATGGCCTACGGACTTAAACGGACCTATTTTGCACTCGAAAGCCGCCTCGAATCGAAAGAGTTGCTTTTTGGCGGACTTTTCGCCGTAGGCTGCCTGGCCGAAAACGGCAATCACTGGATTTTGCGAGGCGCCGACGGACTTCCTTACGGCCCCATAACTTCAGTAAAAACTTTTGGAAACGATCTTTGGCTGGGCACTCCGAAAGGCGTGATCAAAAAAGATCCGCAATGGCATTATTACTGCGGAAAGCGCTGGTTGCCCAACGATCAGATCAACGACATTCTGCCCATCGACGAACATACGGTTTGGATCGCCACTCCGGAGGGAATCAGCCAGATTCAGGAAGTGGAAATGTCGCTGGAACAAAAGGCCGCTGACTTTGAAAAAATCATACAGCTTCGGCACAACCGGCTCGGTTTAATCAATCGTTCGAAATTGAAAGTTGCTGGCGATTTGTCAACCAGCCGGACCGAGAATGAAGACAACGACGGTTTGTGGACGTCGAATTACCTGGCTGCCGAATGTTTCAGGTATGCGGTCACCAAAAGCGCAGAAGCCAGAGCTTTGGCAACCAGAACTTACGAAGCGCTGGAAAGGCTGGAAACAGTTACCGGAATTTCGGGTTATCCCGCACGCACCTACGCTTTGGCAACCGACAGCGTTGTTCAGTCGAAGTCGCCGCACCCCAAACACTGGCACGTCTCACCCGACGGAAAATGGCAATGGCTCGACGACACCAGTTCCGACGAGATTGTCGGACACCTGTTTGCCATTTCACTTTTTTACGATCTGGTGGCCGACGAAACGCAAAAAGAAAGCGTCAGAAAGCTGATCGGACGGGTGATGGATCACATCATCGGCAACAATTTCCAACTCATCGATGCCGACGGAAAACCAACGCGCTGGGGCATCTGGAATCCGGATTCACTCAATCGTTCCGATAACTGGGCCTACGAACGGGGACTCAACTCGATGCAAATCCTTTCGCACCTGAAAACGGCGGTTCATATTACCAGGGACATGAAATACGAAAAAGTTTACCGCTTTCTGATTGAAAAACATGGTTATGCCGAAAATGCCCGTCAGGTTAAAAAATTTGAACCGTTTGAGAATAGCCATTCCGACGACATTTTAACTTACCTGCCCTATTATAATCTGATCAGGTTTGCACCGAATGACGAATGGGTGGAGTTGTATCGGGCCAGTTTGGAACGTAGCTGGAAAGCGAGTCGGCCGGACAGGATGCCCGTCTGGAACATCATTACCAGCGCATTGCTCAACAAAGACTGTGATCTCGCCATTGCAATGGAAGAACTTCAGTTGTACCCCGTGGATTTGATCAACTGGACGATGCAGAACAGTCACCGGGGGGATTTGCAGCACGACCAAATGCTAAGTCGGTCGAAAGCCTTGCAGGCGACCAAACCTGTTCCAACTCCGGAAAGCGGAATTTCGAGATGGAACACAAATCCACGGCACCTAAATTCGGGAGCCGCCGGGATGCAGGAAGAAGATGGAACCTATTTTCTTTTTGCCTACTGGATGGGCCGGTATCATCAATTTTTCAGGAAAGAAAACTAAACAATCAGCTGGCAGGTTGTTATGTTGTATTAACTTTGGAATCCTAAACAACTAGACCAAGTCAAAGAGTTATTTCATGAAGCAGTATCCTTTCGCGATCGCGCTGGTTGCCCTGAGTTTGTCAGTCAGCGGCCAGGCCGACACTACTAAAGTCATTCCAATTCAGGAAATTACAGTAACCTCACAACGAACCCCACGCGAGAACATTTCCATTCCTTACAGCATCAGTTTGCTCGATCGTAAAGAAGTTGGTCGCATCAGTCCCCGCACAACTCCGGAAGCTTTGATGAGTTCGAGCGGCGTTTTTATCCAGAAAACCAACCACGGAGGCGGGTCTCCATTCGTTCGCGGACTTACGGGAAACCAGACGCTGATGCTGATCGATGGTATTCGGCTCAACAATTCGATCTATCGCTATGGCCCCAATCAATATCTAAATACAATTGATGTGCTGACCATAGACAAAATTGAGGTAGCCAAAGGCACCGGCTCTGTTCAGTACGGTTCGGATGCCTTGGGCGGAACCATCCAGATTTTCACCCAGGAACCTGGATTTAGTGCCGGGAAAGAATTACACGGAACCGTTTTCGGGAAATACATGACCGGCGATATGGAAAAAACGGGCCGTAGTGAATTGCGTTATTCTTCTGAAAAAATCAGCGCCATTGCCGGAGGAACCTGGCACAACTATGGCGACCTGATCGGCGGAAAAAACACCGGAAAACAAAGTCCGTCGGGCTACGAAGAAGTTGCTTTCGACGCCAAACTGAACTTCGCGCTGAGGGAAAATATGCAACTCAGTGTTGCCCATCAGTATTTGCAACAAAACCATGTTCCGGTTTACCACAAGGTGGTGCTCGAAAATTACGGATTGAACGAATTCGATCCTCAGCAGCGAATGCTGACTTACGCCCGTCTGAACATCGACGGCAGGAATCCGCTTTTCAGGCAAGTCAGGCTCACCTCCTCATGGCAACAGGGAATTGAAGGGCGGAACTCGCAAAAAAACGGTTCTTCGTCATTGGTACGCGAAAAAGACCAGATCAATACACTGGGTTTAACGGCTGAAGTTCAGTCGCGACTGAATGATTTCTGGACTGCCGTTTCAGGAATTGAAGTTTATCACGACCAGGTGGGGAGCAACAAAGCCGAAATTGCAAATTCAGGTTACGGCACGTCCATTTCAAAACGAGGTTTATACCCCGACGATTCAAGATATAACAGTTATTCCCTCTACTCATTGCATCGTTTCGATGGCAGAAAATGGAACTTCGATGGCGGCGTAAGGTTTAACGCATTCCGGATAAACATTAGCGACGCAACCATTGGCGATGTCACCATTTCTCCGGAAGCTTTGGTTTTTAACACATCGGCGATGTATAATTTCAGCGAGGCACACCATGCGTATGCCACAGTTAGCAGCGGTTTCCGGGCTCCAAATATCGACGACATGGGTACATTGGGAATCGTTGATTTCAGGTACGAAGTTCCGGCTTATGATCTGAAACCGGAAAAATCGGTCAATTATGAAATTGGTTATAAAATGAGTCGCCCGAAATTTTTCGGAACGCTGGCTGCTTATTATATGAATCTCGACCAGTTGATAACCCGAGTAAAAGTTGACGGAGAATTCATCGACGGATACCAGGTTTATCGCAAGGAAAATGTGGAAGAAGCCTACATTCAGGGACTGGAAACGACGGTAAAATGGATACCATTTCCGGAGTTGAATTTTAACGGAGGACTGTCGTACACCTACGGGCAGAATGTCACCAAAAAAGAACCAATGCGCAGGATTCCACCACTTAACGGCAGAATGGCTGCCACCTGGACGCGCGGAAAATTCTTCGCGACAGCCGAATTCCTTTTTGCCGCACGACAGGATCGCCTGGCAAAGGGCGACATCGACGACAATCGCATTCAGGACGATGGCACACCTGCCTGGCAGGTGCTCAACCTTTTCGCCGGAATAGAACTACGTCCTGTCAGGTTGAATCTGGGTGTTCAGAACCTGTTCGACGAAGATTACCGTACCCACGGTTCGGGAATCAACGGCATTGGACGCAGTGCATGGATTTCGGCGACCTGGTGTTTTTAGGATGCCAAAGAAAAAACGTATATTTCTCATTCATAACAACTAATACTAAATCCAATGAAAAAATTGTTATTTGCTGTTGCTGTGCTTGCCGTTGCTACAACTTCGTGCAAACAGAAAAGTGCTCCTGTGGCTACTCCGGTTGCAAAAACTGATGTCAGTGAGTTTTTCGGTCAGTGGACCATCGACATTGAAGGCGGCACCGTTGGCTGGCTCGAAGTCAGGCAGGCCGACGGATACGTCGATGCCGATTTGCTCTGGATTGGCGGAAGCGTTTCGCCGGTGGCCAGCGTGTATATGGATAACAACAACCACCTGATGGTTAATCGTATTGACAACGTGGTGCGTACAAAAGATGACAAGAACAATCCAATCCGCACCCATCAGATTCCCAACTGGCTGGAAGTTTCGAAACAAGGCGACAAAATCGTTGGCTACCAGCTTCGGCCCAAACGCGACGGACTTGGCATCGACTCCGTTTCGTTTACCGGAACCAAGCTACAGGCACCTCCTGCTGCGCCCGACCTGAGCGCGCTGAAATTTGGCGAGCCGGTCGCTCTCTTCAACGGCAAGGATCTGACTGGCTGGAAACTGATTGACGAAAAGCAAAAAAATGGTTTCTCGGTTGAAAACGGTATTCTGAAAAACGATCCGGTTCAGGTGGAAGGCCAGCCACACGTTAGTTACGGAAACCTGCGCACCGAACAGGAATTTGAAGATTTTAACCTGAAACTGGAAGTGAATGTTCCGGAAGGAAGCAACAGCGGTGTTTATCTGCGTGGTATGTACGAAATTCAGGTACTCGACTCGTACAAAAAACCACTCGACTCGCACAACATGGGCGCTTTATACAGCCGGATTACTCCTTCGGTTGGTGCCGAAAAACCTGCAGGAAGCTGGCAATCGCTCGACATTACACTTTGCCAGCGTCACCTCACTGTTTTGCTGAACGGGACTAAAATCATCGATAATCAGCCGGTTTTTGGCCCAACAGGAGGCGCAATCAAATCAGACATAAACGCTGCAGGACCAATTTATCTGCAGGGCGACCACGGAAAAGTAGAATACCGCAACATTGTGCTGACTCCAATTTTGAAGTAGAACAATCCTGAAAAATCAAAAAAGGTTCTGAAATCATTCGTTGGATTTCAGAACCTTTTCTTTTTACCGGGCACTTTCCACTTCACGATGGAATGAAGCCCGATGCAACTGCCCTGCTTCAGCGTAGTGTGTAATTCCCTCGCGTTCCACAATCCGGCAAAATTTGACATAAGTACCATCCAAACGAGCCTGAACCGGATTCCGCTTGCATTTCAAATACATAACCGGAAGCGCTGCCATTTCTACCCGGCGAAGCGCTTCGTCGTTATCAGCCACCTTTTCAGCTTCGGCAAAAAGGCGCTCAGCTTTTTCGATCAACTTTTCAGAATAAATCTGATCCGTCGGTGTTAATCCATACTGGAAATGCGTATGGGGCGTAACCAGGCCCTGAAGAAGATCGAAATACTGATATACAAATTTCCCCGATCGTCCGTAATATCCGGCCATAAAATCACCGATCACCTCTTTGGTATCGCATTCCGGGTTCCACAACAATTTGGAAATTAAATAGGCCCGAAGTTCGGCAAACTCTCCTCCCCTGCTCTGATAAGCAGCCTGTTCCATGATTCCAATCGCATTGTTTTTCTGAAACGACTGAATTTTGGGTTGCAGCGAGGCAAAATTGGGAAGTGGCAGCAAATAGTGATTAAAATTAACCACGTAATCCCAAATGTAAAGATGTGGTGCCAGCTTCGACCAATTTTGTAAATCGGCAAGAAACGATTGGTTTTCGGCACATTCAAAATCGTGGGCCACACAACATTCAATACTGCACAAGCGCACAACCACATTGTTTCGCGGGCTGATGTTTTGCGGCGCATGACGGGTATACTGGTAGGCCAACGTGCCAATGTATTTATCCGGAAACTCTTTTTCAACGGCTTCGGCCACTTGATTCACGAACCAAATCACAATACCCGATTCGCCGCCATATTTTTGGGTCAACGCCTGGCATTTTTCGCACTGGCAAGGATTTCCCCAGTCGTTTTGACTCACGTCGTAAATCAAATACTCCGGACTTTTTCGCATCCGGTCTGTGATTCGTTCTGTGATAATTTTCAGCACATCAGGGTTTGACAAACACAACTGCGCATGGTCGTGAATTCGTTTGCCATCGATCAAACTGTAATATTCCGGATGTTTGCCGAAAAACTCGGCTGGCGGCATCAACGGGTAAAACGTATGCACGGCCCAGTAGCTTTCCACTCCGCCAGGTTGCTCACGGTACGACATGGCTCCGTTCACCCGGTTTCGGGCCGCCCAGATAGGCTCAAAAGCTTCAAAGTAAAAGTCATTCCGAACCCGCACACCAGGTTTCTCAGCATGATCGAGCCAACTAAATTTGTATTCATTTCGCTCCGGAATAACCGAAACCTTTGGCGTGTACCAACGGCAACCCAATTCTCTTTCCAAAAACGAAAAGACACCGTACATCGTGCCGCGTTGTTTCCCGCCTGTAATGAAAATATCAGACCCCGAATTGAAATAACGAAACGATTCGTCGGAAGCTGCAGGTTCTTTCACTCCCGATTTTTGAGCAGCCAAAGCATTGTAACCCACAAAAATCGCAGGTCCGTCTTTTCTTTGATTAAAGGGTACAACCGGGATTTCAGCACCACCGATCTCTTTCAACCAATGCTGCAACTCTTTGGCAGCCCACTGTTCCGACTCGGAGGCATCCGATGAAACCACAATCTGATAGTTCGACTTTTTCTGGTTAAAAAGCTGGTATTCCAGTCTTACTCCTGAAGTAAAGTTTTGAGTCCAGTTGACCGATTCGCCGCTCTTGAGCAACGCTTTGAACTGTGCTTTATAAAACTGGTAATCAGCAGACGGCAACTGAAGCTGGCCTGTAAACGGAAAATTCCTCAAATCGTGAAGTACTGTGACTTCCTGATGATTAAATATGCTGACTTCGAGCGAGCTGACCAATTCCGACAACACCAATTGCGAAAAAGCTGATCCGACAATTGAAGTTCCGGAATCTCCCGATTCGATTCGAAAAAGTTCGCCACGGGCAGCCGCTTCTTCCGGAGAAAATTTCATCAGCCGCGCACAAAATCCCCAGGCGTTTCCATGTTGTTCGACCTTGAATAACAACGAATTTTTTCCTTTTTTCAGGAAAACCGGAACCCGGTCGCTGTCGGGTTTTAATCCGCGCTGGGCCGGGTAGTCCCACATTTGCTCACCGTTTACCCACAACCTTCCGCCATCGTTGGTTCCGAATGACAACAGCCAAAGTCCCGCATCGGGCGATTCAACTTCGGAATATGCATAGGCACAAACCGGGAACGCCTTTGACACCTGAGCCACCAGATTGATCACCGAATCCTGCGATTCGACATATTTCCATTTAGCCGATCCCTGCCTGAATCTAACTACGTCGCCAATCTTCACATTCAGGTTCGTTTCGCCGCCAAACCGTTGAAGGTAATCGGTATCAAATCCCGTTAAATGATTCCACATCTGACTGGGGTCGGATTGCATCTGAAGCGGAAATGCTCCGCAAACCAGCCACGATTTTAACCATTGGCCTTCGGCTAGCTTTTGAGGTGCGAAAGTCTGGCCAAATGCAAAAATCGCTGAAAGAAACAGGAAAATGAACAGGTAAGAGGATTTCATAAACTATTGGTTAAGTTTGACAATCAGGCACATTGTTGATAAAATTACCAAACCCCGATGCGAAAAACATCAACTATATTGGCCGAAAATACAAGGAAATAGTCAACAAAAACCCTCCGGATATGGCTAAAAAGCGTTCTCCGGAGGGTCGAAATACGGATAATTCAGTTTACCACAAATTCTCGCCAAATGCCCATCCTTCGCGCACAGGCTCTTTGATGTAGGCGTTCAGTTCGGGTTTATTGGTAATTTTCATATTGGCAGCATCGTATTCAATTTTGGTTGCGAAACGTTGCGCCAGCACTCCCACTGCAATCATTTCGGTTAGTTCGGCGGCATAATCGAAGTTTGAGCCGGGAAGCGTGTTGTTTTTGATAGCATCTATCCATTCCTGTTGTGGCAACTCTTCGGCCACGCGTGGGATAGTTTGTGCCGGAGCATTTTTCAGAAACGCTTTCATTTCTTCTTCCGGAACCAGCAACCGCGGCTGATTGGGTCGTCCGCCGGTAATCAGCGTCTTCTTCTCCCCTACCATCACCATTCCGGAGCCCGGCAGCTTGTCGATGCCCCATTCCGGCTTAATTTCCGGAGATAAACCGCCTTCGTACCACGACAAGGTAACCGGGGCTTTATCGCCGCGGGCACCAAACTGATAGGTGGTAACCGACTGATCGGCAATAAAACTGTGATCGGGCACCGGATTGGCAACGATTCCTTCGACCGATTGCGGCATTCCGAGTTCGAGTGCCCAGAACGGTGCATCGATGGTATGACAGGCCCAATCGCCCAGCATGCCGTTTCCGTAATCGTAGAAACCACGCCATGCTTTTGGCACATAAACACTGTTGTATGGACGTTCGGCAACAGGACCCTGCCAAAGATCCCAATTGAGATGCGCCGGAACGTCCTGTGCCGATGGAGGATATGCATCAGGTTTTGTCCAGTAACCACCCGGTTTAAAATCGAACGGACCGAACCATGCATGAACTTCTTTCACCTGACCCAACACTCCGGCATCGTACCATTCTTTGATCAGCCGAATGCCGTTGGTGGTATGCCCCTGGTTACCCATCTGCGAAACAACGCCGTAATGTTTGGCCGCTTTTTTCAAAGTACGAAGTTGCCATACATTGTGAGCAAGCGGCTTTTCAACATACACATGTTTACCCAGTTCCATAGCGGCCATTGTTGTTGCAAAGTGCGTATGATCGGGAGTCGAAATCATTACCGCATCTATTTCATGGGCCATTTCGTCGAACATGACTCTGAAATCTTTATATCGTTTAGCCTTCGGAAATACTTTAAAAGCCTGGGCAGCGCGGTTGTCGTCAACGTCACACAAGGCAACGACATTTTCGGTGAGCACTTTTCTTCGCTGATCCTCAGGCTTGCCGGCATCCTCCGGATGATCGGCAAACAATTTATCCCAGTTGTCGGCACCGCGCCCACCGACTCCGATTAATGCAATATTCAACTTATTGTTCCTCGAACAACTGAGCAGATTGGGGATAAACAATGTTCCCGCAGTTAATACTGCTCCGGTCGTCAGAAATTGACGTCGTGAAAAATTATTCATACTGGCTTAAATTAGTGTTGATTCTATTTGTATATCGTGTAGTGTCCTTCCTGATAGGTACTGGTTTTTATCGTTAATTTTTCGGTTTGCGGGTCGAAATAGCAATTCTCTGCCAATACAATCCCGTCGAGTTCGATCGTGCGCGGCGCGTTTGGCATATGAATCCGAAGTATATGAGGCTTCTTCACGCCATCCAGCGAAATTTCAACTCTATCAGCTTGATTGTTGACCCTTAAAGTCGTACTCCCGCTTTTATCAGGATGATGAACCGTGAACTCGTTTTTTTCGTCAGGATAAATGAGCCAGGTGAGATACCCTTCCGATTCCTTCGTCCCCAACCGGGTATAATCCCTTTTGATATCGAGTGGAACAATCGCCCCTTCGCGAATATAAACAGGATACTCATCGAGCGGGAACTCCTGAT
>CAYRBM010000018.1:0-46513 GCA_964422425.1 uncultured Odoribacter sp.
CTGTACTTTGGATTAAATATGGATTTCAAATACAGAAGCTTTGATTTGTCGATGTTGTGGCAAGGTGCAGCTAATTACGATGTGCTTTTCAGTGATATGAATATCTCTCCGAACTTAAGTATTGGATTTATCCCTTTCGATTATCAGGTTCAACATGCCTGGAATTCTGCAAATCCTGATGCTGCACGTTTACCGGCGCCATCATTGGGAGGAACTAATACTCATAATGCTCAGCCTGCAGATATTTACCTGAGAAAAGGAAGATATTTAAGAATGAAAACCTTGAATCTGGGATATACATTTCCGAAAAGTGTGATTCAAAGAGCAAATATTCAGAATCTTAGAGTGTATTTGTCGGGATATAATTTATTCACTCTTAAATCGAATGACATTTTTGATTTCGATCCTGAATCAAATGCAGGAGATTCTTATGCGACCTATCCGGTGCAGAAAATTATTACACTGGGAGTTAATGTAACATTGTAGGACCGTAAAAACTTAACTATTATGAAATACTCAAAAATATTAATACTGATACTCACTTTAACTGCAATCATTTCTTGTGAGAATCCATTAGACAAACAACCTCTGGGAATTATCTCGGAGAATGTGACCTGGGAAAGCGAATCCCTTATTAATCTTTATGTAGCCAACTTATATGCCCGTAGCGAATTTTATCCGGGAGGTGCTGGAAATCAGGGCGATGATGTTGGTCCTTTGGTGATGAATTCCTGTGCTGCCGGATACTGTCGTACTTTTGGCCCCTGGCCAACCGGTTACGCTTTTACACAGGGTTTATTTACCGACCAGGGCACCGGAGGTAATGGAGTTATGGAATACTGGAAATGGGATTTGATTCGAGATATCAATGTCGCGATTGATAAGTTTGAAGGCACGGACACCGATGGCCTTGCAGCTGATTACAGAAATTCTAAATTAGGCGAACTTCATTTTCTTAGAGCCTGGGTTTATTTTCAAATGGTGATGCGCTACGGGGGTGTCCCAATTATTCTTGAACCTCAAAGCCTCGATACTTCAGTTGATGAATTGTCAAAACCAAGAAGTAGTGAAGCAGCTGTTTACGACTTGATAGCTGAAGAATGTAATCAGGCAGAACAGCTACTTCAGGGTAAACCAATGATTTATGGACAAGCTACGTCATGGGCCGCTTTGGCGCTAAAAAGCCGGGCAATGATGTACGCGGGAAGTGTTGGTACTTTTGGCACGATACAAATGGAGGGATTGTTGGGAATCAGTGATGCCAATAAGTACTGGACCATGTCGTATAACGCCTCCAGGAAAATTATCAGTGAGGGGAAATTCAGTCTTTATGGTGTAGGATCTTCAAATCCGGAACAAGCCTACTACGATTTATTTACCCGTGCTGAGCGTAATAATGAAACAATTCTTGCTGAGGTTTTTGAGGGAGAAGGATCAAAAGCAGAAGATTGGGAACGTTGGTGTGCTCCGGCTCTGGTGAATGGTACAACTTTCATGAATACGTTTCTGGAGACCTTTGAAATGTATGAAAATACCGATGGAACTCCTGGAGCTTTAGACAGAAGTACCCTGAAAGCAGGCGTGTTTCATAATTTGACTGACATGCTTAGTAAAAAAGATCCCCGCTGCCGTGCAAACATCTTTTTACCAGAATGCACTTATATGGGGAAAACTGTGTATATGCACGAGGGAATGTATGTTGACGGGAAATATTATACAAGCAATATTGCCGGTATAGATGTTCCTGCTAAAGGTCCGGATCGCGATATACAGCGAACAGGTTTTTTCAACAAAAAAAGAAGCAATGAAGATTTTGACGTAAACAGTGTATTCGACTTAGGTGGAACAGATTATATGATCTTCCGTTTAGGTGAAATATACCTGAATCTTGCTGAAGCTGCCTTTGCCTTAAATAAACCAACCGAGGCACTTGAAGCTTTAAATATGGTTCGCCGCAGAGTTAATATGCCCGATAAGAAGACGATTAGTTGGTCGGTGATTCAAAATGAACGTAAAGTAGAGCTTTGTTTCGAAAACCAACATTACTGGGATTTGCGACGTTGGCGAACCGCGGAACATGAGTTAGACAGCAAATACATAAAATTTACCGGAGTGAAATGGCGCAAGGATTACAGTCATCCCGGAATGTATGAGATTATCCACCTGACCACTGGAAATGCGACAGATGCATGGGCTCGTCACTTTGAAGCCAATAACTATTATTTCCCGATTGGTTTAGCCAGAAGATTAAAGAGTCCGGCTTTGCTTGAAAATCCGGGATATTAATTGGACTTGTTTTTTAAACTATTTAGGAATGCCATTCTGTAAAGGATGGCTTTCCTGTTTTAGAGAGTTCCTGTTTTGTTATTCGAAATGGCTGTATGTTGTAATATTGATTTTTTACACCCCAAAATTTGACTGATTTTTACCATCGTGAAATCTGATTTTACTGTACTTTTAATTTTTAAAGTATTTCCCTGAACTGAAATTTACTCCACAGAATATACTTTTAATGAAACTAATCGAACTATGATGAATAAACCAATGGTACCTTTGTCAGCATTAATGCTACTCGGGACGTTTATGAGTTGCACTGCTGAAAAAGAATCCAAAGTACAAAAGATCAAACCAAACATTCTGTTTCTATTCGCCGACGATCAGCGGGCTGATGCGCTGGGTTGCTCAGGAAATACATACATCCGCACTCCCAATATTGATCAGATAGCCGAAAGCGGTGTCCGGTTCACCAACAATTATGTGATGGGCGGCCACCACGGGGCAATTTGTGCACCAAGCCGCGCCATGCTGATGAGTGGAAAAAGTCTTTTTCATGTGTATGATGTGCTCGACGGCGTGACAACCATGCCGATGTATTTTGCGAAGTATGGTTACGAAACTTTCGGAACCGGGAAATGGCACAACGGAGCAAAAAGTTTTGAAGCTACTTTCCAGAAGGGCGATAACGTTTTTTTGGGCGGAATGTGCGATCATTACAATGTTCCCTGCCGGACGCTTGGAGCTGATGGAAAACTGGGCGAGCCGGTGAAAAAAGGCTATTCAACCGATTTGTTTGCCGATGCCGCACTTGGTTTTATTAACAATTACGCTGCCGGGAAACGCGAAAATCCATTCTTTTGCTATGTAGCTTTCACGGCGCCACACGATCCGCGTTCGCCCCGCGAAGATTATATCGGCATGTATCCCGATGGCTCAATTCCTCTTCCCGGGAATTTTAAAGCCCTGCATCCATTTATATTCGACAATTTTAATGTGCGCGACGAAACCCTGGGCGCCTGGCCGCGCACTCCGGAAATGGTTCAGCAATCGTTGTCGGATTATTATGCGTTAATCAGCCACCTCGATAAACGGGTTGGCGATGTGATCGAAACCTTGAAAAAACTAGGCTTGTTTGAAAATACAATCATCGTTTATGCAGCCGACAACGGTTTAGCTATCGGAAGCCACGGTTTGCTCGGAAAACAGGACCTGTATGAACACAGTATGAAAGTGCCGTTGATCATCAGCGGTCCCGGAATTCCGCAGAATGAAGTGCGCGACGCAATGGTTTACCTGTACGATATTTTCCCAAGTTTGTCTGATCTGTGCGGTTTGCCAGCTCCGGAAAACATTGACGGAAAAGATTTTGTTCCGGTTTTGATGGGAAAAGAAAAAGCAATTCGCAGCTCTGTTTACACCGTTTACCGAAACACTGTTAGGGCCGTACGTACCGACGAATGGAAACTGATTCGATACCCGCAACGGAATTTTACTCAATTGTTTAACCTGAAAAACGACCCGCTTGAACTAGATAATCTGGCCGCATTTCCGGAGAATAAAGAGAAAGTAGAAGAATTGATGACTTTGCTGAACGAGTACTACATTTCAACCAACGACACAGCCACCCTGAATCCGAAAAGCATTCTGCCAATGGAATACGATTACAGAAAATTGAAACAAATTCCTGACGAACATCAGCCTGAATACATTCTAAAAAGGTATTTTCAGGAAGTTGACCTGAAAAATGTAAAAAAATCGGCGCATTAGGATTTTGGCTGGATTTATAAACCTAAAAAAACCGTTTCAGACAATTGTCCGAGACGGTTTTTTCTGTTTTCGGGAACTTAAATGAACTATTCCTGAATATTCAGGATCAAAATCGCATCAGCTTTTCCGCTCCATGGAGATCGGAACGAGCTTTTCTTTGTATAGGTTTCCTTTGGCGAATATTCTCCGCTTAAAGTATTGAACCACTGAAATGTAATCTTTTCTGTTTCTTTTTCTAACCAATACATTGCCTGCTTGTAGTTTTCTTTAGGGGTGTATAGCAGCATGTTTCCTTTTTCATCCGTCAGGCCAAAACCATTGCCGTTTTTGTTCGGACTTGGTTTATACTTACTGAAATCGTGAGATGTAAAGAATTCCTGCATGTGTCGGTAATATTCAAATTTGGGCTTGATGAAATTGTCGGGTTGTTCAAACGGGTTGTGAATAATTACATTCCAGGCAGCATCCTGCCAGTAATAGGTTGAATAGGCTCCGGCAAAAAGACATTCGTAATTGCGGCGCAGGCAATATTCCGGACTGATGTAGGCTCCGGTAAATACTTCAAAAGGAGCATCTTCGTAACCGCCATGCTCGATGTTGAAAATCGGTTTTGTTTTGAATTTTTTATAATTGTCAAGCATTTTATTGTAAATGTCGAGTTTCCAATCCTGAACGGAAATAAAATCGACCTGTTCGGGATATTTGGCACAAAATCCAAAATCGTGCACCGAAACCAGGCGTTTAAACGAATCGTTCATTTTAATCCGGTCGATACGATCTAAAATATATTTTTCATCGGCCCGGCCATAGAAAAGCGCTTCTTTCGATACATCCCAAACCAGATTCGGGAAAGCCTGATAGCGTTTAACCACATAATCGAAGTACATGTTGTCGGCTTCCGAATACATTTCAGGCCAGTTAACCAACTTGTTCCACACATAAATCATCAGATGTGAAGCAATTCTCCGGTCGTGCATGGCACTCATTACCCGGTCGAGTTTTTTAAAGAAATCAACATTTAATGCCGAAAAATCAGGATTTGAATTGTCTCCATGAAATGGGAAAACGCCCGGACGGGCGCCGTATTCAAACTGCGGATAATCCTTCAGTTTTTCATCTTTTCCCCAACTGACATCATATGAAAATACATTCATAACAATCTGATTCAGTCCGTTTTTGTTCAGCAAATCCAACAGGTGTTCTGTTTTGGGAATCGCGTTATGGTTGTCGTAATCGAGCGCGAAAAGCCAGTCGCATTCGAAGGCCAGCAAAAAGTATGGAGTACCGTCTTCGTAGCTGAATTTCTGCGGATCGTTCTTGTCAATTACAATTCCGCCATGATTGTTGGCTAAAGCGGGTGTAACAAGAACTTTCCCGGTTTTTCCTGAAAGTGATTTCAGTTCTGATTTGGTTTCGTATGTCCAGTCGCCTTCGGTTGAAGCCGAAAAACGAACGACCCATTGATCATCACCGTTGTAAAACCCGGGAGCTGTGATTGTCTTCCCATTTAAAATAAATTCTGCTGAAAAGCCAACACTGAAAGGCTTTTTCGGAGCTTTGGCCTTGAAACTGATGTCGATAACTTCCCATTTGGGAGTTGTAATTGTTTCCTTTTTGTTGTACGGATGTGACTTTTGACTGAAGCTACTCAACGAAGCCATTACGATGAATACGATCAGGATAATTTTGAAGAGTTGATTTTGTGTCATGAATAAATATTTGAAGTCTATTAATTTGATTTTGTTTTCCATTCTCCATTCTCCTTTTTTTCTTTGTCCTAATTTTATGGTTGTTGCATCAATTCAAAACCATTCAGCCAAATGCCTTTTTCTTTTAACGGATCGGCGAATGTGATTTTTACCGGATTCTTTCCATCCGAACTGAACCGGAGCCATGCTGTTCCCGGAGTCGAGTTCTGAAGTTCGCTTCCTTTGGTTACATCGACCAGTGTTTCATCTTTCGAATTGTCTGAAGAAAGTGCTGTTGCCAATATCGTGCTGGCATTCGGGATGGTGTTAATTCGTACGCTTTTCAATTTTTCGCGATTCGGATCCATCGAATCGGTGTTCGAAACCGGGGCATGGTGGTAGGTTTTAATTGCATAATTTCCGGCAGGCAGGTTTTTAAATTCGAGTTCAATTCCCTGTTTGTCGATTCCCAGAACGCCTTCGCCATATACAAATCCAAAGTGACCAATTACGTTCATTTCGCCCAGCCAGCGCAGTATTCCGTCGGCCGATCGGGCGCGAATGCTGGCTGTAAACCCGCCAAATGAATTCAATTTTATTTCCGATGATTGATTGTTGACACCATTCCACGGAGTCCATCCAAATTGCAGCAACTGATCGGCTGCTCCAAGGTCAACTTTTATCTTTTCAGGATCGAAAATCGGATAGGCATCTTGGACCATCATGTTGGTTTCATCAACAACCGTTTCTGTTTCGGCTGTCGCAGTTTTTAATCCCGGCGAACTGGCTGTAAGGGTTATTTTACCTGCCTTTTTGCCTGCTCTGATTAAGACCGGAGCAGCTCCGATTTTCGCTTTCACCGGGTTGGACCCAATTCCTGCATTTTCACCAACAATCACAGCATCGCCGCTTACTTTAAAGGTGACTTCCGGAGAAACATCCCGAAGAATCATTCCGTTTTTGTCAGTAATTTCGGCATAGGCAACCAAAATATCCGATCCGTCGGCTACGAATTTGCGCCCAACGGTATCGATAACCAAACGGATTTCCGAAGCAACTTCCGGAGTGAAAATGGTTTGCTCTGCGCTTACTTTTTCTTCGGTTATTCCTTTTGCGGTTAATTTTCCTTCCTGATAAAAGTTTACCGGAATTTCGAATGGCGGATGATCGAGCCCCAGGTATTTTTGGTTCGTCGAAGAGAAGTATTTCCCAACAGATTTCCCATTTACCAGAAGTTCGATTTGCTGGCAATTGCTGTAAATGTTCAGGATTTTCGTTTCCGGTTTCCATTCGTCAACGATGTAAAGCATTGGTGTTTTTGTCATTTCTGATGGATACCAGCAAACTTTTGAATCCTTCAGGTATCGGAATGAATTAAATATTCCCAGGCGGGTTCGGTCTTCGGTATTTCCAATGTCGTGAAACGTATAATAAGCGTGTGCTGTCCACGAAATCATTCCCGGCATCATCGGGTCGCGTTTGTATTTGGCAATCACTTCCGGACCAGACCCGCCTTCCATGGCAAATAATGGTTCCTGACGATCCCAGATTCCGGGGCCGTAATTCATGTTGGCGAAAATATCGGTCAGGCCGCTGCTCTGCCAGCCAGTCCAACGGCTACTCTGCGAAGCGGTGAGTCGGGTAGGATCTTCCTGTTTCACAGCGTAATGAATCTGTGGCACAGTTCCCCGGTGGTTGATTCCGGCGCCCCAAATGACTACAGAAGGATGATTCCGGTGATTGCGAACCATGG
Organism: uncultured Odoribacter sp.; assembly: GCA_964422425.1. Classification (GTDB taxonomy): domain Bacteria; phylum Bacteroidota; class Bacteroidia; order Bacteroidales; family Prolixibacteraceae; genus Aquipluma. The sequence continues at coordinate 7,486 of CAYRBM010000018.1, forward strand.
TGCGGGCAGCGCTTTCCATGTTATCGTACCAACGCTGATCCTCCGAAACAGCGATCCAGCTTGGCGCTTCCTCGTAAACCAAAATTCCCAGCTCGTCGCAGGCATCAATCAGCGCATCGTCCTGTGGATAATGCGCCGTGCGTACCACGTTAAATCCCAGTTGTTTAAACTGAAGCATGTCTTTGTAATGCAGCGGGTTGGGCATCGCATCGCCAATGTAGCCGTAATGCTGGTGGCGGTTAAAGCCAATCAGTTCAATGTTTTTCCCATTTAGCCTGAAACCTTCTTTGGCATCGAGCTCGAACTTGCGGATGCCAAGACGGTTGTCAACACAGTCGATCGCTTTGCCATTTTCGAGAACGAGTGTATTGACCCGATACAAATACGGATCGTCGATCGACCACAAATGCAGGTCTTCTTCAATTCCGCCAATCTGATTAAACGTAAATTCACTTCCGGAATTGATCGTAGCCTGCTGCGTTAATTTCAGCACAACCAGTCCGTTTTTATCTACAATCCGGTTGATTACCGTGGCCATTCTGGCTTTCGGACTTTCGTTCTTCACCACCGTTTTGATGTCGATTGTCGCGTTCATATTCACTGGATCGACCGATGGGGTAGTGATGGTCACTCCGGCGTTCATCGATTCGATGTTGTTGGTGATCCGAAGCTGATTGGTTTCAACCAGGTAAACATCGCGGTATAAACCACTGAATTTGATGTAGTCGAAAGGTCCGGGATCGGGTGGAACCAACTCGTTTACCCGGTTGTCGGCTAAAACAGTAATCTGGTTTTCTTTTCCGTAGTTCACCAGTCCTGAAATGTCGAATTGAAAAGGCGTGTATCCGCCAACCGCATGTTGACCAGCGTGCTTGCCGTTCACCCAAAGATCGGTCACCTGATGAACTCCTTCGAAATAAATGAATACCTTTTTGCTGGCATCAGGGGTAACTTTGATTGTCTTCCGGTACCAACCCACTTCGCGCTGGAAGGTTTTCTGGAATTTATCGTCCTGAACTCCATCAAGAGCGATGGATGTTAGTTTTAAGCTGTGCGGAATGCTCACTTCTTCCCAGTTCGAATCGTCCAGGTTTTTCTGGAAATTGGCGGCCTCCGGATTTCCCAATTGGAATTTCCAGGATGTGTTAAGTTTGGTTTTGGTTCGGTCGGTTACCGGATAACCTTTGGGCATTTGTGCAAATAATACGGAAAATAACAGAATCTGGCAGATGGAGATTAAAAACAATTTTTTCATTGGTTTTGCGATGTAGGTTTAGTTGGATTCGAAAAATAAAGGCGGAAATTAGATCCCTAACTTCAGGATTAAATATACAGAAACCCGAAAAATATAAACAGGTGGAAATGCTGCGAAAAGGAGGGGACAGAATTTGAATTCGGGACAAAAAAAATGCCTGAACCAGCAATGATTTGCAGATTCAGGCATGTTTGGTTCACGAACGAATAAAGTTGCGGTTTGCCGGATTTAGTTCAATGATTTGGAGCTTATTTTCTGAGGGCTTGCCAATGAGGCTCCTAATTCCTGACTGCGTTTGCCGGGAACTGCGCCTCCTACCGAAATCTGGTAATCTCCCTGACGCAAAACCTTTTCACCGTTTTCGTCAACCTGTAGAAAATCTTCCCGGTTAAGTTCGAAAACCAGTGTTTTCGATTCGCCAGCCTTTAAATTAACCCGATGAAACCTGGCAAGCGAATAGATCGGATCATTTTTTCCGGCCAATGGCGAAGAAATATAAAGCTGGCTAACTTCATCAGCAGCAACTTTACCTGTATTTTTCAGGTCGACAGTTACTTTTATTTTGGTTTTATCGCTCCAGTCAGTTTTGATGTTGCTGTATTCAAAGCGGGTATAGCTCATTCCGAAACCGAACGGAAACTGTGGTTCTTTTTCCATGTAGCGGTAAGTGCGGCCTTTCATGGCGTAATCTTCGTACGGTGGTAAATCCTTGATGGAGTAGGGCACTGTAAATGGCAATCTTCCAGAGGGAACCACATCACCAAACAACACATCGGCAACCGCATTTCCGCCTTCCTGACCCGGATACCAGACATACAGCACGGCATCGGCGATTTCGTATACTTCCGGAATAGCTATTGGACTTCCACCGGTGATGATGACGATCAAGGGGTTTTTGCTGTTTTCTTTAATTTTTTTCAGGAATTCGATCTGATTTTGTGGCAGGCCAATGTCTTCTGTACGGTCGCCTTTGTGTGCTGATGCAATGGCTTCGCCTTCTTCGCCTTCGAGTAAACCGCTGATTCCCATCACTGCAATACAGGCATCGGCTGATTTTGCTTCACCGGTGGTCCAGTCGATCGGGTTTATATTTTCCTGAAATGGCAACACACCATATTTATAGTTGATCGTTGTTCCGGAGCTTACCCTGCCAACAATTCCTTCCAGAATGTCGACTGTTTTCCCGGCCATTCCAAAATAATTGCCCAGCAATACTTCCGAATTGGCGGCCTGTGGCCCGGTGACATACAAGGTTTTTATGTCTTTTTTGAGCGGCAGAACCTTGTTTTTGTTTTTCACTAAGACGATTGATTTTTGAGCCAGTTCGCGCGCCAGCTGCGCATTCGCATCAGATCCAACAACATCCGGACTGATTGAATTGTACGGATTTGCTGCCGGTTGATCAAACATTCCCAAACGAAAGCGAGTAGTTACCAGATTGACCAAAGCTTTTGAAATTTCAGCTTCGGTGATGAGTCCTTTTTCAACCGCTTTTTTCAGGCTTGAAAATGTGTTTCCGCAGTTCATGTCAAGCCCGGCTTTGATCGACATGGCCGAAGCTTCTTCCGGAGTGGCAGCTAATTTGTGTGTTTTCCAGATGTCCTGAATGGCACCGCAGTCGGACATCACATGACCTTTAAACCCCCATTGGGTGCGTAAAACATCCTGCAATAAATAAGGACTGGCGCAACAAGCCAAACCGTTGGTCCGGTTGTAGGCGCCCATCACCGATTCAACTTTTGCTTCGGTGACCAAAGCTTTAAAAGCTGGCAAATAAGTTTCCCAAAGGTCTTTCTGACTCACAACTGCATCGAATTCGTGCCGCAAAGCTTCTGGTCCGGAATGTACCGCGTAATGCTTGGCGCAGGCTGCCACTTTCAGGTATTTTGGATCGTTGCCTTGCAAGCCTTCCACCATGGCAACTCCAATTCTGGAAGTCAGATAAGGATCTTCGCCGTAGGTTTCCTGTCCGCGACCCCAGCGTGGATCGCGAAAAATATTGATGTTTGGGGTCCAGAAAGTTAATCCGGCATACTGGGCAAAATTCCCCATTTTCTGAGAAATGTTGAATTTTGCACGTGCCTCGTCGGAGATGGCCGTTGCGACTTTGAAGATCAATTCGGGATCAAAGGAAGCACCAAAGGCGATTGCCTGAGGAAATACAGTTGCCCGGCCGTTTCGGGCTACTCCGTGTAAACATTCGTTCCACCAATTGTATTCCTGAACGTTTAACCGTGGGATCGCCGGACTGGTATTGACCAGCTGCGAAATTTTTTCGTCGAGAGTCATTTCTGATACCAAAAGTTCGGCCCGTTCAGTATAAGTCAGGGAAGTATTGAGCCATGCAAAATCCGGAGCTGATTGCGATTGACTTTTCAGTGAAAGGACAAGAAATACAAAAAGGACAAAGCTTATTTTTAGATTCATAATTTAGGTTTATAGCTAATACTGGAATTAGGTTATTTCAAAAAATAAAGAACTTGTTTTTTAATCTGTTTTTTGAGGTGCAATTGCTGCAAATACTGGGGGTAAAATAGAAATAATTCAAACTAACAGGCTTGTAAATGTTCTGTAAATTGAATAGATGCACCAATATACAACCGGATTTATCAAATACCCCCCGATTATTATTCCATTTAACCCTTTAATTGAACTGAAATTAACCTTAGTTTTAAATTCTGGAAAATGAAAGTTGAATTGATTTGATTTTTATTTTCCGGAATTCGCGATGAAACCTAGACCTAATTTTAAATGAACCTGAATCTGAAATTACTGCTATTGCCATTTTTTTGCAGCTCCGTGGCCCTGGCTCAGCAAAAACCAAATATCCTTTGGGTAACCATCGAAGACACATCTCCTCAATTTATCGGTTGCTACGGAAATGCAGAGGCAAGCACTCCGGTGATTGATCGGCTGGCCAGTGAAGGAATCCGGTTTACCAATGCTTTTTCAACCGGGACAGTTTGTTCGCCAAGTCGTTCGTGCATCATTACCGGCGTAAAAACTTACAAGATGGGAACCGGTAATCACCGCAGCGAATACCCGATTCCGGATTTTATCAAAGGATTTCCATATTTCCTGCAGAAAGAAGGATATTATACTACCAACAACAGCAAAACCGATTACAATGTGGCTAATCCGGAAAAGTTTACCCGCGAAGCCTGGAACGAAAGCTCCGGAAAAGCCGGTTGGTGGAACCGAAAACCCGGACAACCTTTTTTTGCGGTCTTCAATTTCAACGACTCGCATCAATCGCGAACAATGACCGAATCATATACCTGGTATCATAAAAATATTCTGGAAAAACTTCCGGAGAATGAACGGATTGGCGACAATGATTTCAAAATGCCGCCTTTTTACCGCGACAGCCCCGAAATGCGTAAACAATTTGCCCGGGTTTATAATTCGATCAAACTGACGGATAACGAGATTGGCGATTTGCTGAAACGTTTGGATGACGACCATCTACGAGACAGTACCATCATTTTCTTTTATGCCGACCATGGCGAAGGCATGCCCAGAGGTAAAACCAACGGCATTAATTATGGGTACCGGGTTCCTTTTGTGATCTGGATTCCAGAAATGTATAACTATTTATCGCCCTGGGGAACGGGCGGTGTAGTTACTGATGAGCTCATCGACTTTGAAGATCTTGCGCCGACGCTGATCAGTCTGGCCGGCGGAAAAGTTCCGAATTATCTGAAGGGTCGACCATTGATGGGCATTGGTCGAACCCCGGCTGCCAATCATCTGGTTTTATCAGCCGATCGATCGGACAACGGAATCGATCTGGTTCGCAGTGTGACCGACGGAAAATTTATGTATTCACGTAATTTTATGCCTTTTATGCCTGAAGCGAAGTATATCCGGTATATGGAAATCGGCGAGATTAAGCAACACATGCGAACCGATCTGGCCGAAAATAAGCTGAATGCCTTGCAGAAAAGTCTGTTTGACGACCGCCCCGCTGAATTTTTATTTGACATCAGCAACGATATCTGGGAAACCAAAAATCTGGCCGCCGATCCGGCATATTCCGGTATTCTCGCAAAAATGCGGAAACAGTTAAAAAACGAACTACTGCGTTCGCGCGATGTTTTGTTATTGCCGGAATACGAGATTGAACTTATTTCAAAAACGACTACAGCTTATGAATTCAGGATGGACAAAGCGAAATTTCCTGTTTCCGAAATCTATGGTGCAGCCAGCTTGTCCGGAATACGGGGAAAAGAGGTAGCTGAAAAACAGGTGGAGTTGCTGAAATCAAAAAACAGATTTGTCCGTTACTGGGCTGCGGTAGGTTTGAGATCACAGGCTGATGAAGTACTGAAGAACTTCAGGAGTGAGATCATAAAATCGACTCAGGATACTTATCCGCCGGTTGCAATCACTGCATCAGCCATTGCTTATCAGTTGTTTCCGGATAAGACTGTTGAAGATAAATTGAAGCAGTTTTGTTCCGATGAAAATATGAATCTGGCGCTGATGACCGTCAATTACCTGTTATATGTTGACCATAAAGAGCCTTTCGTTGAAACAATAAAAACAGTACACGAGATGAAAAACCGGAACTATAATGTGCGGGCTGCCTGCATGGATTTTCTGGGAAGCCTGGATCTGGTGTCCAATGACAGCGAACATAAAGACTAAAGAGAAGCGTTTTCACCTTTATATGAATTATGACGAAGTTTAGTGTGTTGATAATCAGTCTGGTTTTGTTGAATGCCTGTTCGCAGAAATCGGTGCAATCCAATAAGCCTTTTCCTTACATGGTTACTCCGGAAACAGAAAAACGGGAATTGAGCGCTGCCATGAAACGCAGTTTCAATAACTACAGCGGAATTCATCCCAAAGAAAATGAATTGTACACTCAGTTTAAATATACCGAACTGAAAGGTTTTGATTACCATGAACAGGATGGAACGGTTTCGCGTCGCGACCCTTCGAAAATAATTTTCGAAAATGAGAAATACTATGTGTGGTATACCTACCGAAATACACCAACCATTCCTTTGGGAGCTGAAAAATGCAACGACTCGATCCCATCAACCGATTGGGATTTAAGCGAAATCTGGTATGCCACCAGCGACGATGGTTTTATCTGGCAAGAGCAGGGTGTGGCTGTTCCGCGTCCGCCAAAACCTGAAGTGGGCTGGCGGTCGGTTTCTACAGCTGACATTCTGAAATGGAAAGACAAATACTATTTATACTATCAGGGTTTTATGGAAGCCAGTGGAAAACAAGGCGATTATTGCCCGGTAGCTGTATCTTATTCCGACTCACCTGATGGCCCATGGGCACCGGCAAATCAGGCGGTAATACCAAATGGACCAGAAGGTTCCTGGGATCAGTTTGCGATTCACGATCCCTATCCGCTGGTGCACTATGGCAAAATTTATCTGTATTACAAGTCGGCTTTTAACCGCCCCGGAAATGTATGGGTAGCCGGAGGCCTGGCCATTGCTGACGATCCGCTTGGCCCGTTCGTAAAGCATCCGCTTAATCCGGTTTTAAATTCAGGACATGAAGTAAGTCTTTTTCCTTTCAAAGAAGGTGTTGCTGCCATTATGGTGAAGGACGGAACGGAACATTTTACGATTAATTACGCCAAAGATTGGGTGAATTTCGAAATTGCCTCGGTGTGCGAAATGGTTCCCATTGCTCCGGGCCCTTTTGTGCCGGATGCATTTACCAACACAACCGATGGACAGGGAATAACCTGGGGCTTGAGCCATTTTACCAATGCGGGTAAAAACGGTATTAACCAACATTCCATTCTGGCGAGGTTCGACTGCGATTTAAGTCAGCAGCTGGATGATCCGGTGATGAAAGAAACCGGAACCTGGCACAGTTTGGATGTGTATTTCAACCAGGGATTGACGAATGCACAGAAGGCAAGAATTCAGGAAACAAACCGTCAAATGAAATTAACTAAATGAAAATGAAAAGTTATAGTTTAATAGTTATAGTAATCAGTGTCATGATTGCTTGTTCTCCTAAAGGGAAAGTGGTTAAAATGCCCGACCTGAAGATCAGTTTGGGAAAGGTTGAAGCAAGGTCGGTTTTTAAAAATGACAGCATGAGCATTTGGGGTGCCTCTATGGTAAAAGGAGAAGATAGTCTTTATCACCTGTTTTATTCCAGATGGCCGAAAAATCTGGGATGGGCCTGGGTCACCCATTCCGAAATCGCACATGCAGTTTCTTCCAGCCCGTTTGGTCCGTTCGAATTTAAGGATGTTGCCCTTTCTACCCGGGGAGCCGGATTCTGGGATGGCTTGTGTACGCACAATCCGAACATACATGTTTTCGCCGGAAAGTATTACCTGTATTACATGGGAAATACCGGTGACGGGATTAATACCTGTCCTCCGGGTGGCGAAAAACTGAACTGGGTGCACCGGAACAACCAGCGAATCGGAGTTGCCGTTGCTGATAGCCCGAATGGTCCCTGGACACGTTTCGACCAACCATTGATCGGTGTGGGTACTGATAGCCTGTCGTGGGATGCGTTGATGACTTCCAATCCAGCCATGACGCAAGGACCGGACGGAAAATTTCTGTTTGTTTACAAAGCGGTTGGCAAAAAGCGGAAGATGCCAAACGGGGGACCAGTGGTGCATCTGGTAGCGACTTCCGACAACCCAACCGGTCCGGTAGTAAAATATCCTGATCCGGTGTTTGTTTTTGAAGGAGAAGATTTTCCGGCTGAAGATCCATTTATCTGGTTTCAGGAAGGAAAATACCGGGCAGTGGTCAAGCGAATGAAAACTGTTTCCGGAAAGCGGATATTCTCGTTGGTTCAATACGATTCGGTGGATGGAATTGACTGGAAACCTTCAAAGTATCACCATGTTTCGGATCTGGAATTTGAATGGGAGAATGGCAAAATTCAGAAATTGAAACATCTGGAACGTCCACAAATCTATATCGAAAATGGAAAACCGATAGCCTTGCTCTGTGCTGCCGACACACTGGATGCTGATGGTGTCAGGCAATCGTTTAATGTGCAGATCCCGATAAGCATTGAAGTTGAAAAGTGAAAAATCATCTAAACCAAATTTAATGAAACGATTACTTCTGATTCAGGCACTTTTTTTGATTGTAGTTGCCTCATTTTCACAAAGTCAAAAGGGCTTTCCATATAAACTTCCGCAGGAAAAACCAGACCGGAAATTAAGTGCCGCCATGCAGCGCTTGTATACCGATTACATGGGGCCACGTCCGGAAGACAACGAACTTTATTCGCTGTTTAAGTACACCCGCTTAACCGGTTTCGATTATCACAACGACGATGGAACCATTTCGCGCCGCGATCCTTCAAAAGTGATTTTTGCAGAAGGAAAATACTATGTCTGGTATACTTATCGTCACACGTCAACACCTCCCCAAGGAGCCGAATTGTGCAACGATACCATTCCTTCGTCGGACTGGGATTTGTGCGAAATCTGGTATGCTACCAGCACCGATGGGTTTAATTGGGAAGAACAGGGAGTTGCCATTCCGCGTCCACCGAAACCTAATGTTGGATGGCGGTCGGTTTCAACTGCCGATATCCTGGTATTTAAAGGTAAATATTACCTGTATTATCAGGGGTTTTTGGAACCAAGCGGGAAACGCGGCGACGATTGTCCGGTGGCTGTTTCGTACTCCGATTCGCCCAATGGCCCGTGGACAGCTGCCAATCAGATTGTCATTCCCAATGGAGGAAAAGATGAATGGGATCAGTTTTCGATTCACGATCCTTACCCCTTGATTTACAAGGACAAAATCTACCTGTACTATAAATCTGATTTTAACGGACAACCCAATTTAGTTCGTTCGTCGGGACTGGCCACAGCCGATAATCCGTTGGGGCCATTCACCAAATGTCCTTTAAATCCGGTGATTAACTCCGGACATGAAACAACCTTGTTCCCATTTAAGGGCGGAATGGCAGCCTTGGTTATTCGTGACGGAAATGAACATTTTACGGTTCAGTATGCGCCTGATGGGATTAATTTCGAAATTGCATCAATTACATCGATGATGCCTGTTGCCGGAGGCCCGTTTGTACCTGATGCGTTTAACAGCAACGGGAACGGACGCGGAATCACCTGGGGAATTTCGCATTTTACGAACGCCGGGAAACGTGATACTCAACATTCAATACTGGCGCGGTTCGATTGCGATTTAAGTCTGGATGTGAACGATCCGGATATGAAACGATCGAATATTCAGCTTAGTCCGGAGATTTTCTTTAACCTGGGCTTGAATCAGGCACAGCGCGATCGGATTGAGGAAACAAACAGAAAAATGAAATAGTAGAAGATGAATGGTCATTAAAAATATAAATTACAGACCTATGAAATTCATGAATAAAATACGAATTGTTATTGCAGTCTTTTTTCTGGGAATGGCCAGTGCAAATGCACAGTCAATTCTTCTGGAAGCTGAAAGTTTTGCGGATAAAGGTGGCTGGGTGGTCGATCCTCAGTTTGTGGAGCAGATGGGGTCGCCCTACCTGCTGGCGCATGGAATGGGCGTTCCGGTGAAAGACGCGTCGACTGAAATTTCGGTCAAAAAAGCCGGGAAGTATAAGGTTTGGGTCAGAACGAAAAACTGGGTACCGGGCAATTGGGAAGCTCCGGGTCGGTTTTGTCTGTGGGTCGACGGAAAACGAATGGAACGAGAACTGGGTAAAAATCCGGGCTGGAACTGGGAATATGCCGGCAATGCAGAACTTGCAAAAGGCAACCGAAAAATAACTCTTCAGGATTTAACTGGTTTTGAAGGCCGTTGTGATGCTATTTATTTCTCGTCCATCGAAAACGAGAAATTACCTACCGACCCGATTGCCTTAAAATTGTGGCGTTCAGAAAAATCGGGAGATTCCTTTGTTCCGCAGAAAGTGCAAAACTACGATCTGGTGGTAGTGGGTGGAGGTATTGCCGGTTGTGCAGCAGCCATTGCAGCAGCCGAACAGGGAATGAATGTTGCCTTGATTCACGACCGGCCGGTTTTGGGTGGAAATGCCAGCAGCGAAATCCGGGTACACACCTTGGGAATTTACGGCAAATTCGAACGGATTTTAAAAATGATAGATACAGAACACTATCCGAATGGTTCGGCGGAAGCATTTAAGGAAGATGAAAAAAGGATGGCGAATGTAAAAAAATACAGGAACATCAATCTTTTCCTGAATTTCAGAGCATTTGCCGCCAATGCCGACAACAATAAAATTACTTCGGTTGATGCCCGGCAAACTTCATCCGGAGAAACAATCCGGTTTGAAGCTCCGTATTTTGCCGACTGTACCGGCGACGGCTGGATTGGATACTGGGCCGGTGCTGAATTTTCTTATGGCCGCGAAGCGTCTTCGAAATACGGTGAACAATGGGAGGAGCATGGTTTGCTCTGGAGTCCTGAAAAAAGTGACAATTTTGTAATGGGTTCATCGGTTTTGTGGGGATCTGAAAATGCCGGTAAACCTGTCGTTTTTCCTGAAGTGCCCTGGGCAATGGATGTTGCCAAAGATTACGCTGAAGCCAATGGTGAATGGCAGTGGGAATATTCGAACAATGATTTGTCGCAGATCGAAGATGCCGAAACCATTCGCGATCACATGTTCCGGGCTATTTACGGATCATTCTATAATTTTAAACATCAGTCAACACAAAGCAAATTTGCCGACGAAGGTGTTTATAGTACTTTGGATAATTCGGTTCGTCAGCAGAAAGCCGACAGCCTTCAGCTAAAATGGGTTTCCTATCTGGTTGGGAAACGCGAATCGCGCCGTTTGGTTGGCGATCATGTTTATACCTTCAACGATGTGCGCGATGAGCGGCAGTTCGAAGATTCGGTAGTGTTCGAAAAACGGGTAGTCGACGTTCATTATCAGGTGAATTTGCTTGATGAAGAAAAACCCGATTTCATTTCAGAAGCCATGTTTTACCGCACAAAACCTTACATCATTCCATACCGCAGTTTGTATTCAAAAAATATCAGCAACCTGTTTATGGCTGGCCGTAATTTCAGTTGTTCGCACATCGGACTGGGTGGCCCCCGCGTGATGCTCACAACCGGCCAAATGGGTGCTGCGGTTGGCCTGGCCGCCTCGGTCTGTAAAAAATACCAGGCAAATCCACGAGAAGTGTACCAATCGCATTTGAAAGAATACCTTAATCTGATTGAATCTCAAAAGTAAACCGGAATGCGGGCTACCTTTCCACTTGTTGTTTTTGTATTCCTGATGGCTGTGCTGATCAGTAGTCTGGCTGTTTCTCAAAACGCAAAAACTTCCGGAGAAACTGCATTCGTATATAAAATAACTGATTTTGAAGTGGGGCAGGTGGTTAAAATGATCCGGAATTCAGCTCAACTGCCGCTTGAATATGAAGCTCAGATAAATTTGGCTGTTTGCGACGATAAGCTTTGTGCCAATGTTGCGTTAAAATTAAGCTGGGACCTGGCGGGAAATTACACCGGTTTTGATACTATTCCGGGGAAACCGCTTACTAAATTTGATCACAAACGGTTTTCGGATTCGGATTACAAAAAACTGGATCAGATTCTGAAAGATAAAAACAGTTCGCTCCGGATTCTCGAAAAGGAGGATTTGATTGACCGTTCGGTTCAGGTAAAATCGAAAACAGTTGATGCCGTGACGGGAGCAACACCGGCAACCATTAAAAATTCGGTAGTCGAAGGAGCTGTTTATACAACATATTCACTCTGGCATCTGGTAAACGGTTCGATCAGAAACCGGATGGCGCAATTTACGCAGACAGTTTTTTCAGATGAACTTGCCGTTTCGATTTTGAATTCATCCAATTACGAAACTCAGTTATTTGCACTTCGGTTCATGTCTGAGGCTGACTTTTCGCGCCAGGCAGAAATGCTTTTTCAGGTAATTGGCCGCAGCACGCCGTTAATCCGGGCCTACATCATCGGAAAGCTGCCTTTGCCTTTTCCTGAAGCGGAGAGAAATCAGGCATTTATTTCCTTATTTCCGGATTTAGATGCCTACAGCAAAAGCGTTTTTTTGAATCGGCTTACCGCAGAGCAGAAACCGGCACAGGTTCTTCTTCCGCTGATTAAATCACAATTCAGGTACATGGATGAAAAACAACTGGTTTTAGTCGGTTCTGCCATGAAAAAATATAACATTCCGGGGTATTCCGGACACAAAGCCGAATGAAAATTTTATAACTGGATATATTTTTATATTTTACAAAAAAAATAATGAGCATATGATCTTGAATACTAAGTGTTTTAATTCCATGGCGTTGGTAACTCTAACTACGGTTGCCGGATGCCAGTCAGCATCTAAAAAAGTTGAAAATACAGCAATTAAACCGAATGTTGTTGTTATATACCTCGACGATTTGGGTTACGGCGACCTGAGTTGTTACGGCGGAACCGGATTGAAAACGCCAAATATCGATGCTCTGGCCAGTTCCGGAGTGAGGTTTACCAATGGTTATGCCACTTCAGCAACCTGTACGCCGAGTCGTTATGGTTTGCTTACCGGAGTTTATCCGTGGCGCAATAAAGACGCGAAAATCCTTCCCGGGACAGCACCTTTGTTAATCGATACCGCTCAGGTTACTTTGCCAAAAATGTTCAAGACTCAAGGCTATCAAACAGCCATTGTTGGTAAATGGCATTTGGGTTTGGGAACAGGTGATGTTGACTGGAACCGGCACATTTCACCCGGACCAAACGAAGTTGGTTTCGATTATGCTTACATCATGGCAGCCACTCAGGATCGGGTTCCGACGGTTTATATCGATAATGGACTGGTGGATGGACTGGATCCGAATGATCCGATAGAAGTGAATTATCAAAAGAATTTTGAAGGCGAACCAACAGCTTTGGATCATCCGGAGATGCTCACAATGAAGTGGCATCATGGGCATAACAACAGCATTGTCAATGGCATTCCGCGCATCGGATTTTGGAAAGGCGGCGAAAAAGCCAAATGGGTCGACACTGATATGGCCGACCACTTCCTGACAATTGCACAGGACTACGTGAGGACACATAAAGACAGTCCGTTTTTCTTATACTACGCCCTTCAGCAGCCTCATGTACCACGTACTCCTAATCCGCGTTTTGTTGGTCAATCGGGAATGGGACCGCGCGGCGACGCTATTCTGGAAGCCGACTGGTGCATTGGCGAATTTATGAAAACGCTTGAATCCGAAGGTTTGCTCGAAAATACCCTGATCGTTTTCTCTAGCGATAACGGTCCGGTATTGAATGATGGTTATTACGACGATGCGGTTGAATTGCTGGGCGATCATAAACCCGCCGGCCCGCTCAGAGGAGGAAAATACAGTTTGTTTGAAGCCGGAACCCGTGTTCCTTTTATCGCAACCTGGAAAGGTAAAATTCAGCCAGTCGTTTCGGATGCATTGATTTGCCAGATGGATTTATTGGCTTCGCTGGCAAAACTGGTTGGTACCGAAGAGAATACCACTGACAGTCAGGAACACCTGGACGCGCTTTTAGGGACGTCGGCACAAGGGCGTGAAAGTTTAATTATTGAAGCCACCACCAAAACTGCTCTTCGGAAAGGCGATTGGATCATGATTCCACCTTACAACGGGCCAGCACTTGCGAAAGAAGTCAACATCGAATTAGGGAATTCAGGCGAATATCAATTGTACAATCTGAAAGAAGATATCGGTCAGGAAAACAATCTGGCCAAAGCGAATCCGGAAAAGCTGAAAGAAATGCTTGATGCATTTATAGCTATTCGAGGAGATGAATTTTTAAAAACTGAAAAACTGGAATTGCATTAGAACAATGATTTTATCGAATTAATTTGTTTTGTTTAGTTTATGTAAATCGGGATGTTGTATGATCTGAGATTATGGTTTTTCAGCATAGAAAGAATAACTGTAAAGTTTTAAGTTGTATACTTTAAAATTATTACTTTTAAAAAGTATTTGAAATTTTAAGAGAGACTTTATCGAGACCTTTCAATTTAAGTGCTTTAAAATAGATTGATATTCAGCGTTATATAAGAAAAGTTCAATTCCCAGCTGGGTCACTTGATGGGACAAGTCCAAAAATGATGGATTTGTCCCATTCTTTTTGCTTTGTATTTTGCTGTTTATCAGCAGCATGAGGTTCAATGCTTCGTTGATACGAGTGGTTCGATATTGAAATCCGTCGAAAGTCAATTTTTCAGGGAACATCGAACCAATGATTTTTCTTTTTTGAGTTACTGTTCCATTTTCATACAAAACATCCAATTGCGAAATGCTGCTGATTGCTTTATCCCATAAAGGTTCAATATTAGTTGTGTCCGTTACAGACGCTGATAATTTAGCCTCCAATCTGTTTATCCGATCCTCACTTTCAGCTTTTATTGTGCGGTAATCATTAGCATCAATATCCCCACAGAGCAACAGTTCCCTTGCCTTTGAAAGTCTTTTATTGGCTTCTTCCAACTGAATTTTTAGTTGTTGAACTTCATTGCGCTGGTTGTGTGTTTTAGCCTTATAAACGCTAACTATCACCTCTTTGAATAATTGAAGACGGGGCAGAGGTTGAACATACTTCCGGATTTCATCCATCATCTTATCATTGGTTTCCTGTGCTTTATAACGGATACCACAGTCTGAACTGCAATGATAATAGTGGTAATACTGTGTGCGTCCTTTTGATGCACTTCCAGTAAGCATCCTTCCACAATTGGGACATATAAGGAATCCTCGAAGCGGAAAATTATCATCAACTAAGATTTTAGTACGCTTTACTCTCTTGCGTCCGTCCAATACGTCCTGCACCCAATAAAACATGGCTTCGGATATTAGTGGCTCGTGCTGTCCCTGAACCATAAAACTTTCTTCATCCTTATATTTTGGAATAAAGATTCTACCGCAATAGACAGGATTTCGTATGGCCACCCAAAAATTGTTTTTACTGCATATAAGTCCCTTTTCCTTTGCCATTTTCCAGACCTGTTCCGTATTGAATTTCCCATTGGCAAGTTCATTGAAAGCCCAGCGCATAATATCTCCCTGTATATCTTTAGGAGCAATGTATTTTTTCCCCGACTCGGTAATTCTATTGATATATCCTATGGGAGCAGTACCCATCCATCGGCCTTCCTTTTTTGCACGTCTCATACCATGAAATGTATTCAAAGCCCTCCTGTCATTCTCCACTTCGGGGGCTGCAAGGTAAAAAGCCAACATCATCTTGTTTTCCGGGATGGACAAGTCCAGTGGCTGTTCAACGGCCTGCGGTTCAACGCCCAGCCGCCGCAAAGTACTTATCATTTGGTACGCATCTCCGGCATTTCGGCTGAACCTGTCCCACTTGGTAAACAGGATGAAATCTGAGTGCCCCCTATGTTTTCGAAGATCAGTCAATAATTTCGTCCATGCCGGACGGTTGAATGTTTTTGCAGAATGGTCTTCATAAACAACCTTTCTTACTTGTATAGAATTTATTTCGCAATATTTGCGTAACCTTTCGTCCTGATCCCGTTGTGAATAACCCCTGTCTGCCTGTTCATCGGTACTTACCCGGATATATAAATCTGCGATTTTCATAGTCTTATAATAAGGTGGAACTGCCGTTACTTATCCTTGTAAATTTACAAAATTAAACCGTTTTAGGCAGGTATTGATCGACCACAATTGCTGCCATTTCATACAAAAATTCCAGAACGATTTTTGCTTGTTCTTCCGTCACTTCAATCCCGTCTTTTCGCAAAAGCTCCATTGCCTTATCAGGTGGTATCCTTTCTATCTCACAGTTACCCATCCCACACCTCCTGTATTGACAGCAAAAGCCCGTTGCCGGGCTTTTTACTACGTTTGTAAAATCACTGTTTTAATGATTCTCTGTTTCAGGAAAATATATCCGGCTTCCCTGGTTCCGTTTAAAAGATGGCACATACCTGATATAGCCATATTCGCTCAATTCTTTTACACACTTGTGATAAGTAGCCGGTGCGGAGATCTTTGCAATACGCATAATGTCATAGCTGAATGCCGTTACCGGATTGATAAAACCCTGTTCCTGCCTGTATTGTAGCAATGCAGCATAGATGCCAATATGTGTGATGCTGATCCGGTAATCCTTTTCAATGGCAGAAAAGAAATCTGACAAAGAGTTCAGGGTTTCCATTTCTTATCACTTTAGCTGACCGACTGTTTTTTCTGCTTCTTTTTTGCCGCCTGAGGCAATGAAGGGCCATCGTCATCGTTACGTTGAGTTTCCTTTTTGTTATCCTGTTTTGCAGATCTGCTTTCACCTTCAGACTTTTTCTCCGCTTTGGACTGACTGTTGCCCAACCGCTGCATGTCACTGTCATAAATATTAATGATTTTAAACTGTGGATTGGCTTCGATGTAATTTTTCTGTTCCACCCCATCCCGTATGAAAGTGACGGATTGCCGATTGCCTTTTTTTAGAGAATCCAGCAGGTTGGATTTGTGATCATCATGTCCCAACTCCTTTATCGGGTGTTTCGCCAATACCTGATCAAGATCAAAGCCGTAATTCTGGTGGTATTGTTTCATTTTGTAATTGCCGTTATTGTCTGTCTGCTTAAAGTCCATCTGTAGCCAGGCGTTGTACATTTGATTATCCTTATTGGTCAGGTCTTTATTGACCGCCCTGCCACTCATAAGGTTGTAAGCTTCCTTCATGGTAATGTTATTGCCCTTGTTGATGTAAAAGGTCTGCTCCATGGCATCTGGCACATTTTCCTTTTTTAAACTCACCTTATATGCGTTAAAGAAATACATATCACTCTGACTCGATTTGCTGAAGTGCAGTTCCGAAGCTGCCATATCATTTCCATACTGGGCATTGTGTTTCAGAGTGAAATCCGGTGTTTGCTTGCTTAACTTTTCCCTTAACTCGTTTTCCAATCCTTCACCGAAACCGGTGTACTTTACCTGGTCACGCAGGTATTCAAAATTTTTCTGATTCATAACTTTTGAATTTTGATTGTTAAATAATTGTTGTACTTCCAATTGCTCATACCGTCTGGTTACCATCAGACCTATATCTACGATGTCGTCCTTTTCTATCAACAGCATTTTATCTTTGAGCGCTTCCGACATTGCCCTGTATGCAGATCGAATTGCCAGGTAACTGTAAGTATTTATATCCGTTGACATTTCATGGCAGAACTCCTGCACATCATCTTGATAGAAGAACGTGAATAGTTCCTCTCTGTCAACAGGCGCAGCACTATCAAAAAAGGCAACAAATTCCTGACCTTCTTCACGTTTGCGTATTAGGTATTCAAGCACGTGTTGATAATCCTCACTCCTGATTTTCATGTTAAGATTTTTTGCGGAGACAAATGCTCGTTAAGATCAATCGGTATTAATATGATGTCGTATTTCTTAGTAACTCTTTTCATTTTACAAGGACATTAAACCTGACTCAATCGGAACCGCCTTTGTGATTTTCCTGTCCTTTACATTCAGTTCCAGATGCCTGCCGCCGTTCTTTTCCATAAGCTGTACCGCAAGGTATTTCTGATCCGGTATGGTGAATTTCGGCAGGGCGAACACAAAGCTGTGTTCCGATTGCCCCCTTATCGTTGGGGTATTATTCAGGACATACAGGGGTTTGATTTCGAGTTCCTGAGTAGCGGTGCGTTTGGCTTTCTTCCGGTCACGTATAAAGAAGCGTAACTGGTCAATATCATAATTAATATTGGATTGGTTCTTCATTTTTATGCGGTAATACATCACATTATCATGAATAAAAAGGCCGTCCAGCCGGAATCTCATGCCATATTTCTTATCTTTTATTCCATGCACTTTTTTCTTTTCAATGGATACCGCATTTGAATAAGCCTGTATTTCCCCTTCGTTGTGGTCCCCTGATGAAAAGAAAGCATCCTTAACAGATGGTTTCTCGATTCCGAAAGAAAGGTTCAGTACTGAGGGCTGAGGGGCATAGTTCAACAGAAAGCAATAGAGTTTTCCTTCAGCGGTAATAACAGTCAGGTTGGTTTCTTTAAACCCATCTTTGCCTGCCTTTATCTGAAGAATATTTTCCACCCCTTTGGCTTTTTGCACCAGTACACTTTGGCTTCCCCTATCCACGCTTTTAATGGCATAGGGAAATACCAGACTGGTTGTCTTTTCGTATGTAATGGCCAATGGGTATGGCTCAATGGACGATGTGTTTACCGGATTTGCATTTTGTGAAAATGCGGAGATACTTGTTAGAAAAAGGAAAATTCCTGTTATCCATACTTTGCTGATCTTTTTCATCTTTTTGAATTTTAATTGATAAATAATTTGTTTTAAAGCTTTTGCCTGATATGGGTTAGTTACCCTGTTTTTGCTTCTCATCCCTTAACAGTACCTGATAGCCTGCTTTAACAGTGACTTTAACCAATTTTACTTTTTTGCTGATCAGGTCCCGGGCGGCTTCTATTCCCGCACTGGCAGCCTGTGCGCCAAATGATGGATCCATGGTTGTCAGTTCAATACCCTGAATGGTGCGGTCTGCGGACTGTTTGGCCACCTCCCTTGTAATGGCTCCCGGAATATAAATACCATTCATGCCGTCCATATCATATACCGATAGCTGCACCGGGAAAAGAGAATTTTGGTAGCGTATACTGCCAATTTCAATATCGAGTCTTTCACCGTTCAGTTTTGCTTCTCCGAAGAGAAAATTGTCTTTAGGTATTAGAATGCCGTTGATAAAGACATCGTTTACAAGGCGCAGTTTTACGGTTGATCCTGCAACAAGGGTCTGTGTTTCGTGGACGACCGCTTGTATGGCATTTTGCGCCTCATCAGCCAGAGCCAATTCATCCAATGAATAAAAACCATTCTGTTGGGACTGATTTATTGAACTGCTGTTAATCCCAACCTGATTGTCAGGAGTATTGTCCAGTAGCGAAACAGGTGTTTCTTTACCGGAGGCGGACACTGCAAATACCTGTCCCTTTTGTGTTTCAGATGTCTGCCTGATCTTTTCCTGCACACAGTCAGGATGCTGGATGTCCAGTATTTTTTCGAGCATTCCGTTGAGTTGCTTTAATTCTGGATCTTCACCTTCCGGCTTGGTCATGGAGTGCATCATCTGTTCCAGGCGGTCAATATCGGAGGTACTCACCTGCGTATTTTCACTTCGGTTGTGAGAAGTATCATTTTTTTGTACCATTACAGGATTCGTGGCTTTATTCATTGCTTCATCCAGTTCTGCCAGTTTCCGGTAAACCTTTACCTCGTTTGAGTCCTGAGATATTCCGCTGCCATAGGGGGAGGTCATTAAAGCGCCACTTCTTGCATAATTCCTGGAAACAGAAATATCATCGCCCTGTATTCCATCTACGTCATTGCTTAACGAAGTATGCTTTCTGTAATTTGGATCGTTTTTCATTAATTCTTCCAGCTTTGACGAATCGGAGGCTGCCTTATCATAGTAGCTCATCTTATCCAATGGCTTATCATCTTTCAGGTAGGCATCCGGTAGATCCATATTGAACCCTTTGTTTGTCAGTGGTTGTGCCTCAGTATTCTCTATTTTTCCACCGCCAAGCGACCAGAACATCAGGGTCATAAATGGCAGTACGAGCAAAGGCAGTACAAGCAAAAATTTGCGCTGTCTGAGCATTTTCGGGGATTGTGTCTTTTGTTCCATTCGATTTACTTTTTAGTTTGAGATTGATAAATTTCTTCAATAAACCGGATGCTGTCCAGCAATCCCGGTCGGCTAAGAATAATGCTGTCATAAGTAGCTTTCCCTGCGGGGCTTCGGGTAAGACTGTCCATATATCCCCTGAACCGGATGATCCCTTGATAGTCCGTTTTACTGACAATCATATCCGGTTGTGATGTAGCATCACCCGCTTGTAGGACGTGCCCCGGCTTTTTGATCGGTGTTATGGAAATAGCATTAGCCTGATTGCCCGAGAAACTCTGCCCGATCAGATAGATGCTATAACCTCCTGCAAGGGCAATGAAGGCAAGCAATAAGAGACGCAGTGTTTTGCGGGACAGGTGTTCCGCTCTTCTGCCCATCCACTGAGCCCAACCGTTTTGTACCCAGAGACAGGCTTTTACCATTTGACTTAATATCCTGTCATTATTTTCACCTATCTCGGTTTTTTCTGTTTTCTTCCTTTTCCTAAATAAGAATGTCATGGTTTCTATCGTTTTATAATCTTGTTTTTAAGCTTTACCTTCGGTTCTCCGTTTTTATATCCCTGTTTTCGATGGTATTCCAGCGTTCAATAAGGAAGCCATGCGGATTGTTATCGCTACGGGAAACATTGCGCAAGGCTCCTTCAGTCACCAGGCTACGGGAAACAATACTGGTTGTGCGGATAATGCTCTGTGTAGCGTAGCATCGGAATTGGTAAGGGTATTGGTTTATATCAATGCTAACGCTATCTACCTTGATGGTTTGGCTAATATTACCTGAAATAATACCGGAATAGTAACCGTTTTCCTTCAGGTTATCGTATTCACGTTTGGCACTTGCATCAGCAAGGTAAAGCGCTTTGGTCAGGTTGGTTTTAATGACTTTATCGTCCGGATCAAGGGTGAAAAACAACTGGTGGAATGTTTTTACATGGTCCCTCGCTTCTATGGGGATATTGTCTTTCCGGTCGGAGGCATACGCCTCCAGAGCCTTGCCGTTTGCCAGGATATATACTTTCCCCTGCATTTGTGATACCAAGCTGAAGCTTTTGTAGAGAGCAAAGCAGCAGATTAACACACAACCTGTAATAACCAGCATAGTAAAACCCCGCACGTGGCGAAAGGCTGTATCTATATTTTTCATCTTTTTGAACATCGTTTTTTTATTTTATGATTTAACTCTTAGGAATTGCCTTTTAACTTGTCTCCCATATAACCTGAAACAGAATTGGTATTCTCACTGAAATAAGGAGATGACGAACTGTTACCGGCCATGCTTTGGGACATGCGCCCTGCCGCATTACCCATCGCATCCGCTGCCATACCTGCCCCAGCAGATGCCATACTGACCACGCTCCTGGAAGAACTGCTGAACAGACTGGTTACTTTTTGTCCCAGACCGCCACCTCCGCCTGCATGGACAATGTAATTGGCAACCGATGGCACGGTGAAATAGCCCACAATGCCCATAATCAGGAACACGAGGTAAGCCATGTCCGTACGGCTGAAAAAAGTATCGCCGTAATCCTGAACCTGTGAAATATCCAGTTCCAGCATCTTTTCCTGTATCTTCCCTATGATAGAGCCAAAGATGTTTGCCACTGGCAACCACAAAAAGATGTTGATGTAGCGGGCGATCCAGACCGTAAGTGTATGCTGGAATCCATCAAAGACAGCAATGCCAAATACCAGCGGTCCCAGAATAGCCAGTACGATAAGCTGGAACGTTCGCAGTGTATTGATGCAGAGGGCAGCCGCCTCAAAGAGTACCCGCAGCACTTCGCTCATCCATTCCTTGATCGAATTGCGGAAGTTGTACGACGCTTTTGACATGGCAAACTGTATATCGTTTCCAATGCCATCCAATATGCCTTCGCCTGATGGGTCTGCATTGTCGTGGGTATATTTATACCACCGGTCCCGGTCACCGCTGCCACTTTCACCCACATACATCTGCCAGACAGCCGTTTTACGAATGGCTTCTTCCTTTTTTTGCAATAGCAGGGCTATGGCTTTATCCGAATCCTTTACCATTTCAGAAGTTGCGGTTACGGTTGGTTTCATCACTCCGTTTATCATAGCTAGTACGGACGGAAAGATCATCACACAAAAGCCAATGACGAACGGACGGAACAGCGGATAAAAATCTATTGGCTCTGCATTGGCGATATGCCGCCAGATGCGGGATGCGATATACCAGGTGGCTGCAAAACCAGCTATGCCCTGGCCAACACCAATCAATTGACTGCATAAGGGCATCATCTCATCATAGAGCTGGTCCAGCACACCATGCAATCCGTTCATTTCATTTGCCAGTCCTTGAGCCTGGCTGATAAAGGGCAATATCATACCCGACACTGCAACACATGCAGTCTTTATCCATTTTGCCATGTTTGTAATTTTTTAGTTGTTTATGCCATAAACGAGACGCATTGTATTTGCATCGTTCCGTTCTTTTGCACGCTGCAAGGCCAGTACGGTCGTATTGTTGTTGAAATACCTTAGAAAAAGTAGCTTGTCCTGCATATCAGCAAATATTTTGTCAATAGCATCCAACCGTTCATCGTCACTCATCCGGAGTTTGTTTGCGGTGATGATGGTAGCCAGATTGTCCAGGTTATTGAGGCTTTGCTTAAACAGGTTTTCATACACCCTGCCGAGGTAGACCAGTTCCTGTTGGTTGAAATTATTGTCCTGTTTAAAGCGGTTGAAGGCTGATTTATATTCTTTTACCAAAATGACCTGATAATTGATAATGTCAGCCACCCGTTTATATTTTTTCACCGTCGGGCTTACTTCCATCAAAGCGTCAAGAAAGGTTTTGTGCAGGCTGAAATTACCCTGTGATAAATCCTTGATGGTATTATAACCGCCGTTCAGGATTTCATATCCTTTTTTCATGTCTGACAAAATCTGTTTGAACTGTGCCAGTTTTTCCACATTTAGCAAAAGTTGGGCGATTTCATCCGTCTGTGCCATGGCTTTGTTTGCCGATGGCAAACTGAATAGCGCGATTCCTAAAATGAGTATCAGCTTTTTCACGATCAATCATGTTTAATGCCGTACAAGGCACGGCTGGTTTGTACATCATTGTTTTCCTTTATTCTCGATGCGGCCAATACCATCGTTTCGTTGCTGAAACTCTGGGAGAAGGTGTATTTATCCGTCATATCCTGATAAAGAATGTCAATCCGTTCCAGACGCTCATCATCTTTCATTTCCAGATTGCCGTCCGTGGTCACGGTGATCAGTTCGTCTAGGGTGTTTTCACAGTCATCCAGCAGCCTGCCCAATACACGGATGATATAGTCCAGTTCTTTCCCGTTGAATGCGCCGCTTTCCTGCATCTGGCGACGGGTTCTGTTATAGCCTTTAATAATTGCCACCTGCATGGCCATGATGTCGGCTACTTTCGCATATTGCTTTATTTTCGGGTTGACATTTTTTAGGGAATTGAAATATCCGGTATGCAGGTTAAATTCGCCCCGTTTGAAATCGCCAATCATATTCAGTCCCTCTTGTGCAATGGAATAACCCTTTTGTGCATAACCGATATACACTTGCAAAGCCGCAACCTGCTGGATAAGATACTGCTTTTGTGTTTTTTTTTGCCGGAACCATTCGGCAAAAGTCTGTGCCTGCGTTGTTGTCTCAAACATTACAAACAAGAATAGAATCAGTGACTTTTTCATAATCTCTATTTTAATTGGTTGGTAAACCGTATAACTTTTTCACTACATTCACATCATTATCTTCCTTTGCCCGTTGCAGACTGAGCATGATATTTTGCTTGTTAAAGCGGGTCAGGTCGTAGTAATTGGCATCTACCTGATCGGCTGCTGCATTGATAATTTCAAGCCTTTTGGCATCACTCATTGAAGTAGTAAAGGAGTTGATTACAAGGAAAATCTGATCGAGGTTTTTGGCGCTCTCATCCAGTATGCCTGAATACACTTTCGCCATATAGCCCAGTTCTTCCGCAGTAAAATATTTGTCCTGTTTGAACAGGTTCCATGCCCGTTGGTATTCTTCTACCAACCTTACCTGTTTTTGAGAAATCTCACGGATGCGTTGGTAGTAGGAGATAATGGATTTTACTTTTGCCAGTTCGTCAAAGTAGTCTTTATACAGAGTTTTCTGCCGCTCGGTCCAGTCAGAAATCTCATTCAGTTTCAGTTTAGACAGGGTATTCTCTAATACCTTCTGGGCGTTTTGCAACCAGATAGTTTCGTTCTGCAACCGCTGTATTTGAAGGTCAACTGCTTTGATGACCTTTATAATACCAGCCTTGATAATTTCCAGGATGGCTGCAGGGGTGGCGCTTGATTGGCTAACAGGCATAACAGTCAGGGAACAACACAATACAATCGCCATGATTTTGATATACCGTTTCATAAGTTTTATTTTTTAGGGTTATTGCTTCTCATTTCGTTAGCTAATGCAGAGATGCCTTTTTGTATGTCGCCGCCAAACTTTGCGGCAAACGCCTGCACTTTTACTTTTTCCGTTTCTTCAGTCGTATAGGCCAGGTATTCCTCCAGGCTTACTTCCGTTCGGTACACTTTCGATAACATGCCTCCCAGTGAGATAAACACCTCCTTATATTTTTTAGAGGGGTCATTAGCCTTGTTCACAGATAGTACCAGTGCCTTTTCTTTCTCAGTAAGCCCCAGCAACTCCTGTATCTGGTCAAATTTGTTCTGGTATTTGGACTGGTCAAGCAATATCTTACAGTCGCTATTATTGATGATGGCCTGCTTGACTACGGGTGATGAGATGATGTCTTCAACTTCCTGCGTGACGACAATGGCCTCCCCGAAGAACTTTCGCACCGTTTTGAACAGGTATTTGATGTATTCCGCAAAGCCCTCCTTCATCAGCGCTTTCCAGGCCTCTTCTATTAAAATCATTTTCCGGATTCCCTTCATTTTCCGCATCTTATTGATGAAAACCTCCATGATGATGATAGTCACTACCGGGAATAAAATGGGGTGATTTTTGATATTATCCAGCTCAAAGACAATGAACCGTTCCTGCAATAGGTCCAGGTTTTCAGAGGCATTGAGCAGGTAGTCAAATTCACCGCCCTTATAGTAGGGGCGAAGTACATAGAGAAAATTGTTCACATCAAAATCTCTATCCTTCACTTTGTCGGACTCCAGCACGCCTACATACACATCTTTCAGAAAATCATAAAAGGTGTCAAAGCAGGGGAACATATCTGAATGAGTGTCCAGGTAATTAAAGTATCCGCTGATGGCATTGGACAAAGCCACATATTCGCTTCGCTTAAACTCCTCGTTGTCTTTTTTCCAGAGTGCCAGCAGCATAGTTTTGATGCTTTCTTTTTTCTCTGTATCCAGCAAATCTCCTTCCCCTATAAAAAACGGGTTGAATCGGATAGGCTTTTCTTCTGTATAGGTGAAGTAATATCCGTTCACCATATCGCATAACCCTTTATAGCTATGCCCGACATCTACCAGTACTATATGAGTACCCTGCTCGTAATAGCTGCGAACCATGTGGTTGGTGAAAAAAGATTTACCGCTACCACTTGGCCCAAGAATGAATTTATTGCGGTTGGTGCAGATACCCATTTTCATTGGCTCATCACTGATGTCCACATGCACCGGCTTTCCGGTCAGGCGGTCGCCCATCCGGATACCCACTGGGCTGAGTGAAGAACGGTAGCCTGTTTCCATGTTCAGAAAACAGGTCGCCTGCTCGGCAAACGTATCAAAGGTGTCATTCATCGGGAAATCAGCCGCATTGCCCGGGATGCCTGCCCAGAATATCTGCGCGGCCCCTGCGGTTTCCTGTTTGGCCACAGCATCCATCTGCGCCAGTGCAGAGGATACCTTATTTTTTAAGTCTTTCAATTCTCCTTTATCTCTAGTCCATACCAGCACGTTAAAGTGTGATTTGACGGGCAGGCGTTGCTGGCTGATGGCTTCATTTAGAAAATCATTTGTTGAATCCCGTGCGATCATATTCTCCCTGCTATAAGCGGAAAGGGATTGCAACCGGAGTCGTTTGCTTTCCAGTTTGCGCATGGTCTGTTGTGCATCCTCCAGGAAGATATACTGGTTGTAGATGTGGTTGCAGGAAAGCAATTGCCCTAAGGTGCTGGCAAAGCCGATACTAAACTTGGTCTTGTCGGTAGAATAGCAGTCGTAATTAATGCGCGAACCGCATAGGGCTGGCAGATCGGCCGCATCACCCAGCGTATAGAGCTGGCAATATTGATCACCGATGCACATGTCGCCTCCCAGCTCCATATCCTTAAATATCATTGCGGAATCTTTTTCATACAGGTGACAGTACCGTTCTATCAGCCCAGCCTTTCGGCTCTGGCTCATCAGATCAGACTCTTTTAATCGGGTTAGCTTAACAAATCCACTGTCTTCAAGTATGCGTTTAAATTGTCCTGCGCAGTCCAAGAAATCTTGAAGTAACTGAGGTTTCAATGTTTCTTCAGGTACAATCGATTTTCGCAACAGGTTTGAAAACAGTGAACTGGATGGTTTCCTGCCTGCCGGTTTTTTTGTCAGAAGGATGTAACAGGTATGTTCCAGAAAGGGGCGCTCATTGAAAAAACGTTCACTGCTTCGTGTCAGGAAACTGGTGTCCTCTTTTGTGAAATCAGGCTGGTGTTTGCTGTCAATAAACCAGTCCTGTTTATGGAACACACTGAATTTGGGCAGTATTTTAATGGCCTTCACCCAGGTCTGGTGAAAAGCTTCATATTCCTGATCAGATAAGGTGAATATCTCAGGCAGCTCCGCCCGAAACACGATGGTCACATCGCCCTGCCCGGACAGAATACAATCATGCTCTACGCCCATAATGGGTAAAATATCATCCAATAACTTTTCCATACTCACTTTTTTACCTTGTTAAATTTTTATTTATAAAGAATTCGCCGCCTCTTTATCGCTTTTGAAGGAAAACTTTTCTGCTGTAGGTTTTGATAACTTTTGGAACCTGTCGTCTGGCAATGGCTTTCATTAGGCCGTGTTCCCCGTATTTGCCGCTCATACCATAGATCTTCACCACCAGTACTGTTCCTAGAATCAGGATAATTCCAATGCAGATCAGTGAAGGTATTCCGATGATGTACATGACGGCATAAATGATGAGTAAGGCAACGACCCCGCCGCCCAGATACCAGATATACTGCGCTCTTAGTCCCTTGAACTCGATGCTCCTGTTAATGCCTTTGTTGATTTGATATACACTGTTTGCCATAACTGTATTTTTATTGGGTTTATAATCGCATCCTGCTGCGTTGTATCCGTTGTTCGTCCACTGCCGGGTTATGTAGCGGTACGATCCCATTATCAGGTAATTTATTGCCGTTTACTTTGGCAAGGATAGCCTGCATTGCTTCTTCCGGAACCATTTTTATAACTGGCACCGTAGCATCATGCTCCAGCTTTTGACCGAGTGGGTTGTTTTGTTTCAACTGGTTCTCTTGAATTTTTATCGTGATTTCCCGTTCCAGTCTGGACAGTTCGCTTTTCATCTGTTGCAATTCCGCTTCTTTCCCGAAAGATTTAGTTGTGAGTTGCGCTATCATTGGAATTTCTTTTTCCAGTTCCAGTAAGTTCTTTTGGTATTTTTCTTTCAGGCTGTCCACCCGGTCAATGGCATTCAGGAAATGACGTGCCACCAGTTTGGGGTTATCGACGTTCGGTATTCCGTTGGTATAAGTGTATTTGATGCCGTCCTGTGAACGTCGGGCATAGAAGCTGTTTGAATACCGGTATTCAAATAAGCCCTTTTCTTCATAAGACTCCCGCTGTCTGCGGATGTACAGCTCAAAACCGTAAAGCATACCTATTTTCTGTTCTTCCGGCTTACCTTCTTCCGGCTTCCATGTTTTGTACAACCTGATCAGGTGTTCTCCTGTATCTTCGGCATCTTTTCCATTAAAACCATCCAACACAATAGGATTGGACTTTGTACCGTCCTTCTCCAATTGCAACCTGCTTTTGTACCATTTGTCATCAACGGTCAGTTTCTCCAATGTTTTTACTGTGACAGTCTTTTCCTTTTGAAGTTCTTCCAACTGGATTTTGGAACGGGATACTTCCTTGAAATGCGCCTTTCTAAGGCTTTCCATGACTGCAATTTTCTTTTCCAGTTTTGATTTTTCCAGAAGTGTTGTATCACCTGAAAGCACGGCGATGTATTCGGAAAAATTCATCCCGCTCTTTTCATCTGCCGAACCTTCATCGATGCTGCGCACGCTGAGTTCACAGTTTTTCATCTGGCTGATAAATGTCTGTTTGTTCTTTAGCAGGTTGAACTTGTAATTGTCCAGTGACTGTTCCACGGCATAGATGTAATTATGCACTTTGTTATAGTACTGTTCTTTTGCCAGCACATTGCCCTGCCTGGCTCCGCGCCCGTTGCGTTGTTCCAGTTCCGACGGCTTCCAGGGTATATCTAAATGGTGCATGGCAATCACCCTTTGCTGTACGTTCAGTCCTGTACCGGCCTTCTCCGTACTGCCAATTAGGATGCGGATTTCCCCGGAATTCATTTTCCGGAACAGTTCGGGTTTTTGTTTATCTGTCCAGTCGTGGATAAACGAAATGGTATGACGAGGAATGTTAAAATCCCGAATTAGTTTTTCTTTCAGTGCATCATAGAGATTAAAGTCGTCAGGCTTAGGCGTACCAATATCTGAAAAGACGATCTGTGTTCCCCTGTGCCCGTGACTGTGGTGAAATAGTTCAGCTACTTTTCGCGCGCAGACGTTCACCTTGTTGTCAGGATGATCGCTGTATTTCCATGGATCAATTAGTCGCATATCTGCCGACATTTTTTTTGCATAGTTGGTCGCAATCAGCATTCGCCCTTTGTCCTCGTCTTCACTTAGTTTTCCACGGCCAATGAGTGTTCCGTCACCTGTTTTCGCGAATTGCATCAGGTTTTTGATGAACTCACTTTGTTCCGGTGTGGGTTTGATGTTGACCAGCGTTTCATTGATTTCCGGTTTGTCCAGACGGATGTGTCTGGACGTCTTGTAGTCAGTGACCTCATTATAAAACAAGGCCAGTTCGGGTACTTTTATGAAATGACGAAAACGCTCTTTGGCGATAATTTCGTTGGTAACCGAAAATTCAAAATCAGTGGTTTTGCGGGCGAACACCGCGGCCCAGCCGTCAAAGTTTTCGATATGCTGCCGCTCCATTTCCTTTGGCCGCAGATATTTGAACAACAGGTACATTTCCGTCAGGCTGTTGGAGATGGGCGTGCCGGATAAAAAAGTAACACACAGATCCGAATTGAATCTTTCCTGTAAGGTGCGCACGGCAAACAGCATGTTGAGCGCTTTCTGGCTCCCTTCCATGTTGCCAAGCCCGGCCACACGGTTGTGCCGGGTAGTAAAGGTCAGGTTCTTGAATTTATGGGATTCATCCACAAACAGATGGTCGATGCCCATTTCCTTAAAGTTGATACCCGCATCTTTCTTTTCTTCGATGTTTTTCAGTACTCCTTTTAATTGGCCTTCCAGATTGTTTTTGCGTATCTCCAGCCCTTTCAGCATTCGTTTGGAAATATCGCCACCCAAATCTTTCAGGGTTTCCAAATCCCTTTCCACATTGTCCAGTTCTGCTTGGAATATCTCTTTCTGTATTTCCGGTGATTGGGGTATTTTACCAAACTGATCATGAGTCAGGATGATGCAGTCCCAGTTGTTGTTTTTGATTTCATGGAACATACGCAGGCGTTTGGTCGGAGTAAAATCATTCTCTCCCGGAGCCAGAATTCGGGCTAGAGGATAGGCTTTGTGGTATGTTTCAGTAATCTGGTTCACATTGGCCTTCAGCGCAAGGATCATAGGCTTATGGACTATGCCCAGCCTTTTCATTTCAGTAGCGGCAATGATCATGGTCAGGGTTTTTCCTAGCCCTACTTCGTGATCGACCAATGCACCACGGTTCTGCACGATACGCCATGCCGCATTTCTTTGAGAGCTGTACAGTTCCTCAATGCCCAGAGATTTTTTGTCCAACCCCGGAAAACGTTGGTGGCTACCATCGTATTCCCGTAGCACATAGCAATTAAAGGTTTGGTTATACAGGCTTTCCAGTTGTTTTTTGTCACTGTCAGGTAGCTCCCGTAACCAGTCAGTGAACCCGTTGCGTATGTTCTCAATCTTCTGGTGGGCAAGCTGTATCGCTTCACTGTCGGGCACACGGATGGGTTTGTCGTCCGGCCCTGTTACCTCATAGGTAAAAAAGGGCGTGGTATTTTCCAGTGCATGTTCCAACATGGTATAACCATAGGTTGTCCTTCCACTCTTTGGTATAACGGCATACTCCCTGTCAATTTTGGCATTATGGCCGTAGGTATTGACTTTGAACGTATCAAGGGATGTAAAATAATTGATGCTGGTATCCTGTTCAAACAGCTGTTTGGCGAACCGCTCATAATAATGAATAGGAATCCAGCGTTCGCCCAGGTTGAAGTCCAGCAACTCAAAAGGTATGTTTTCGGGTTGTACTTTTTTTATTGCTTCGAGGCTCCTTTGATATTGAGGATTTTCGGGATTATCCTTTAGTAATTCTTCAGCTTGCTGTAATTTCTCTACCACGTTGCCGCTTAAATACTTGTCGGCGGTTTCCCATGTATCCGACAAGGGATTAAGGTAGATATGGTTGCCCAGCCTGCTGATCAGTTCTTTTTCAGTTAGCCCGGTGGCCCCTTCCATGTAACCTAAATGCACCCGGCCTTTCTCATTCAGGCTGCGGGCAAGGGCATCCAGCGGGTTATCGGTGATAAATCGTTCCTTTTGCCGGGCAACTGATTGCACGATAATGTCGGCTTTGACGAACTGAGAATCTTCTTTCCGTTCCAGGGAAGAAAGGATCGTAAAGCCAAAAGCCACATCATTGATGATGCGTTTATTGTTGGCGGGGCTGTTTAGAAAACCATATTGTGCGACAAAGCTATCATAGCGCTGATTCAGGGATATGCGTTCTTTTTCATCCAGGACTACGCCTGACAACTCCTTTGCGGACAGTTCCAGATAACTGTCGCGTAATCCGGTGTAGCTTTGGTAGAATGTAAGGTCACCCTGCCGGTGCAAAGGCTGGAACGCAGACTGCTTAAACTCCGCATCTACATTATTGAGGATACCAACCTGGCCCTGATGCACCACCAATGTACCTTCTTTATAAAATGGTTTCAGTTCAGGGGTTGCCTGTATGAACTGGATGCCACTTCCTAATCCAAAAGCCTGTTCCAGACTTTTATCTCCTTCATAGATATAAGAATGTCCGTATTGCTGCAACTGTCCGGCAAGTGCTGCCAGTTCATGGCCTAACACGAATGCGTTCATCCAGTTGGCTGAAAACTGTACTTCCTTTACATTGGAATACAACTTGTACAAATACCGGTTTGTTTTTCCCTGTTTGGCAGTTAACAGGACAATGCTTTCATGTGAAGGGTTATCGCTGGTCTTTACCGTGCTTATCAGGCGAACCGTCTGCTTCTGTATGACTGATTTATCCAGATCGTCAAGGTAATTCATTGCCCGGTTGACGTTTTCAGCCGGGGCAGTATCAAACAAGCCCAATTGTACAGGTACGGATACCGTCTTGCTTTCCGGCATAGGCAAATAGGAAAGGCTTTGCTTTTGTGGTTCCGGCTCATGCACAGCAGTCTTCATTTGTGCGTGGAGAAACAGATTTTCGCCAAAACGCTCCCTGATTCCTTCCCTGATTGTTGCCGCCAGTTTTTCTTCAATAGCGTTTATGTCGCCATGCTGCCACACGCTTTGGTTCGCATGGCCATATTGGTTTCTCCCGGATTTGATTTCATCTCCAATGACCAGTTCCGGATGTCGGTGGATGAACCTATTGAGATGGAACTGTCCGAATTCGTTTTCCTGTTGTACGGTATTCAACAACTCATTTTCTTCATTGGTAAGTCCCGCTTTGTTTCCATTCTTCTGTAAGATCAGTAAATGGTTAGGAGCTTCGGTGTTGCCCGTTTCTTTCATCAGGTTATCGGGCATGACCGACAAACTGATAAAATCGGCACGGTCAAACAGGTATTCCCTTGCCGCACGGTTGGAAGGACTGTTTAGAAAAGCATCGGTTGTAATATAGGCCATCAAACCGCCGTCAGCAATCTTGTCCAGCCCTTTTGCAAAAAAGTAATTGTGAATTTTCCCGTAAAGTTCCTTATCCGGAAAAGCTTCATCATGGACCGGAAAATTCCCGAAAGGGATATTGCTTACAATAAGGTCATATTGCACGTTATCCGCAACCGGGGTATCTTCCAATCCGGAAATATGCGTTTTAACCTTTATCGAAAGGCCGGAATTTAGTGCTGATAACACCAATCCTGTAAGTCGGTCTTTTTCCACTGCCGTTACCTGTTCCAGTTGGGGAAATACTTTTTCTGCTTCTGTGATGAACACACCTGAACCTGCCGAGGGTTCATAGATCCGTTTCGGTTCTATGCCTTGTTCTTTCAGGATAGTGTAAAAGGTGCGAGGAACAATGAATGGTGTGTAAAAAGCGGTCAGGACACTATTCTTTACCGACTGAACCGCTTCTTTATATTGCTTTCCATCAAGATGATTCTGCAATAGTTCATGCAATTCCATGATGCCCGGAAGCAACCGCAGGTCATTATCCGAAGCACCAAGTTTTACCCATTCCTCGTGGGTGGTTGGGGGATATAATACCGCCTTTATTCCGCCGAAGCCGGAATACTTTTGCAGCGTTGCAATATCGGTTGCAGAAATTCGAGATTTCTTGTCCCATTGAAGTGCAATCCGGATAGCGGATATATTATCCTTTAATTTTTGAAAAGCATTATAAGCCATACCTCACGTTTTCAATCCACACCAATGCTTTTGATTTCTTTAATACCTGCATCCAAAATGTCAGGATGCTGGTTACTTTCACTTGCTTTCCATGTATTGCCGGATGGTACCGGCAATCGCATAGTGAAGCATTCGGTCTTGTTCATTGACTTCTGTAAATCCCAATGTTTCAAATACCGTTTCACTTTCGGTGATCAGGTTGATGATCTCGTAAGTGAGCAAACCGGACTCTTTTATGCGCTGAAAATCCTGCTCAAATTCCTCTTCTAGTACACTTTGGATATAATTGAATTTAGAAGGAAGTAGATCTTTGGTTAGCTCTTCCATACAGAGAGCTTCAATGACATATCCGGGCTTGTTTTCCGCTCGAAGTTGAGATGTTAGGAACTGAATGCCATTCACCTTTTCTTCAAGGTAATGTGTTACGGCAAAATCCTGCTGCAAATTCAGCATCAGGTCTGGATTGTTGTGGACGATATACGTCCACAACTTTTCTTTCAGTAGCTCTTGCATAATTTCCGGTTTTAAACACCAAAGAAGGATTTGATAACAGTGGCAACAACCACTAAAAAGACACAACTACCGAACCAGGCAGCAGCTACCTTTCCGGTATCCTGATCACCTGCATTCCATTTCTGATAGACCTTAACCGCCCCGATCAATCCAACGAGTGCACCTACGGCATACATCAGTTGGGTGCCTGCATCAAAGTAGCTGCGTACTTTTTGGTTTGCTTCATTGATACCAGCAATACCATCCTGGGCGGATGCCGCAAACTGAAAAGCCATTAATACCAGCGTTGCACTTAATGCACTTAATTGTTTACGACTTAACTTTCTGAATTTTCTTCTGCACTTTTCCATAACTCACATTTATAAAAGGTTGAAATCAATTAAAAGGGAATAAAAAACGGAGTGGGTTCGCCGTCTCAATGCCCGCTAATCCTGCCCATTGCCATACCGCACCGGGACGGACGGGGAAGCACACTCCGCTAAGGGCTGTTACACGACATCTTTCCACAGCAATTCCACTTCATCCTCACTTAGCGTAACAGCGCCGTATTTTTCGCATTCCGAAGCGACCAATTCATTGATGGAAGTACGAAATGGAGAATTTTTTATATTGGGATATTCCTGGAGTACCAGGTGTAAGTATTGCTTGAGTTCCTGCGGAATAAGTTTTTTGCCGGAAGCATCTGCAATGACACTTTTTAAGCGTTCGATCAGATGCTCCACTTCTGCAAAATCATCATCCGAGGTTGTTTCTAAAGCAGGACTTTCGACACTGTAATTCTTTTCAGAGGACTGAAAACTTTCGCTTTCATCTGTGTCATCAGGTACTACTGCCCTGAACTTCAGTTCCCTTTTCCCTGATAACAGGTCTTTTAGGTCAGCGGAGAAATATCGCATCCCTACAAAAAAGTAATAAGTTGTTAATAATATGGCGACTGCAATAAAGTAGTCTGTCCATGAAATGTTGGTCAACATACGCTTCTCATTTTATTTGTTTTACATTAATCAATCCGACTTTGCTATCAGGATATTTACTTTAAGTTTCGAGAGCAAAGTAACGGCGTCATGAAAGGCGTTACAAGTCCAATATTTTGTTGTACCCTTATTGTACCCATTGTAACCCTATATAAAACAGGGCATTTGGACGATGATTTTTTTTTCGGAGGTAAAATAAAAAAGCCTCTTGAGATCAAGAGGCTTGCATTCTGTTGGGTATAAAGAGAATATCTTAGTGAATAGGCTTCTGCAAAATCCACCTATTATCAGTCAAAGAAAACTGGACTTTGTGCCTAGCCTGTTCATTTAAATTCTTTTTCATTAGGACCGAAAATGGAGTGATATTTTTGTAAACAGTAGTGTATTCCACCCAAACAATATTCTTATTCTCACCATCCGGATTTATAGTTAGGTCTTTCACTTCTTCATCTGCAATTTTTACCTTCTGAACATCAAGCGCTTTATCTTTGTCCGGAGTAAGCAATAGATACGGATTAGCCTTTTCAGTCAGTTGCACCAATGGTTTACCGATGTCCTTTAACTTTTGTGTCTTTTGCACGGTTACTATGCCGCTGGTTTCTAGTCCTGCATCCAGAAGGCTTTTCGCTTGGACGGGGTCACTGCAATAAATGTCAAAATCAATTACTCTGGGATAGTTCAATTCCTTACTGATAATTTGTAATGCTTCATCCTTGCTAAGTTTCGGCGCATGGTTACATCCGAAAAGGATGACACCTGCTAAAATTAAAGTGAATAATAACTTTTTCATGGTAATCTGTTTTGATGGATTAATATTGTTTAATCTTCTTAATGATTCGTTCCAGCGTTTCTATGGCGATTTGCTTGTCTCTATCCTCTGCAACATAGGATTTGCTGCGCATACCGTCATAGGATAAATCTTCTTTGTAAGGTGTAGATAAATGCGGTACGATGGTTTTGAACACTTCATTCATTGATTTGGAGACCAGTATGCGTAGTTCATCTGTGGCTCTTAATATCAGCCCTGTTTGATCGGTTGAAAGCATACACATTACTTTTTGCTTAGGTTTCTCCGGATTCGCTTTTGACTTGGTTAATTCAGTATGTTCATGCAATGGAATTATTGAGAGGTGCATCTTTTTTTCAAGGTATAAGATTTCCTGAAAAAACCAGTTGCAAATTTCATCATTCAGATTTGCGTATTTCGAATTGAATACGACCGATTGTTTCCTATGTAACTGTTTAAATGACTTAAAGTAGTATAGCAAGCTTTCAATTCTATCCCCAGCTTTTTCCTTACTGCTAACTAGTTGAGATAACCTTTCAGTAAGATGTTCGATATAACGAACATCGTTAAAATTCCATGAGATTAGCAGTTCGTCAATTTGGGAAAATACCTTTGTGTTTTCAGTAATTTCGATATGATCGAGGTCTTTACATAGTTCTTTAATGTACCTTATTTCCTGAAAAGTAAACGAATGTTCTTCAGGAGAATAATTAAGAAAGGTCACCAGACATTGAATCATTAACTCAAAAGCAGGCTGTAACAGAAAGTCATTGTTTAATCTGTCTTGTATTGCCTCGATTTTTTTGATAAGTTCCTTTTTGATAATATTAAAATATACACGTGGAACATTACCATTTATATTTAGAAAATCTATAAATCGACCTTCAATAAATGCAAGCAATTCACTGATATAGCGAATGAGTTCATTTAAAATTTGTTTCAGTTCCGGGTATCTCAAATTGCAAATTTTGTTTCTCATGGCCTGATCAAGCAATGCAATGAGGCTGGAATGAAATTGTTTTATTCCAAATGCAATTTTATCCTCACTTTCCATGCTAAACACCAAACTTTTGATCGTACCCATAACTCTATCTCTTTCGGTCTTAATTTGGGTTCGTAAATTTGAAATATCATCATCCTTAATGGAACCCAACTTGTTTTTTGCCGGATTAAGTGTCATGGTAATCAAAGTATCCAGCCATTCCAATGCGTATCCTTCGCTCATAAGCCCTCCTTTGAATATGACAAAATATTGTTACATACAAATTTCAGGTTGAATAGAACGAAAACCTATAAGCAGTTTCTAGTACTTTCGTACGTAAAACGTAGTATTTAAAGAGTTCATAATAGTTAAAGCATTAGTTTATTGATAAATCCAACTTTATTTGAAACATTTGCTTTTTCAAACATATTTTGAATGTGTTTGGTCACAGTTTTCTCAGAAATGAATAATTCACTAGCGATTTCTTTATAGGTATTTCCCTTAATAATCAATTTTGCAATTTCAATTTCTCGGTTAGTCAGACTAAGTAATCTGATATTTTGATCGAATTTTGAATCATAAGTAACCGTTGAATTTTCATTATTTAAGTTCTTTAACGTCTTTAAGCTTAATATTGAAGAATTTAAGATGGCAGTTTGTTGCTTCGAAATATTAATCAGGATAGTTTCGATTTTTAGGTTCAGTTCCTCAAATGAAAAGGGTTTTGAAACAAAATCAATTGCACCAAGCTTTAGACCTTTAAGCCGATCTGTAGGTGTCGATTTTGCGGTTAAGAAAATAATTGGAATATGATTGTAATTAGCCTGTTCCGAAATTACTTGTGCAAATGCAAAACCGTCCATTTTATCCATCATGATATCTGAAAGAATAAGATCTGGTATAACTGGCAATTCGTGTAGCTTCTTTAATGCGTCGGCACCATTCGAGGCATAATAAACATTGTATTTTCCCCTAAACTTATTACATAGAAATTGTAACATCGCTTTATTATCTTCAACCAAAAATATGGATCGTCTTTCAGGTAAATAGGCACTATCTTCAATTGCATAATCAGCAAATTGATAATTGGGATTGCTGGCTTCTTTTGAGCTTTGAACGGGAATATCTTCTGCCTTTAAATCATGTTTTGTCAGAATAACGAGAACTTTAGTTCCGGGAACATGACTGGGATTACTTTCAACAACAATTTCTCCGGCTAAACTATCTACAACTTTTTTTACAATTGGCAATCCTAGTCCCATACCTTGGAGACTAGTGTTCTTATTACCAATTTGATAATAAGGTTCAAATATTTTCTTCTGTAGTGATGGGGATATTCCTATTCCATTGTCCTGAACTGAAAATATGATACTATCGTTCTTTTGGATTAACGATATTGTTATTTCTCCGCCTTCATCAGTAAATTTAATCGCATTTTCAATGATATTATTTCCTATGCGATTGATGGCATTGGGGTCAGCTTTTAAATATATATTTTCCTCTATTGAGGTTTTAAGTTTAATATTTTGTTTGCTACAATAGTATTCAAACAAAGGAAGGCTACTTTTCAGAATTTCACTGAAATCTGAAACCTTATTATGCCTGTAAACATCAATCCCTTTTGAAAACCGTTCTACGTCAAACAGATTAATCACATCTGTAGTCAACTTATCTACACTACCTTTTATAATGTCAAGCTCCTCGGCTGATCCATTCTTGTTGATATATTCGTCCAGATAATTTTGTATCAAAGTCAGAGGTGTTTTAGTCTCGTGCACAAGGTTTATGAAGTTAGTACTCCTTATCTGATGTGCTTTTTCTAATTCCTTTGTCCTTTTGCTTACTTCATCTTGCAGATTAGTATTCCATGTCCTTAATCTTAATTCAGATTCAATCAACTTTTCATGGTCAACCCTAATTTGTGTTATATTTTGCTTTACCTGAAGGCTAAATAGTAGCAAAAAACCAATATTAGTAACGGATGCTTCTATGGCCTGGCTAATATCAAAGAAAGAAATGATTGGAAGGCTTATCCAAGGAGCTAAACTTAAAAGAAGTACAATTAATTCTTGTTTTGATTCCTTACTGCTGAAGTGATTGTCATACTTATCTTGAATTGAACGAAATACCAAGATTACAAGCAATGAGGAATACAATACAGGAAGTATAAGTAGGTTTTGTGCAACTTTTAAATCATCGGATAATGCGAAAGCAGCAACAAAAAGGAAGTAGGGTATTATTAGGAAAAGGAAAACCCCTTTATATGCGTGATATTTTAATCTGGCTAAACCGAAAGCTTTATATACATAGTATGGAAAGTAACATGGTGCAATAAAACCTGTAGCGTAAGCGATAACTTCTTGCCAAAAGAAGGAACCAGGTAATTTCGGATCAGGCAGCAGCCCTCCGGTAATATTGTATATTAGCAATAGAAAAATGAGCGCAATATTTAAAAATACTGTTTGGTCATCGGGTCTTGCTAATCGAAAAATTACCAGGTAAAATAAGATGACAATTTCTATGCACACGAAAATAAAAGTGACAATGTGCATTTGTGTTTCAAATACCAGCATTGTATTTCACTTTTATAACCCACGTTTCAAAAAATAAAGTCGATAACTTAAATCTTGTTCACTGTAGACCTTAAATCCAAACTTGCTGTACCAGGGAAGGTTTTTAATGGTTGAAGTTTCCAGATAAATGGGTCTGTTATTTTGAATACTTTGTTGGATAATTTCCTGGAGTAGCCTGCTACCAATCCCTTTATTTTGTTCTGCCAGATTTACGCCAATGAACCACAAATAGGTCATTATTTCCTTTGGTTGTATTTTCTGAATCAGAGTTTCTCTTGAAAGTGTCTTCTTAATGTTATTAAAACCAACACATTGAATAATTAATTTAACATCTAATAATATTGATTTTAATGTAGTCTTCTTTTTATCAGGATACACAATAAGCGCACAAGCTTTATTATCATCAGAAATGAACACTTCGCCAAATAAGGAACATACATCGAAGGAATAATCCATCAGA
>CAYRBM010000019.1:0-46131 GCA_964422425.1 uncultured Odoribacter sp.
GTTAATAACGGCAGGCACATTATGCAAATCATAGCTTTAAATTTTAGAGGCAAACTTTCAATCCATTTTTTACGATTCAAAAGTGTCTAAATGCCACTTTTGACTTGCCTTTTACTCCGAAGGTTTTAACTTTACCTTCGTTTATAAACCTAACCCAACCCATAATGATCCGGAAAATCTCTTCTTGCTTCATCCTCTTTTTTTGCGTGTTCAGTCTGAATGCACAAAAAGCCAAACAATTTACTCCCGGTGAAATCTGGAACGACAACACTGGTGTTCATATCAATGCGCATGGCGGCGGAATTCTCTTTTACAAAGGCACTTACTATTGGTACGGAGAACATAAAATCGCCGGAAAAATTGGCAACACCGCCCAGGTTGGCGTTGGCTGCTACTCGTCGAAAGACCTGTACAACTGGAAAAACGAAGGCATTGCCCTGAAAGTGGACGAAACCAATCCTGAAAGCGACATTGCCAAAGGTTGTACTCTCGAACGCCCTAAAGTAATTTACAACGCCAAAACCAAGAAATTTGTGATGTGGTTTCACCTCGAACTGAAAGGCAAAGGATACTTAGCTGCCCGAAGCGGAGTAGCCGTCAGCGACAAGCCAACTGGTCCGTTTACCTTTCTGAAAAGCTTTCGCCCGAATGCCGGATTCTGGCCGGTCAATGTTCAGCCCTGCCACAAGAAACCGGTTTCACCTGAGGTAAAAGATTCGTATTGCGGCGGAAAAGGTTGTTTGCCTGCTCCTGTCGATTCTGTGAACCTGTTGGGCCGCGATTTCAAAGGTGGACAAATGGCCCGCGACATGAATTTGTTTGTTGACGATGACGGAACGGCCTACCACATCTATTCTTCCGAAGAAAACAGCACCTTGCATATTTCGAAACTGACCGACGATTACCTTTCGTATTCTGGAGAATATTTCCGCGTTTTTGCTGGCCGCTACATGGAAGGTGCAACCCTGTTCAAACGTGGCGGAAAGTATTACATCATCGCGTCCGATTGCACTGGATGGGCGCCCAATGCCGCACGTTCAGCCGTTGCTGATGAAATTTTCGGTGAATGGAAAGAACTCGGTAATCCGGCGATAGGAAAAGATTCGGAATTAACTTTCCGTTCGCAAAGTACCTTTGTCCTGAATGTTCAGGGCAAGAAAGACAGCTACATTTATCTGGGCGACCGCTGGACACCGGACAATCCGATTGATGGCCGATACATTTGGCTTCCGATTACATTTGAAAATGATGCACCGAAACTGTATTGGCAGAATCAGTGGAGCCTGTAAGGCATTGGGCATGGGGCAAAGAGCATGGGGCAAGGATACGGATTGCAACAAATGTAAACCGCGTAGCGGTGATAGTATTGTAGCCCGGGATGAAGTGGAACGGAATCCCGGGGAAAATGAATGTGTTAAAAACCGTCCGCGAAATACAGCTTGGTAAAGCACTACCTCGTTTCGGACGGAACATAGCAGACATCGGAAATAACACAAACTAAAAATATAACTATGAAAAAAATTCTTTTAACCTTCCTTGTTCTTGTGGCGTTCGCAACCACAAATTTTGCAAAAATCATCCTTCCATCGGTTTTTGCCGACAATATGGTCCTTCATCAAAACTCAACTGTTGCCATTTGGGGCTGGTCGGATGCTGGTGAAACAGTAAAAATTGTAGCTGGCTGGAACGAAAAAGACACTATCAAAGTGAAAGCTGATAATTCATCGAAATGGACAACTACCATTAAAACCATTGGTGCAGGTGGTCCTTATTCTATCCGCATTTTGGGTAGCAGCCGCGTTGAGCTCAAAAATGTAATGCTCGGAGAAGTATGGATTTGCAGCGGTCAGTCGAATATGGAATGGAGTGTCAACCATAAAATCCAGAACGGCGAGGAAGAAGCCGCCAAAGCCAACCATCCGAACATCCGGATTTTTCATGTGCAAAAAATCGGCGCCGAATATCCGCAGGAAAATTGTATTGCAACATGGACAGTTTGTTCGCCCGAAACGATGCGTTCAACCAGTGCTGTCGGCTATTTTTTCGCCCGCGAGTTGCAGCAAAAGCTGAATGTTCCGGTCGGAATCATCGTATCGGCCTGGGGTGGAACTCCAGCCGAAGTGTGGATTGAAAAAAGCCGCATTGAAAGCAATCCGACACTGAATGCCCACAAATACAACGAAAAATTCGATTGGTGGCCCGGAACTCCCGGAACGCTGTACAATTCGATGATCGCACCTTTTGTACCCTACGGAATTGCAGGCGCTATCTGGTATCAAGGCGAATCCAACTGCGGCAATTATCCGATTTATTCGCAGTTGATGAAAACACTCATCGAAAACTGGCGTGCCGACTTCAGGAAAGACTTTCCGTTCTACCTCGTTCAAATTGCGCCCTACAACTATGGCGACAAAGGAACTTCGGAATACCTGCGCGAGCAGCAGGAACTTACCACCAAAACGGTTCCGAATACAGGAATGGTGGTGGTTTCGGATTTGGTTGACAATGTAAAAGATATCCATCCCCGCAACAAAGTTGATGTGGGCAAACGTCTGGCCAATTACGCGTTGGCCGAAACGTACAAACAAAACGTCGGCGCATACAAAAGTCCGGCTTTCCAGTCGATGCAGGTTGAGAAAGACAAAATTCGCTTGTCTTTCAGCAATGTAATCACCGGCTTAAAATCGACTGGCAAAACACCGATGCAATTCCTGATTGCAGGCGACGACCAGAAATTTGTTCCGGCAACTGCTAAAATTGAAGGTTCAAGCATTGTCCTTTCCTCAAAACTAGTCAAGACTCCGGTTGCTGTCCGCTTCTGTTTCGACGACACTTCGATGCCCGATGTGTTCAGCAACGAAGGCTTGCCGTTGGCGCCATTCAGGACCGATAAATGGTAGAATAAAGTGCCTAAAGTAAAGAGATGAGTGTTCGTTCTCTTGTCAGATAATATGAGGAGCGCGACTGGCCTAGGCCGGTGAGCCGAAAAACAAGTGAAGACGGCGTTAAAAAATCTTTTCTGTTTGATCCGGCGGCAGCCGGAGAGTTTAAAAGATTTTAGCTGTCAAACGCAAGTTTTTCGTGCGAAGCGGGCTAAGCCTTGACTTTTTTTGAATCCTTTTTTGTGTCAAGACAAAAAAGGATTTGGGGATTTGGGGCAACGCCCCAATGTTTCATACTTTCTTTATGCATTGAATCGGATATCTTTGACTTAAAATAAAACCTAACCTATGAAAAACCTGACAACCAATAAAAGGAGCAAATGGCCAACATTTCTGATATTACTGTCCGTTTTCGTGTTCGCATCGTGCAACTCAAAAGTTGACCTCTCAAAACGGGATCAAAATTTCGACTCCGGATGGAAATTCCAATTGGGCGATGCACCCGGTGCTGAAACCGCTGCTTTCGACGATTCTCAATGGCGGCAACTCGATCTTCCACACGACTGGAGCATCGAAGATTTGCCTGCTGCTGAAGGTAAAAAACAAGTTGGTCCGTTTTCGGAAGACAGTCCGGGCAAAGGCTCCACCGGAAATGTGTTAGGAGGAATCGGTTGGTACCGCAAAACGTTCACGCTCGATCCTTCAAGCAAAGACAAAAAAGTACAAATTCTGTTCGACGGCGTTTACATGAATTCCGAAGTCTGGATCAACGGGCAATCGCTAGGAGTTCACCCTTATGGATACACGCCTTTTTACTACGACCTCACGCCGCACCTGAAACCGGCTGGTGAACCGAACGTGCTGGCTGTGAAAGTGAATAACAATGGCAAAAACAGCCGTTGGTACAGCGGTTCGGGAATTTACCGTCATGTCGATCTGATTGTCACCGAAAAAATTCACCTGCCAGTTTGGGGTATTTTTGTAACAACTCCGGAAGTGAGTGCCGAAAAAGCCTTGATAAAACTTAATATCAAGGTAAATAATGAAACTGGAGAAAAAGGCAAACTCGAAATCGCAACGAATATTATTTCTCCTGAAGGACAAATAATTACGAAAGCAAAAACTACGGTAAATCCTTTCGAAAATAAGGGACATGATACCGAGCAAATCTTCGAAGTTTTAAATCCGTCGCTTTGGTCTATTGACTCGCCAACACTTTACACGGCCGTTACCGAAGTCAGTTTTGATGACAAAGTTGTCGATCAGCAAACCACCACTTTCGGGATTCGTTCCATCGAATTCAGCACCGAAAAAGGCTTTTTGCTGAATGGTAAAAAAGTTCTCCTGAAGGGCGGCTGCATGCACCACGACAATGGTCCTTTAGGCTCTGCCACTATCGACCGCGCCGAAGAACGCCGTGTTGAACTGATGAAAAAATTCGGGTTCAATGCCATTCGCACCAGTCATAACCCGCCGTCGCGCCAGTTTTTGGAAGCCTGCGACCGGTTGGGTGTCTTGGTCATCGACGAAGCTTTCGACCAGTGGCAGCGCCCCAAAAATCCGGAAGATTACAACCTCTATTTCGACCAGTGGCATCAACGCGATGTGGAAGCTATGGTTTTGCGCGACCGCAATCATCCTTCGGTAATTATCTGGAGCATCGGCAACGAAATACCCGAACGTGCTGATTCATCGGGCCTGGTGATCACCAAAAATTTAAGCGACATCATCAAAAAGATAGATCGGTCGCGCCCTGTCACTGCCGCCATTTGCGAGTTTTGGGACCACAAAGGAAGACCTTGGGAAAACACCGCTCCTGCTTTTGAACTATTAGATATAGGCGGCTACAATTACCAGTGGAAACACTACGAAAGCGATCACGAAAATTTTCCACAGCGAATGATAATTGGTACCGAATCGGTAGCCAAAGAAGCGTTCGAAAACTGGCAAATGGTT
This sequence comes from uncultured Odoribacter sp., assembly GCA_964422425.1. Lineage (GTDB taxonomy): Bacteria > Bacteroidota > Bacteroidia > Bacteroidales > Prolixibacteraceae > Aquipluma. Next base: position 4,839 of record CAYRBM010000019.1, read on the forward strand.
GAAAAACATCCTTTCGTGCTGGGTGACTTTGTTTGGACTTCGATGGATTATCTCGGCGAATCGGGCATTGGTCACGCGCTGTTGACTTCGCCAACCGACAAACCGCAATTCTCACCGGGCTGGCCTTGGTACAATGCTTATTGCGGCGACATCGACATTTGCGGCTTCAAAAAACCGCAGTCGTATTTCCGCGATGTGGTTTGGAAAATCAGTAATTTGGAAATGGCCGTTCATGCACCGATTCCGGCAGGGAAAAAGGAAATTGTGAGTTTCTGGGGCTGGCCCGACGAGCAGCAAAGCTGGAATTGGGCAGGCAGCGAAGGCCAAAAACTTCAGGTCAACGTGTATTCCAATTATCCTGAAATCAGGCTCGAATTAAATGGAAAAGTGATCGGCGCCAAACAGGTTTCAGCGGAAACCAAACTGACCGCCACGTTTGAAGTACCCTACGAAGCGGGCGAACTGAAAGCTATTGCCCTTCAGGATGGAAAAGAAATGGAAACCAAAAGTCTGAAAACGACTGGCCAACCAGCCAAAATCCGCCTGACAGCCGATCGCACAGCAATCAAAGCCAGCCGCAACGATTTATCGTATATTACCGTTGAAATAACAGATGAGGCAGGAAATTTGGTGCCCGATGCTGTTTTATCCCTTCAGTTTGCAGTAGAAGGAGCCGGGGAACTTGCCGCTGTTGAAAATGGAAATCCCACCGACATGAAAAGCTTCCGTCAGCCAAAAGTCAACAGCTTTAAAGGGAAATGTCTGGTGATTTTGCGCCCGACCGGAACTTCCGGAGAAATTAAACTGAAAGCCGAATCGGAAGGATTGGGAAGTGCAGAAATACTTGTTTTAGTTCAATAACCAGCCCATGAAAAAACTGTTGTTAACCTTGTTGGTTTTTGGCTCCGGAATATTGTCAGCACAAATCAGGCACACCACTTTAAATGCCCATTCGCACAACGATTACGAACAAAAAGTTCCGTTCGAATGGGCATATAACGCTCATTTTGGCTCGATTGAAGCCGACATTTGGGAGGTCAACGGCGAATTGTTTGTGGCGCATAACCGTGACCAGATTACACCTGAACGAACCTTGGACGTGTTATATATCCAGCCAATCGTTGGCAAATTCAAAACCAATAAAGGAAAAGCGTGGAGCGATCACGAAGGAACTTTTCAATTTTTAATTGACCTGAAAACTCCGTTTGATCCAACTTTGAATTTACTGGCGAAAAAGCTTGAAAAATATCCCGAAGTGTTCAATCCGGAAAGGAATCCGAATGCCGTGAAGGTCGTTGTTTCCGGAAACATGCCCCCGCCAGAGCAATACAACAATTATCCGGCATTCATCAGTTTTGACGGGCGGCCGAACCAGAAATTTTCGACAGAACAGTTGAAGCGGGTGGCCATCGTGAGTGACAATCTGGCCAATCATGTAACCTGGAGAGGGAAAGAACCGATTCCCGAAACTGAACTAGGCAAACTGAAAGAGTTGATTTCTTCGATTCATGCATTGAAAAAGCCAGTCCGATTCTGGAATTCGCCCGATACGCCCGAAGCCTGGCAGATTATGAAAAATCTGCAGGTCGATTTCATCAATACCGATCACATTCAGGAACTGGCCGACTTTTTGAAACAATAGCTGTGCGCAGGAAAATTAATAATACGCCTGTTAAAAGAAATCCTCTGAATTATCCAGACTTTGTTCGATACTTTCAGGATCGTCGCAATTAATGTTAACTGAGAAATTAGCCGGTGGCTCAAATTCGGCATTGTCACGATAAGGCAAACTACGATCGGCATAAACTTTTCGCATGTAATATCCCCAAATTGGCAAAGCCATGCTGGCGCCCTGTCCAGTCTGCAAATCTTCGAAGTGGATGCTCCGTAATTCAGCACCTGTCCACGAACCATTGACGAGTTGCGGAGTAATTCCAATAAACCAACCGTCGGAATGGTTCTGGGTAGTCCCTGTTTTTGCTGCAATTTGTCCTTTGAACCCTCCGTACTCTGGTTTCCATCTTAAACGTCCACCCGAACCGGCATCGACTACTCCACGCATGAGGTCAATCATCAGGAAAGCGGTCTGTTCGTCAATAGCGTCACTCTTCTCACTGCGGAAAGTCGAAATTAAATTACCATGCCGGTCTTCAATTCTGGTCACAAAAATTGGCTTGGTATAAACGCCTTTGTTGGCAAAAGTACCATAAGCCCCAACCATTTCATAAAGAGTAATATCTGATGTTCCCAAAAACATGGAGGGAACCGGATCAATCGGACTGACAACCCCCATTTTTTTCATCACGTCGGCTACCGATTGTGGATTGAATTGCTTCATTACCCAAGCCGAAACCTGATTAACAGAGTGAGCCAGACCCCATTTGAGGGTAACCATTTTGTCGTCGAACTTCGTTGGCGAAGAGTTTTTTGCTTCCCAGATATTTCCGTCAGGAAGTATGAACTGTTGCTTGACATTGGGAACTTTGCTGCAAGGCGACATCCCGTTTTGCATAGCCAGCGTGTAAAGGAATGGCTTTACCGTTGAACCAACCTGCCGTTTACCTCCTTTTACCATGTCGTACATGAAGTGACGGTAATCCGGTCCACCAACATACGCTTTAACATGGCCGGTTTTAATTTCCATCGACATAAACGACGACCGGAAGATACTGTAATAGTATTTCATCGAATCAAGCGGAGTCATTGTTGTATCGCGATCTCCTTTGTAAGAGAATACCGACATTTCAACCGGAGTATTGAAGATTGTTTTGATTTCATCCCACGATTTACCGCTTAGTTTGGCCAACCGGTATCGCTCCGTTTGCTTAATCGCCTGATCAAGTATACCTTCAACAGCCTCATCAGTCAACTCATTAGAAAAAGGTTTGTTCCTCAACGTTCGAAGATGTTTCCTAAATCCGGGCTGAAGATTCTTTTTCAGGTGAAAGGTAAGGGCATCTTCAGCATATCGTTGCATTCTCGAATCGAGCGTAGTGACAATCCGAAGACCATCTTTATATAAATTATAAGGTGTCCCGTCGGCCTTCTTGTTTTTGTGGCACCATCCATACAGTGGATTGGTTTTCCATTCAAGTGAATCTTCTCTGTATTTCTGCATCTGCCAGGCACGGTAATCCTCGCGCTTTGGTTCACTGGCATTCATCGCCTGACGCAAATATTCCCTGAAGTATGGGGCCGGACCGGTTTTAAAATCAACTTTATGGTAGTCGAGTCCCAACGGAAGAGTTTTTAATGAATCCAATTGCTGATCGGTAATGTATCCATATTTCTCCATCTGAGCCAACACAACATTCCGGCGATTAAGGGTAAGCTCGGGACGGCGGACAGGGTTATACAAAGAAGAATTTTTGGCCATACCGACTAACATGGCAGCTTGCTCAATCCGCAACGAGTCAGGTGAAGTATTAAAGTAAATGGATGATGCTGATTTGATTCCAACTGCCAGATTCAGAAAATCGTACTTATTCAGGTACATGGTAAGGATTTCCTCTTTGGTATAACTCTTTTCAAGTTTTACGGCAATTACCCATTCTTTAAATTTCCTGAAAATCAGCTCCACCTTACTATCGAGATTCTCGCGCGGAAAAAGCATTTTAGCTAATTGCTGGCTGATGGTGCTTCCACCGCCAGAGTTACTGTCGGCAGTCAGAATCCCCTTCACAACTCTAAACAAACCACGCAAATCAATTCCCGAATGCTTAAAAAAACGCACATCTTCTGTTGCAATAAGTGCATTTAGCAATTCTGGGCTGAATTCTTCATAACCCACATAACTGCGGTTCTCCTTATAAAAATACTTTCCAAGAACAACTCCATCCGATGAAATAACCTCAGAGGCAAGCAGACTCTCTGGATTTTCGATGTCTTCAAAGGTTGGCATAAAGCCAAACCATCCCTGAGCAATCATAAAAAACATCAGGAAAACAGCAACAACTCCAGTTGCATAGACCATCCAGAAAATACGGATATACTTTTTAAAAACCGAAATATCCTTGTTCATCGGGAAATAGATTTTGTAACGACCGCCAAAGATAATGAAACCGCCCTGATTTCCGGCTGTTGTTTTCATGTTGAAAAGAATTGGAACGAATGAAGAAACTCTGTTTCTGTTCTCCAATCAAAGCTGACCTAATTTAAAACCAAAAATCTGAATATGAACTATTTAATTCAATATCAGATGTATTGTATCAGGGTGACGTTATACACCTATTTAAGGGGTTTACTAAATCCTCAAATTGAATAAATTAATCATTTTCAAATAAATATGCGGACAAAATTTATTGAATTATATTTTGAACTTAGCGTTTCCTTTTCTTTAATTTGCACAAAATTTTTGAATCAGTAAGATAATTAAACCATATATGCACGAAAACCTGGTTATTGTTGAGTCGCCTGCAAAAGCAAAAACAATCGAGAAATTTCTGGGAAAAGATTTTTTTGTGACTTCAAGCATGGGACACATCAGGGATCTTGAGAAAAAAGATTTTGGAATCGATATTCAGAATAATTTCACCCCAAAATACGAGATCTCCTCAGACAAAAAGAAATTAGTTTCTGAACTCAAAAAGCTGGCAAAAGAATCCAATACAATTTGGCTTGCTTCCGACGAAGACCGCGAAGGAGAAGCCATTTCATGGCATTTGATGGAAACATTAAATCTGGATCCAAAAAAAACAAAACGAATTGTTTTTCATGAGATTACAAAAGAAGCAATCTTAAAAGCCGTTCAGAATCCCCGCCCGCTCGACTATAATCTGGTAAATGCACAACAGGCCCGTCGGGTACTCGACCGCATCGTTGGGTTCGAAGTTTCGCCGGTACTTTGGAAAAAAGTAAAACCTTCACTTTCAGCAGGCCGGGTTCAGTCAGTGGCAGTTCGGCTTATTGTTGAGCGTGAACGAGAAATAATCAACTTCACATCAAGCTCAGCATTTAAAGTTACTGCAAGCTTTCTGGTGCCCGAAAAAGATGGTAAGATTGCTGAATTAAAAGCTGAACTCAATCGCAGATTTGATAACCGGGAAGATGCTTATGCGTTTCTCGAAAAATGTAAAAATGCAGATTTTCAAATCAGCGAAGTAGTCAAAAAACCAGGACGCAGATCACCTGCCCCGCCCTTCACCACTTCAACCCTTCAGCAGGAAGCCAGCCGCAAACTAGGCTATTCTGTTGGTCAAACCATGAGCATTGCCCAAAAACTATACGAATCAGGGAAAATCACCTATATGAGAACTGATTCTGTCAATCTTTCAGGTCTGGCAATTAATACAGCCAAACAAAAAATTATCAGCTCTCTGGGCGAAAGATACCATCAGGTTCGCCAATACAAAACCAAATCAAAAGGTGCACAGGAAGCTCACGAAGCTATTCGCCCTGCATACATTGATCAAGAAGAAATTTCGGGAACCAATCAGGAGAAAAAATTGTATGAACTCATCTGGAAACGGACAATTGCTTCTCAAATGAGCGATGCCGAACTGGAGAAAACAACTGTTACTATTGATATTTCTACTGCTCCTGAAAAATTTATTGCGACTGGTGAAGTTTTGATTTTCGATGGTTTTCTGAGGGTATATATCGAATCGACCGATGATGAAGACCAAAATAACGGTTCGAAAAGTTTACTGCCGCCATTAACGGCGAGACAAATTCTTCGTTGGGATAAAATTCAGGCTACGGAACGATATGCGCTAAAACCACCAAGATATACTGAAGCCAGTTTAGTCAAGAAACTTGAAGAACTTGGAATAGGAAGGCCGTCAACTTATGCACCGATTATTACCACCGTACAAAACCGTGGGTATGTGGTGAAGGAAGACCGAGCCGGAACCGAACGTCAATTTACTGAAATGATCCTTTCTGGTCAGAAAATCTCAGAAAAGGTAAAAACTGAGTTAACTGGTGCCGAAAAATCAAAATTATTTCCAACTGATATCGGCATGGTGGTTAACGACTTCCTGATCAAGTATTTTGATTTGATTATGGATTACAACTTCACAGCCAAAGTAGAGAAGGAATTCGATGAAATTGCCGAAGGAGAATTAGTTTGGAATGAAATGATTCGGAGTTTTTATGATCCCTTCCACACCAAGGTTGAAAGTGCATTAAACGATGCCGAACGAACAAATGGAGTGCGTATTTTAGGTGTTGACGAAAATACTGGCAAAGAATTGTCAGTCAAAATCGGACGCTTTGGACCAATTGCCCAACTCGGAGAAGCAACCGAAAGTGGCGACAAACCGCAGTTTGCAAGTCTTCGTCCCGGGCAACATCTTGAAACAATAACTCTTGATGAAGCTTTGGAACTGTTCAAGTTGCCCCGTACACTAGGCGATTATGAAGGAAAAACGGTTACTGTGGCTATCGGCCGTTTCGGACCCTATATCAGGCACGATAACAAATTTATTTCGCTCGAAAAAAATGTTGACGATCCATTTTCAGTGGATCTGACCAGAGCGATTCAACTTATTGAAGCTAAAAGAGAAAAAGATCTGAACGCTATTCTCAAAACATTCGACGAAAATCCAGATGTAAAAATCCTCAATGGACGCTGGGGCCCTTACATTTCATATAAAAAGAATAATTATAAAATTCCAAAAAGCACTGACGCATCAAAGCTCACTTTGGACGACTGTATGAAGTTAATTGAGAAAGATTCTGTACCTAAAAAGCCAAAGAAAAAATAATTTATCGGGTAAACATTTTTTGTTTGCCCGTTTTGTTTAAAAATGTATTTTCAAATCCTGATAAATACGCGCTGATGGACTTGTTACATTATTTTGATCCTGTTGATTTTGAACAATTTGAACATACTGATTGGGCTAATAAAAAGCTTTCATTAGGCGCACAGCTTCAGAAAAATCAGGAGAAACTTAAGCCAGAGAAAGCCGATATAATTATCATTGGTGTTCCGGAAGACAGAAATGCTCAAGTTACAGGTTCAGCAAAAGCTCCGAATGAGGTTAGAAAATACCTTTATCCTCTAAACCGGATCAGCCCTCGGTTTAAGGTACTCGATCTGGGAAACCTAAAACCTGCCCATTCTGTTAACGACTCTTATTTTGCCCTCAGGGATATCTGTGAACATACCCTGGAAAACAATCAAACCCTGGTGGTGCTGGGTGGTAGTCAGGATTTAACCTACGGAATGGCAAAAGCCTTCGATGGTAAATTATTTAACATGGCAACCATCGATCCCAAACTCGATTTCAGGAAGGGAATAAAAAGCATAAATTCTGAGAATTACCTGAATCTCTTGTTTGAAAAGCAAAAGAATTTGTATTCTTTCACAGCTCTTGGATATCAAAACTACTTTGTTGATGCTACTGAAATTGATCAGTTTAACAACCTTCACTGGGATGTGAAACGATTAGGGCAGGTAAGATACGACTTAACATCTGTAGAGCCCATTCTTCGCGATGCTCAGATTTTTAGTTTTGACATGAACGCTATTCGATACCCGGACGCCCCAGGGCAGTCAATGGCTTCGCCCAATGGCCTTTATTCTGAGGAAGCATGCCAAATTGCCCGTTATGCCGGAACCAGCGATGAACTGAAATTAGCCGGATTTTTTAACCTGATACCCGACAGGGATTTGAGTGGAAATTCTTCGTCACTCATGGCACAGATTGTATGGCATTTTCTGGAAGGTTTTTTTAACCGGCGTCCTGAAGATCCGTCAGAAGATTCAGAGGATTTCAATCAATTTATGGTTGACATGTCCAATATCAACATGACATTGGTGTTTTTTCAAAGTAGAATTACCGGTCGCTGGTGGATGGAAATTTCGGACTTCGAACACAGAAAAAAAGGAATCTACATCATCCCCTGTGATGAAGATGATTACCAGAAAGCATCACATGGAGACATCCCTGACCGTTGGTGGAGAAACATTCGTAAAATGTACAAAAGACAAAATAAATGATATAAATCTGCGTTCATTGACTTTGATGATTATTGATAGTTTGGTACAGTAAACAATTTTTCATTATTTTACTGTACGTTAACTGGGTGGACCCTATTGCAACCAAGTTTGTATGAAACAAAAATTTTGTTTTTTATTTTTATATATAATAGCTAACTTAGCAGCAATTGCCCAGCAAGACCCGCAATTCAGTTTCAACAGGTTTACGCAGCTAACGGTAAATCCAGGGTTTGCAGGTCATGATGGACTTATAAGTGGCACAATACTAAATCGTTATCAATGGGATGGAATTCCGGGATCACCAAGAACACTTGTGTTCAGTGCGAGTGGAGCAACCAATCTTTTTGGATTAAACAGTGGTGTCGGATTGAATGTAATTAGCGATGAATTGGGCTTTCAAAAGAATATTTCAGTAAATTTGGATTATGCCTACCGAAAAAAAACAGGGATTGGAGATTTAGGAATCGGGGCAAGCTTAGGGTTCTATAACATTTCTGTTAATGGAGATTGGGAAATGCCGGAAGGAGATTTATGGGTTCCGGGAGACGATAAGTTTCCTCAGGCTGAGTCAAGTCAGCTAGCCATTGATCTTGGATTTGGGCTTTACCTGAGATCAAACGATTATTTTGCCGGATTATCAGTTACCCATTTAAACCAGGCATCAATAGTCCTTGGAGAAGTGGCCAGAACTTATCTGGCAAGACATTATTACCTGGCAGCGGGTTACAATATTGGCCTTCCCGATCCGTTATTTGAATTGCAACCTGCAATTTATTTCAAAACGGACATGGCAGCATGGCAAGCTGATTTCGCTGTTGACCTGGTTTACAAAGAAAGATTATCAGCAGGGCTGAATTACAGGGTTAATGATGCTATTAGTGCCTTAGTTAGTTTTGAAATGAACAATGGACCTAGAATTGGATATAGTTATGATTTTATAACTTCGGCTTTAGGTCGGTTTACCGGAGGGTCACACGAGATTTTCCTGAATTACAGTATAGATTTGGGGAAAAACAGGAATAAAAAATATAAAAGTGTAAGGTTTTTATAACGAAATATTTTCGAAGCAACATACAGCTGTACTATGAAAAAACATTTTTCTATTGGGTTAGTTATTTTGGCCGTTGTTACGCTCTCAAGCTGTAACAAATCAGGCAACGGAGAACTAACAGGTGTTAAAGGAAGAGGAAAATGGTTTGAGCCAACTCCTTATGGAATGACCTTTGTTCACAGGGGTTCTTTTAATTTAGGGCCAAACGATCAGGACATTACTTCATCTAACACACCCGCAAAAACTGTTTCTGTTGAAGCATTTTGGATTGACGATACGGAAATCACCAACAATGAATACCGGCAGTTTGCCAATTGGGTAAGAGATTCAATTGCCAGAACTCTTTTATCTGATCAATTTCCGGAATTTATGATCAGCGAAGATCGTCGGGGAAATCCGGTTGATCCGCCACGGATTAATTGGAAAGAAAAACTTGAATGGGACAATCCGGATTACACTGAAGCTTTGGAAGCTATGTATATACCGGATAACGAACGTTTTTTCAAGAAAAAAGAAATTGATGCCCGTAAATTATTTTACGAATACCATTGGATTGACTTAAAGCAAGCTGCCAGACGCGTCAACATGTATAACTATGAAACTCAAAGTTACAGCGGTACCGTGACTGATGCCAAAGGAGAAGAAAAAGCGATTGAAAATCGTTCTTCATTTATCATGCGTAATATGGTGAATATCTATCCGGATACGCTTTGCTGGATCCGTGATTTTACATTCTCATACAACGAACCCTGGGCAACACGTTATTTCTGGCATCCGGGGTTTGATGATTATCCTGTAGTTGGAGTTACCTGGGAGCAAGCAAAAGCATTTTGTCATTGGAGAACCAAATTACACAATGATTACCTGGCAGCACAGAGAGAAGCAACTTTGCAGGACTATCGCCTTCCTACCGAAGTAGAATGGGAATATGCAGCACGTGGCGACAGGCAACTATCTATGTATCCTTGGGGTGGATATTATACCCGCCAGAAAGATGGTGTCTTTCTGGCTAATTTTAAACCGTTGCGTGGAAATTATGTGGAAGATGGAGGAATGGCTACCATGAAAGTTGGAAGTTATGATGCCAACGACTTCGGTATTTATGACATGTCGGGTAACGTAGCCGAATGGACAAGCAATGCCTATGATGAATCAGCCTACATGTATATCAACGATTTTAATCCAAACTTTGAGTACAACGCCAGACCAGACGATGCACCTGCGATGAAACGTAAAGTTATTCGCGGAGGCTCATGGAAAGATATTTCTGCATTCCTTCAAGTCTCAACAAGAAGTTTCGAATACCAGGACACAACCAAATCATACATTGGGTTCCGTTGCGTTCGTTCTTCTTTTGGTAATGAATTTTAATTGACCATTCTAAATTCTGATCATATGAATATTGGTGAAATTGTAAAGTCGAAACGGTGGAAAGTATTAATGGGGTATGTATATGGGTGGGGAGCTTCATTGGTTCTCGTTGGTGCATTGTTTAAACTTCAGCACTGGAATCACTCAGGAATCATGCTTACCATTGGTTTGATGACAGAAGCTTTTATCTTCTTTATATCAGCATTTGAGCCACCAATGGAGCAACCCGACTGGACAAAAGTTTATCCGGAACTTCAGGATGATTACGAATTACTTGAAACAGGCGATGAAACTCATGCCAACATAAAGGGCAGCTTCGATGCCTTATTAAGCAGCACCAACATCACTCCGGAACTGCTTGGTAAAATTGGAAAGAGTCTGGTTGATCTTTCCAACACAGCTTCAGGTATAAGCGACATATCCTCTGCAACTTTAGCAACGGACGTTTATGTTCGGAACCTGAATTCAGCCTCCGAATCAATGATCGCATTCTCGGAAACTAATGTTCAGGCAAATCAGGCTTTAAATAACTCCGTAGGACATCTGGTCAATTCTTATGGCGACACTGCCCGAAAAATTTCAGAAACTGGTGAAGGAATGTTGGCAAAGCTGAACGAATCGAGTGTGAAGTTTACGAAACAGATTGATGAATCAGGATTGAAACTGGTTGAATCTTATCAAAAGCTGTCAAGTTCGATAGAAAAAGGCTTTAAAGATATGGAAGTCAGTTCTTCCAATTATGGAGAAAACCTACATAAATTAAACAAGAATATTGAATCCTTAAATTCGACCTATGAAAGGCAATTAAAAGGAACCAGTGAACAATTTCAGGCCTCTTCGAAATTTTTCGATGAGCTTAATCAAATGAATCAGATTATAGCTTCTTCAGCAAATGAAATGAAAAAATACAAAGAAAATGCTGAAAAACTGAATGCTCACCTTGATGCTCTTAATTCTATTTATGGAAATATGCTTGGTGCCATGAATTATAAAAAGAAGTAATTAAACAGGGCAAACACTATGGGGACTAAAAATTGCCCGGAAACCCCGAGGCAAAAAATGATCAATATGATGTACCTGGTGCTGACAGCATTGTTGGCGCTTAATGTTGCATCTGAAGTACTTGAATCTTTTCGTATTGTTGACGCAAGTTTAATTCAGACTTTAAACAATGTCAACAAAAAAAATGAACAGATTTATGGCGCTTTTGATGCAGCTTACATCGAAAATCCGACTAAAGTAAAAGAATGGAAGGATAAAGCCGATCAAGTCAGGCAGAAGACCCAGGAATTGATTAATAAGATTAAGGACCTGAAAGAACAACTGGCCTTGTCGTCTGGTGGTTCGTACCTGAAAGATGCAGAACCTGACTTCAAATTGGTTGCTGATGATCCGATTGTTGTTGGAAGTAAAGGTGACACGATCCTGATAAAAAAAGAGGACGATCTGAATACTCCTTCAGAAATCATGATTAACCAGAAAAAAGCCAGCGAGCTAAAATCAAGTATTAACTCTTATCGTGATTTTCTTTCCGCATTTCTGGAAGAAGGATCTCCACTTCGCGACAATATTATTAAGCAACTTGACACCTCCGATCCACCTATTAACCTGAGAGAAGGAGGAGAGAAAAAAACATGGGAAATACAGCATTTCGAAAGTAAGCCCTTGATTGCCGTTATTACCCTGCTTTCCAAAATGCAGATTGACATTCAAAATGCTGAAACCAACATTATTTCTTCACTCTTCAGTCAGATTGATGCTGCATCATTCAAATTTAATCGATTAGCTGCACGTATTCTTCCAAAATCGACCTACGTATTGGAAGGAGACCAGTTCGAAGCTGAGATTTTTCTTGCTGCTGAGGATACCACCCAACAACCCGAAATTTACGTTGGTAATACCAGACTGAATTTACGCGACGGAAAAGGAACTTATAAAGTTACTGCTACTCAGCCCGGAACTTTTAAATGGAGTGGTTTAATAAAATACAAAAACCCAGAAGGCAATTTCGTAAGTTATCCATTTCAGGGGGAATATCAGGTTGGAAGGCCAAGTGCGACCATATCTCCAACCAAAATGAACGTTCTTTACATGGGTATTGCTAACCCGATAAAGGTTTCAGTGCCCGGTGTTGCCAGTGAAAATCTGGATGTTACATTCAATAATGGCCGAATTGAGAAAAACGGTGACGATTTCACGGTTTATCCCTCCAAACTTGATGCTTCGGGTAAGAATACCACGATTTCGGTAGTTGCCAGAATGAACGGAGAAACCCGTCCGATGGGATCGATGCCTTTCCGTGTTAAAGAAGTTCCGCCACCAGTAGCCACCATTGCTGGTAAAAATGGAGGTAATCTCAGGAAAGAAGAACTTATGGCCGAGGATGGAATTTTCGCTGAGTTACGCGATTTCGACTTCGACCTTAAATTTAAAGTTACACAGTTTGATGTTAACCTTTCTGGCGCAGGCGGTTATGAAAAACTATACAAAGCTACAGGTAACCGGTTTACTGCTGAGCAAAAGGCCCAGTTTGGTAAGTTAACTCCGGGAAGTTTGATCTATATTGATAACATTATGGCAAAAGGTGACGATGGACAGGCTGCTCGTCCGTTGTCTCCAATCAGTTTTAAAATTAAATAGTCATGAAAAAGGTATTACTATTTTTTGGTTTGTTGGCAATGATTTTGGCAATGCCTGAAATCGAAGTAAAAGCACAGATAATTGATGGCGCTTTTAAACGCACAGACCTAGGCAATCGCAAGCCAACTCCACTGCCCTATGTCAGAGAAGCTGATGCAATCTGGAGTAAAAAGATATGGCGAATTATTGATCTCCGTGAAAAAATGAATCAACCACTGTATTTCCCTACAAAAGAGATTGAAGGTCGCTACAGTTTGGTTAATCTGTTGCTAGAAGGAATTAAGAATGGCAAGCTTACTGCCTACGATGCCCGAAATGACGATGAATTTAAAGTTCCGATTACTTACGAGCAGGTTAAAGAAGTATTTGGAGCTACAACGCGAACAAGAAAAGTACGTGACGTTGACACTGGTGAACTTGTTGACAGGCAGGTTGCCGGAGAGATTCGTTCTGAAGAAGTTAAACAATTCATGATTAAAGAAGAATGGTACTTCGACAAGCAGACTTCAACTATGAATGTACGCATTATTGGTATCTGCCCCATCAGAGAGTTTTTTAGAGATGAAGACGTCAACCAGGAAAATGTAGCCCGAAGTCAGGTTTTCTGGATCTATTATCCCGAAGCTCGCGATTTAATGGCCTCAAGTGCCGTATTTAATCCACAAAATACAGCAAGAAATGCATCATTTGACGATGTATTCCTGAAACGCAAATTTAATTCCTACATCGTAAAGGAAGAAAACATTTACAACAACAGAAACATAAGTTTCTACCTGGGGAGTAAGGATGCTATGCTGGAAAGCAAACGGATTGAAGGAACAATATTCGATTACGAACAAAACCTTTGGGAGTATTAAGAACGAACATCATAAGTTAAGGCCTTATGGGAGTTTCCTGATAAGGCTTTTTTTTTAACTAAATCGGTTTTACACTAATTCGCTCAACGCTTTTACATTAATCTGGCTTTATGCTGAGAAATTTGCTCATAGTTTTAATTGCCGCAATCACCTTTAGCTCATGCAACAGGGATTGGACCAGTCAGCTCACGAGCAAGCAGAACAGAAAGCCATTCTTCGAACCCATTCCGCACGGGATGAATTTCGTAAAACAAGGAAGCATTAATATCGGTCCGTCAGAACAGGAAATTACTCATGAATCAACACCGGTTAAGACTGTATCAGTTCCATCTTTCTGGATTGATGATACCGAAATAACCAATAATGAATACCGACAATTTGTTTACTGGGTTCGTGATTCCATCGCCCGTCAGTTATTATCCGAATCATTTCCGGAATACTTAATTACTGAAGCCAGACGAGGTACCCTTCTTGAAAATCCGCATCTGAACTGGATGGTTCCCATTGAATGGAAGAATGAAGATTATCAGGCTGTTTTGGAGGAAATGTTTATTCCGGAAAATGAACGTTTTTTCAAGAAAAAAGAAATTGATTCCAGAAAACTCAATTATGAGTACTATTGGATTGATTACCAGCAGGCCGCAAAAAGAGCCAACAGTTATAACTACGAAACTCAAAGTTACAACGGTACGGTAACCGATAAAACCGGAAAACAAAGTGCGATTCAAAACCGCTCCTCGTTTATTATGCGCGAATCTACACCCATTTATCCCGACACATTAGTTTGGATGCGCGACTATACCTTTTCATACAACGAGCCTCTGACCAAAAAATATTTTTCGCACGTTGCTTACGACAATTATCCTGTTGTTGGAGTCACCTGGGCTCAGGCCAAAGCTTTTTGCAATTGGAGAACGCACCAGCTAAATTCCTATCAGGACATGATTAAAATGCCCACGGTAATGGATTATCGCTTGCCAACTGAAGTAGAATGGGAATATGCAGCTCGTGGCGGACACCAAATGAACTTATACCCATGGGGAAGTTATTATTCCCGAAATGAAGAAGGCAGTTTTCTGGCCAATTTTAAACCCATGCGGGGGAATTATTCTGCTGACAGTAAATACTCGATTACTGCCATGAAGGTAGCCAACTATATGCCAAACTCCTATGGATTATATGATATGGCCGGAAATGTGGCAGAATGGACTTCCAATGCTTATGACGAATCTGCTTATGCAATGATAAGTGATTTCAGCCCTGATTTTCAATATAATGCCCGCCCTGATGATCCGCCTGCCATGAAAAGGAAAGTGATCAGGGGAGGATCGTGGAAGGATATTGCTTATTACGTTCAGGTTTCAACTCGAAGTTTTGAATATCAGGATTCTGCTAAATCCTACATTGGGTTTAGATGTGTTCGTAGTACATTTAAACCTGTTTATTACGAATAAAATTCCGTCATTTCAGAATCAGGCGAACTCGCGCTAATTGACCTGTTAACTTTTTCTTGCCCGAAAACTTAATTTTGCGATGCAGGTAGTGTGAAACTGAACCGGCTACCTTTGCCAACTTCACTCTCAATTGAGATTTTCTTATCATGCATTTCAATAAATTCTTTGCAAACCAATAATCCCAGACCGGTGCTAGGTTCGCCATCTGTACCCGTCCGGCTGGATCCTCCGTTTAGTTTGAACAACTGATCAAACATCGTTTCAGGAATTCCAATACCGGTATCAGCAACAGAGATTTCCACTTCTCCACTCTCAAGAACGCGGCCAACCAGCTTTACCTCTCCTCCTGTCGGAGTAAATTTAACCGCATTGGTCAACAGATTCCGGATAACAGTGGCAATCATGTTTGCATCAGCATAGATAGTGACCCCCTCCTGAATGTCGATGGTTAATTCAACGGATTTATTTTTCGCGGCTTCAAAAACCAGGGCTGCACTATTTACTGCCAGTTCATTTAAGCTCACAGGTCTTGGGCTAAGCTTGATAATTCCACGTTGCATACGCGACCAATCGAGCAGGTTACTCAATAGGTCAAAAAGGTTTTGTGCCGAGGTATGCATACTGTTTGCTATTTGTTGCAAATCATCCTTACTCATTCGGGGTAAATCCTCTGTCATAATCTCTGTTAAAGAAAGAAATGAACTTAAAGGGCCTCTAACATCATGCGCAATAATGGAAAAGAATTTATCCTTTTCAGAATTACTTATTTGCAGCTCGGTATTTTTTCTTTCTATATCCTGGTTCTTCAATATAATTTCATTGGTCTGCCTCATCAATACCTGATTCTTTTCGGTAAGTTCATGAGTTTGTTCCTCAACTTTTTGCTGAAGCTGAATTTTAGCTTCAACGAGTCTATGCTCACGGTATTTGATATAGCTATAAATAAGAAACACCCCAAGACCAAAGAATGTCGCATAAAACCACCACGTTTGCCACCAGGGAGGCCGAATGGTAAAATGATAGCTTATCTCATTACTCCATATTCCTTCGCTACTAACGGCCTTGACTCTGAAAGTGTATTTTCCGCTGGATAAATTCCCGTATGAGGCTTCTGTTCGATCAGAAAGTGCGCTCCAGGTTTTATCCATCCCATCGAGTTTATATTGGTACTTGATTTTGCTGGCCTGATTTTGTGAAATTCCTACAAAACTGAATGTGATGTAATTAAACTTGTAGGATAAGCTTAAAGATTCGGGAACAGAATACCATTGCGAGATTCCGTTAAATCGCAAATCGCTAACCGATATCCCATTTTTCAATGTAATCACCGAATCCTTTTTTTCAGCTAATTCGGGCCAAGGAATATTCTCATTAAAAAGCAAAACATTGGTAAGTTGCACTGTCGGAGGAATCGTATCCTGCTTTTCATTCCAGGGATAATAAGTTGTGAGCCTATCGTTGGTCCCAATCCAGATTTTTCCTTCCCGGTCTTCAATAATAGAACCCAAATTACATCCTAGTCCTAAAAATCCATCTTCGTAGCCATACGATTTAAATATGGAAACTCCAGCTACGCTCCTTTCATTATTCTTACTTCCTGCCTTCATTATATTTGGGCCAAACCGCGTTCCAAACCACAAATTTCCTTTACTGTCGGGCAGAATGCTCGAAACAAAATTATTGGTCAATCCATGTTCTTCTGAGTAGGTCGTAAAATGCGTTCCGTCAAATTTCACTACCCCTTCGCCATCTGTACCAAACCACAGATTCCCCTCATTATCCTCAGCAATGCAATAAATCGTATTATTACAAAGTCCCTGCTTTTTGGTGAAATGAGTAAACTGTTTCCCGTCAAACCGAGTCACTCCTCCCCCATTCGTTCCAAACCAGATAGCGCCTTTCTTATCCTGAAAAATGCACATGATATTATTAGCACTCAATCCCTCACCCACAGCATAATTGGTGAAAGTTTGACCATCAAATTTTGAAACACCGTTGCCATACGAGCCAAACCATAAATTTCCGTCTCTGTCTTCAAGCATGTCTCGTATATAGTTGTGGCACAAGCCATCACTCGAATCAAAAGTGGTCATGTTTTTCCCATCATACATAGATACTCCACCACCATCAGATCCAAACCAAATGTTTCCCTTTCTGTCCTGGATAATTTTATAAATGCGATTGAAAAGAAGTCCTTCCTTCTCCCCAAAGTAAGTGTAGGTGTAATGTTGTCGTCCTCCTGTCAGTGTTCCTGAAAGTTTAGTCACATACCCGCCATAAGTACCGAACCAAAAATCACCATTTCTATCCTGTAGGATACTCATTACACGACTGTTGCTTATTCCCTCATGAGCAGTCAGGTGTGTAAAAATTTTTCCCTGGTACTTGGATACTCCGGCTCCACGGGTTCCGAACCAAAGGTTCCCATTCCGATCTTTAAGCGAGCTTTGAATAATATTGATTCCGAGCCCTTCTTTCTCGGTAAACTGAGTGAAATATTCACCATCGTACCTGGATATGCCATTTTCGGAAGTTCCAATCCAGATTGATCCATCATCATCCTGAAGAATCGATTTGACGTAGTTACTGCAAAGTCCTTCAGCTTCAGTGAGTGCGGTAAAAGTTTTTCCGTCATACTTCATTACCCCCTTGCTAGAGGTTCCTATCCAAATATTCCCATCTCGATCAAGCATAAGTACTCCGACAGAATTACCAGATAATCCCTGGGCTGTGGTAAAATTACTGAAGGATTTTCCATCAAATTTTGAGATTCCGCCACCATTGGATGCAATCCAGTAGTTCCCTTCCAAATCCTGAATTACTTGCCTGATATCGTTGCTGCAAAGCCCGTTTTCGGTGTTATAATGGGTAAAATTTTGTCCGTCAAAAACTGCAATTCCCCCACCGGTTGATATCCAGATTTTTCCATTATAGTCCTCATAAACCGAATTAATAATATCACTGGGCAATCCTTCCGCTTTAGTGAAATTTGTGAAATATTTACCGTCGTAACGTGTAAGCCCTCCACCAAAGGTTCCAAACCAAAGGTTATTTTTTGAATCATTTAAAACACACAAGACCAAATTATGATTTAACCCCTGATCCGTGGAGTAAATGGAAAAATATCTTCCGTCATAGCGAACAACTCCATCACCTGTGCAGAACCAGATATTTCCTGTCTTATCCTGGGTCATACTTCTAATCTGATCATGTCTCAGTCCTTGTAGCTTGCTATAGTTGCTGAAGGTTTGCGGATTAATATCCTTGATGTAGGCATCCTTTACCAAAACGATTTCTGGGGGCCTGCTGAAAAAAGATTTTCCGCTGGCTGGAATCACTTTGGGAAGTGAAAAATTATCGTCGCCTGGTTTGCAAATCACTGGGTTTCCCGCCGGGAACTGTTTGGGAATACCAGCCTTAATTACATTGGAATAGGCAGGAATCTCTGTCAGTTTTCCAACCTTTATTTTAGTTGGAGCTCCCGCCGGAATAATTTTTGGGAATGAAACCGAATCAGAAGGAATAATGTAACCACGTGCCTCAACCTTCATTCTATCCTCCGATCCGGACGGATGCTGCTTAAAATCGGGAGAACAACCAGCCAGCCAAATGATCAGGCCAATCAGAATTGACAACGGCAAGGTTCCCCGATTTTTCAAGTTTAGATAATTGCCCCGATCCCTATTGTCTCCAACCAGGTAGGCCGGATAATGAGCAATGCTGAGCCAGAAAGTCGAGCCCTTGCTAACTTCTGATTCAAGCCAGATTTTTCCACCTAGCAGTTCAGCATAAGCCTTCGAAATGGTCAGCCCTAACCCAGCTCCCTCATAATTTCTAGCCAATGAAACACTTCCTTGCCTGAATCGTTCAAAGATAATTTCATGCTGCTCTGCAGGAATTCCAAGCCCGGTATCCCTTACAAAAAAATTGAGCTGATAGTCGGTTAATGAATAACCAAATTCAACTTCTCCGTGATCAGTAAATTTTAACGCATTCCGAATCAGATTGACTAATATTTGGTGCACTTTTCCACCATCAGTTAAAACCGTACCCTCCTCATCAGTAGTTGCGGCAGAATACGAAAATTTTAATCCTTTTGAATCAGCCTGTGGCTTAAAAAATCGGTAAAGCTCTTCCATAAGCTGATTCAGGTTTGTATTTTGCATTTTAATCTTCATTTCACCTGCTTCAATTTTTGAAACATCGATCAGATCATTCATAACATTCAGCATTCGTTGTCCGCTTTGCTCAATAACTTCAATAAATTCCTTCTGATTCTCAGGTGTCAGATCTGAAGATTTCAGCAGATCAGCAAAACCAAGTATTCCATTCATTGGGGTTCTGATTTCATGACTGATGTTTGCCAGAAAAGCTGATTTCAATCGGTCACTTTCTTCTGCTTTTTCCTTAGCCATGATCAGCTCAGCTTCGTTTTGCTTCTTCTCTGTGACATCCTCGCCAATAGCCACGTAATTAAGTATCTCTCCATGACTGTCCAGTATCGGAGAAATTGTTTTATAGGCCCAGTAGCGTTCTCCTGATTTGCGTCTATTGATGATTTCTCCCTTCCAAACTCCTCCCGAAGTTATAGTTGTCCAAAGCTCACGGTAAAAATCGTCATCCATCTCTCCCGATTTCAGTATTCTTGGATTCTTTCCAATGACTTCTTCTGCCTCATAACCCGTAATTTCAGTAAATTTCGGATTGACATATTCTATTGCTCCACGAGCATCGGTTATCAAAATAGAAACAGGGTTCTGCTCAACAGCTCTTGACAACTTGCGCAACTGCCTTTCCGACATTTTTCGATCAGTGATATCTTCGATGTACCCTTCCAGGTAAATTATATTTCCCGCGGCGTCAAATACACCTTGCCCCCTTTCCCACAACCATCTTTGCTCACCCGAAGCAGTTTTTATTGGATAATTACACTCAAAATACTCACGTTTTGCAAAAGATTCCAGCCATCTTTCCCATATCGCACCACGATATTCAGGCATAATCAGGCTATTGAATGCAATCGTTTTGTTTGTCACAAAGTCGTCAGGTGTATAACCAGTAATCCGCGTACATCCGTCACTAATAAATTGCATGGTATAATCCTCATCCAACGAACACCGGTAAACAAAGCCGGGCAGGTTACTTACCAGGTTGCTTAGCTGAAGCTGATTTTCAAACAATGCTTTTTCTGTTACAAGGCGCTCAGTCACATCAAAAATTAACATCAGCTGGGCTTTTCGTTGTTTAAAATCAATCTCCCGCAAATGAACTTCAACCTGAATAATTCTACCATTTTTTAAGCGATGATTCTTGATTTCCTTCGATGATGAATTTCCCGGGGAGTTTGGATCCCCCTCCATTTTAGTCTGTGATTCCAACGACGCGATCAGGTCTTCTAATTTCATTTCCTGAAATTCAGTTTCCGTATATCCATATTTTGCAGCTGCCGCCTGATTGATCGCAAGAATTTTTGTTGTCTCAGGTTCAAAAATAATCATAGGCTGTGGATTCAGATCGTACAGATTCCGGTAATCCAATTCACGTTCCTTAATCACTTCGCCCGCTTTTTCAATGTATATCATCTGCTCTGCCAGAACTCTGTTCTTCCTGGCAATTCGGATATATGCTATAACCAAAGCCAATAAAACCATTACAAGCAAAAGCGATTCTGCCGTTTCTCCCCATAGCCTTAACTTCCACGATCTGGCATCGTAATCCATACCAAAAACAGCTATAATCTCAGAGCTTTTATTTTTCACCGGAATTTCAATGCTCACCCAGGTCCCCCACCGATCGGTAACAGGACGCGTAACCTGCGGCAACCCAGTGCGAAATGGAAGGAAGTCTACAGGATCAGCCTCACTAAACTTCTGACCTGAAGGAGAATAGTCTTTCGAATTTTCGGACTCTGAATCAACTAAGAAATAAAGATCATCTTGTCGCTGGGTATATAAATAAGCGAATCTGGCTTTTTGATTTACCGCAACAATTTGCTGAAGTGCATATTTGATTTGCTTAAACTGAAGACCTTTCAAATCTTCCGGATCCTTGGGTAACGAGTCGATTTCGGAAAGCGGAAGACTGACTGCAACTGAATTTGCTAAATGAATTACTTCTTTTTCCTTCTGATTCAGAGCATCATATCTTATAAAAAGGACAAAACAAATACCACCTATCACTACCGTCAAAAGAATCAATATTTCATTGACTGACAATCCTTTTTTATGCGTATTGATGCCCATTGTATTCTCCAGGAGATTTTATTGATTTAGGTTCAGCTCACTGATCCGAAAGCCCAAATAAAATACCTATCGATACAACTTTCAAAACCAGTTAACGAAAACTAAAGAAATGCAAAAAAAAACAGATTTCAAATCCTGAAATCAATAAATATAGGAGGATTTGAGTGAATTGAATTCCTCGTATTTTATATGTTTCAGGATAATCTAGCGAACGCAAAACCGGACTGTTCGTATTAAATCTTCGTACCGTAGATTCTGATTTGGAATCTAATGTCAGTGCCTGTGAAGTTCAAAATTTAGTAGTAGAAAAAATAGAATAGATCAATTATCAAGGGATCGATAACAAAACAAAAAGCCGCCTTCCCGAGAGGAAGAACGGCTTTAATCTAAACTTATGTAAGAGACTATTTTTTCCAGAGATTTTCCATTTCTTCCAGCGTTTTTCCCTTAGTTTCAGGAACCATTTTCCAAACAAACAGGAAGGAAAGTAAACTCATCAAACCATAAAAGCTGTAGGTCAAACCACCACTAAATTCCATCATGGCCGGGTAGGTTGACGAGATGAAATAGTTGGCAGCCCACTGTGCAGCAACAGCAATCGCAATAGCTCGACCGCGTATTTTATTCGGGAAAATTTCTGAAATCAGCACCCAACAGATTGGGCCCCATGACATCATAAACGATGCGGTGTAGATGATGATGAATACCAGTGTGCTGATGCCAATTACTTTCATAAAGGCCAGTCCACCAATGGCAAACATACCTATGGCCATGCCGATTGAACCAATCATCAGCAGAATTTTACGTCCGTATTTATCAACCGTGACAATGGCAACTACCGTGAAAATAACGTTCACCAAACCCATCACAACCGTTTGCAGCATCGATGAATCTTTGGCCGCGCCCATGCTTTCGAAAATTCGCGGAGCATAATACAACGCCACGTTGATTCCTACAAACTGCTGAAATACAGACAATAGTATGCCTATGATAATGACTATTTTCCCGTAAGCAAATATTTTTTCAGAAGCAGCTTCTACCGACTTTTTAATGTCGCTCAATATTAGTTTGGCCTGGGTTGCTCCATTAATCTTGGTCAGGATTTCCAGCGCTTTTCCATCGCGATTGGTCAGCGCCAAATAGCGTGGAGTTTCGGGAACAAGAAACAGCAGAATGCCGAAAAGAGCTGCAGGAATTGCTTCGGAAACAAACATCCAGCGCCATCCGATATCGTTAATCCATTCAATGGTTTGCCCTTTGGCAATGAAATAGTTCACGAAATACACCACCAGCATCCCGAAAATAATGGCAAATTGGTTGATCGAAACCAATCGTCCACGAATATCCGCAGGAGAAACTTCGCCAATGTACATCGGGCATATCGCCGAAGCCAACCCAACGCCAATACCGCCAATTACTCGGTAAAAGTTGAACATGTACAGCAAGCCCATCGTTGGTTCGCCTTGTTTAAAAAACAGGAATTCAGGATACCCAGATCCCAAAGCCGAGATAAAAAACAATACGGCTGCAAGCATGAGTGATTTTTTCCGGCCCAGACTTTTCGCCAGCAAGCCCGAAATAACTCCACCAATGATGCAACCAATCAGCGCACTCGAAATGGTGGCGCCGTGTGCGAGCGAACCAAGCCCCAAACTGGTAATCAGGTAAGCCTGAACTGATTTTTCGGCTCCTGAAATTACCGCGGTGTCGTATCCAAACAGGAGGCCACCCAGTGTTGCCACTAAGGTGATCCCCATGATGTATAAGGTGTTACGCTCTTTCATTCGATTAAATGTAGTTGTTAATCAACTGTTCGAGCAATTCCTGTTTGCCGCTGATTTGTTTTGGTTCGCCAACTTCTTTGGCAATTGCATACAAGTCAGTCAGTGAAAGTTTGCCAGCTTCAAATTCAGCGCCTTTGCCCGAGTTGTATGAAGCATATCGGTTTGCTCTTATTTTCAGGTAATCCGAATCAGTCAGAATCTTATCGGCAATCACCAATGAACGGGCAAACGTGTCCATACCACCAATGTGAGCGATGAAAATATCTTCCAGATCGGTTGAGTTACGGCGTGTTTTAGCATCGAAGTTGATACCACCGTGTTCAAAACCACCAGCCTGCAAAATTTCGAGCATTGCTTCGGTTGTTTCGTAAATGTTAGTCGGGAATTCGTCGGTATCCCATCCGTTCTGGTAATCACCTTTGTTGGCGTCGATTGAACCCAGTTTGCCGGCATCGGCTGCCATACGCAATTCGTGTGCGAATGAATGACCGGCCAAAGTAGCGTGGTTCACTTCTACGTTCAGTTTGAAATCGTTGATCAAACCCTGTGCATTCAGGAAGCCCAATACGGTTTGAACATCAACGTCGTACTGATGTTTGGATGGTTCCATTGGTTTTGGCTCGATGAAGAAGGTGCCGGTGAACCCTTGTGCACGGGCGTAATCGCGGGCCGAGCGAAGGAATTGTCCAAGGTGATCGAGTTCCTGTTTGGTGTTGGTGTTGTGCAGGCTCGAGTAACCTTCACGTCCTCCCCAGAATACATAACCAGTTCCGCCCAATGCGATAGTTGCATCGATAGCATTTTTAACCTGAACAGCGGCGTTAGCTAAAACAGCGAAATCGGGATTAGTTGAAGCACCATTCATATAACGTGGATTGCTGAATACGTTGGCAGTACCCCAAAGCAGTTTTACTCCGGTTGCAGCCTGCAATTCTTTGGCATAGTCAACCATTTTAGCCAAACGGCCTTCAATTTCGAAAACCGAACCGTCGCCGGCTACGTCGGTATCGTGGAAACAGTAGAAAGGAGCTCCAATTTTGGTGATGAATTCGAAAGCAGCTTCCATGCGGGCTTTGTTTGCTTCCATTACATCAGCAGGTGCATCCCATGGGAAATTTTTTGTTCCGGGACCAAATGGATCGCCACCGGTTCCACAGAGCGTATGCCAATAGGCAACAGCAAAACGAAGGTGATCTTTCATGGTTTTACCAGCAACAACCTGGTCGGCATTGTACCATTTAAATGCTAATGGATTTTTTGATTGTGGTCCCTCGAATTTGATTTGTCCAATTCCGGGGAAAAACTCTTTGTTTCCTTTAAAAACTGTCATGATGTTTTATTTAAAAATGATTTATAATGATTTTTCTAATTGAGCTTTCCAGTTTTGGTAAGCGGCTTCGTATTCTGCTTTCTTACTGAAATCAGGAGTAATCGTATCCAGTTTTTTCAGATTGGCAAAAGCTTCTTTCGCCGAAGCGTAATATCCCGATCCAATTCCGGCGCCGCGGGCAGCACCAATTGATCCGTCAGTGTTGTACAATTCGATAGTAGCTCCTGAAATTCCGGCCAGTGTTTCGCGGAAAATGGGAGAGAGGAACATGTTGGCTTTCCCGGCTCGGATCACCTGTGCTTTGATGCCAATTTCTTCCATGATTTCCATACCGTATTTGAACGAGAAAACGATACCTTCCTGTGCAGCACGGAAAAGATGTGCTTCCGTATGTGTATTGAAACCTAATCCTGAAATTTGTGCGCCAATATTTTTATTCCGAAGTACGCGTTCAGCACCATTACCGAAAGGCAGAATACTCAAACCTTCAGATCCGATGGCAACTGAGGTAGCTTTCTGGTTCATTTCTTCGTACGAGAACGCTTTGTTTCCAACATATTTATTCAGCCACGAATTCAAAATTCCTGTTCCGTTGATGCAAAGCAGTACGCCCAAGCGATTGGCCTCGGCCGAGTGATTAACGTGAGCAAAGGTGTTTACCCGTGAAAACGGATCGTATTTTACTTCGCCACTTACGCCGTAAACAACTCCTGAAGTTCCGGCAGTAGTAGCAATTTCGCCCGGATTCAGCACGTTCAGCGAAAGTGCATTATTGGGCTGGTCACCGGCGCGATAGCTGATTTTTATTCCCGGAGCTAAACCCAATTCGGAGGCAGCCTCAGCGCTCACTACACTTTGAACCGAGAAGGTTGGAACGATTTCAGGGATGAACGATTTTTCAAATCCGTAGTAGTCGAGCAGCATGTCGGCTACCTTATTTTCCTTGAAATTCCAAAGAATACCTTCCGAAAGGTTTCCGGCGGTAGTTTTTATTTCTCCTGAAAGCTTCATGGCAATGTAGTCGCCCGGAAGCATGATTTTGGCGATTTTGGCGTAAAGCTCTGGCTCATTGTCTTTCACCCATTTCAGTTTCGAAGCGGTGAAGTTTCCCGGCGAGTTTAGCAGGTTCGACAAGCATTTTTCTTCGCCAATTTCAGCAAAAGCCTTGTTGCCAATTTCAGCTGCGCGGCTGTCGCACCAAATAATTGACGGACGCAACACCTGATTGTTTTTGTCAACAGCCACCAGTCCGTGCATCTGGTACGAAATACCGATCGAGTCAATATCCTTCGGATTTACTTTTGATTGAGCCATGACATCGGCCAAAGCCAGTTTCAGGTTGGCCCACCACAATTCGGGCTCCTGTTCGGCCCAACCGGGTTTCACGGCTGTAATTTTCATTTCCTGTTTGGGGTAAAAAGCCGAACCCAGGCAATCACCTGTTTCTCCGTTGATTAACGATGCTTTTACTGAAGAACTTCCTATGTCGAAACCAAGTAGATACATTTTAATTTGTTTAAAGTTTAAAGTCAAAAGTTTAAAGTCAAACAGGCAGAAGAAAAAAATCTCAGTGATTAGTCTCAGTTAGTGGAACCCGCATCCCGAAACCCGCAACTCGAAACAACTTAATTCATCCGTTCTGTTCTGGTATGCTCAGCAAAACTAGAGCATCTGAAACCGATCTCAAAATTCGCTTCAGTGTTTTAAAACATTTATTAAAGAGATTTCCTCACTGTCAGTTTGGTTGGAATGACCAAATTCACTTTTTCGCCGGTAGTAACAAACTCTGCGATCTTTTTTCCCATCAGTTCAAAATCAGTCGAAATTACAGTGATTCCATCCTTTACATACTTTTTCATAGGAGTTTCGTTGTACGAAATCACACCAACGTCTTGCCCCAAAGTCAGATTTTTCTGGTGGCACTGGTCGAGGAATTTAGCCAGGGTACGGTCGCTCACCAATAAATAAAGTTCGCCTTTCTGAATATCGAATTTCTTGATGTCGTAAAGCGTTTTAAACTGAATTTGGTGATCGGTACAAAACTTCTCGAAGTATTCGATCGACTCTTTAGGGTGGTAGGTAAACGACGGATAGAGGTAGATGAATTTTTCGTATTTGCGAATCAGGTCGAGGCCGGTGACGAGTGAGTCGTACATCGATTGCCCGAAATCCTGGTGAATGGTCGATATTCCGGGCTGTGCATTGACGTCCCAGTCAATTACCAGCAATTTGGCCGCAGGGATCTGTCGGGTAATTTCAGGAACCCGTTCATGATCGAAATTCATGATAATGTATTTGGTGTACTTGCCCAGACTTTCTTTGATGATTTTCTCGAAATCGTCTATGTTGTAATGGTGAAAATGAAGGTCGATGGCAATGGTTTCGGGCAGATTGTCGAGAAACGAACCGTATAAAACTTCCTTGTAAGCTTTAAAAGTGTCGAGGAACAGAAAGACTTTCGTCACTGCTTTGGCCACAAAATAACCACGGTTAGGTACCGATTCAATCACCCCTCGGTTTTTTAATTCCGCATAAGCTTTAAAAACGGTGTCACGCGAAAGGGCGCTTTCCTTGCACAACTGATTTACCGAGGGCAACATATCGCCAACCTGCAAGAGATTTTTACTGATGGCCTCATTTACAGCATCTATCAACTGTTGAAACTTCAGCAGATTAGATTGATCATTGACGGTAAAATGAAATTTGCTTTCCATAGAAATGAGCTAAAAGTGGTCTGTTCTGGTATGCAAACATACACATTCGGATGCAAATTGTCAAAGATAAGTCATGATATACTTTCGCTTAAAGCTATGTTGCTGCATAGTCTTTTCTTTCTAAATTAGCAGAACTAATCACCAACTATCTAAATTATGAAACTGAAATTTGTTATTCTGTTATCTGCCATGGTTTGTCTTTCAAATTTAAACCTCATGGCACAACCCTATCAACCCACCTGGGAGTCGCTCGATTCGCACAAAATGCCCGAATGGTACAACGATGCCAAAGTTGGGCTGAGCATGCACTGGGGTGTTTATGCCGTTCCGGCGTGGGCTCCGCGCGAGAAAGGTATTTCGTATGCCGAATGGTACGGACGACGAATGATGGAGACCAAAAACCCGACATACATTTATCATCGCAAAACCTACGGAGAGAATTTCACCTACGACGATTTTATCCCGATGTGGAAAGCTGAATCATACAAGCCGGAAGTGTGGGCGAAGTTTGCCAAAAATATGGGAGCCAAATACATGTTCATCACCTCGAAACATCACGATGGTTTTTGCCTGTGGCCCAGCAAATACACCGATCGGAATTCGATGAAAATGGGCCCTAAAAAGGATATTTTGGGTGAGTACTTTAAAGCTGCCCGCAAGGAAGACCTAAAGGTAGGCTTGTATTATTCTTTGTACGAATGGTTTAACCCGCTTTATACCGGAAAGGAAATTCCATACGCCGGATTGAAAAAGGTAAATAACTACGTTGACGATTTTATGATTCCCCAAATCAAAGAATTGATCGATTTGTATCACCCCGATTTTTTCTATTTCGATGGTGAATGGGATCACCCCGAGTCGTTCTGGAAAATGAAGGAAGTGGTGGCGTATTTTTATAACGAAGCTGCCAAACGCAACCAGGAGGTGTTTGTGAACGATCGTTTTGGGAAAGGCGATCGTGGCAAACACGGAGATTTGTACAATGTGGAATATGATTACGACAATGCGAATCTGGGATTGCTCACACATCGCTGGTCGTTCTGGCAGGGAATTGCAAAGACTTTCGGGTACAACCAGGACACCGACATGGAAGACTGCTTAAGTCCGAAAGAATTCATTGACAAGGTAATCGATGGCGTTGCCCGAAACGGAAATTTCGATATTAATGTTGGACCAACTGCCGCTGGTATCATTCCGGAGTACGAACAATATCCGCTCCTGAAACTGGGAGAATGGCTGAAGGTGAACGGAGAAGCCATTTACGGCACCCGTCCGTGGACAACCCAAACCGAAGGCGATGCCCGATTTACGGCAAAAGGCGATTTTGTGTATGCTACTTTTCTGAGCTGGCAGGGCGAAGAATTTAAGCTGAAATCAGTGAAGCCTTTGGACGGATCAAAAATCACCATGCTGGGTGTTTCAGGAGATTTGGACTGGAAATGGGATGCCGCCAACGGATTGACCATCGTTTATCCGCGCGACAAAGCCCGGCCCACTGCATGCAGCTATGCGTGGGCTTTTAAAATCAAGGTTAAATAAATCTGCAGTTGATTAGTTTTACCGGACAGTTAGCGCTCCCCTATGAGTGAAAGCTGTCCGGCAATTGTTTGGACGTAGAAAATAGAGAAGGCCAGCTTATAATTTAGCTATCATTAAGCCAGCTATCTAACCGAGCAGTATTTGTTTCAACCATTGTATTGGCGTCTACATTTTTGATTAAGGAATTCTTGCCAAAACTTCAAAATATGAAAAAGAAACACTTTTTATTTTTGGGGATATTTTTTCTGATGTCGGTGAATGCTCCGGCGCAGACTGTGCCCACTGTCAAACTAAAAACCAGTTTGAATGCCTATTCGTTCAACGGTCCGTTGATGAAAGGCGAAATGAACCTCGATCAGTTGCTGGAATATTGCGCGTCCCAGCAATTGGATGCGGTAGATATCACAGCTTATTATTTTCCGGGCTATCCCGAAGTCCCTTCCGACGAATATCTGTATCACATCAAGCAAAAAGCATTTCTGCTGGGGCTCGAAATCAGCGGTACCGGTGTTCGAAACGATTTTACGGACCCCGATCCCGCCAAACGAAAAGCCAGTGTTGAACTGGTCAAAAAGTGGATTATTGCTGCGGAGAAGCTTGGAGCACCGGTGATTCGTGTTTTCTCAGGAACAGCTGATGTGAAAAACCTACCGCGCGAAAAAGTAGTTGATTATATGGTTGAGTGCATGAAAGAATGCACCGAATTTGGGAAAGCTCACGGGGTAGTGATTGGCATTCAGAACCACAACGATTTTATAAAAACAGCCGATCAGGTTATCGAGGTCATTAAAAAAGTGAATTCTGAGTGGTTCGGATTAATCCTTGATGTGGGCAGTTATCGAACTGGTGACCCGTATGCAGAGATTGCACAATCCATTCCTTACACCGTCAACTGGCAGCTGAAAGAAAATTTGTTTGTAAACGGAGTGGAACAGAAAACCGATCTCAACCGAATCATGAAACTCATTCAGGAGAAAGGCTATCGGGGCTACATTCCGCTGGAAACGTTGGGTGAGGGCGATCCGAAGGTGAAAGTACCGCGTTTTCTGGGTGAAATTCGCACTGCCATGTCGAAAATTGGCCAATGAATGAGCGCAAAGTGTTAAAGTTATCTTAAAGTCGGTTTTTCGATTTAACCTTTTGGATTTTACTTATTCTAAGTTGGAAATTTCAATTATTCAGAAACAAACAGAATTAAAAAAGAAAAGGTTATGAAAACAAAGATTTTATTGGTAATCGTTTGCCTGGGAGTATCAACAGCGCTTTTTGCACAGCCGCGCGAACGCGAAAATCAACGTCCTTTCCGGGGCGAAAGGTTCGAACAGCAAAAAGGACCGGACGGGCCTGCTCAGGCTTTAAACCTGACCGACGAACAGAAGGAAGCTTTCAAGCAAAGTATGCTGGCCCTCCAAAAACAGTTGCAGCCGCTGCGTAATCTTCTTGGCGAAGTAGAAGCGCATCAGCGAACTTTGATGACAGCAGAAAAACCGGATTTGAAAGACATCAACAAAAACATCGAAAAAATTGGAGAGATCAAGGTTGAAATGGCCAAACTTCAGGCGAAACACCGTCTGGAAATGCGAGCCCAGCTAAACGATGAACAGCGGCTAAAGTTCGACATGTTCAAACACCATCAAATGAAAGAAGGGAAAGGCCCAAAGGAGATGAAGATGCGAATGAGAAATCCCGGAAATTAACTGCTATGAATTGGTAAAAAAGGTTGCCCACGAAACGATGCGGGCAACCTTTTTTGTTTTGTCTTGACACAAAAAAGGATTCAAAAAAGGTCAAGGCTTAGCCCGCTTCGCACGAAAAACTTACGTTTGACGGCTAAAATCTTTTAAACTCTCCCGGTTTAACCGGGATCAAACAGAAAAGATTTTTTAACGCCGCCTTCACTTGTTTTTCGGCTCACCGGCCTAGGCCGGATGCTCTTCATTCATCTTTAGGCAGCAAAACGGATATTCATTAAAGCTAAATTACTTCACTTCCAGAATGATCTCGTCCAGCGATCGCTTCGGAACATGGTGAATCTGGTTTTCGTCGCGCCAGTATTTGATGTCGCCGTCTTTTACCTCGTCGAGTACAACGATTTCTTTGGGTTTACCAAGCGCCAGCACATACAGAATTTCGTATTGCTCCGACAAGTTCAAAAGCTGACGCAGTTTATTTCGGTTCACCGAATGGATGATGCAGCCTCCGTATCCGGCTTCGGTAGCACCCAAAAGAATACTTTGCATGGCAATTCCATCATCGCAGAAATAATTCCCGGCAATCAGCGTATCGTTCAGCACAACGACGTATGCTGAAGGTCGTTCACCATCTTCGGGGCCTGGCCATGTGGTTAAATACCCAGCCCATGCCAGCAGATCGAAAATTTGAGCATTGAGTTTTTCATCCGTACTCAGGACATATTTCAGCGGCTGGGCGTTGCGGGCCGAAGCCGAGTTTCGTGCCAGGTCGATCCAGTCGCGCAATTGCAATTCACTGATTTTTTCTGACTGATCAAAACGCCGGTAACTGCGGTTTTTCAGGATAAGTTCTCTGATCATGACAAACAGGTTTTGGTTCGGGCTAAAATAAACATTTCCGCTCGATTTCGGTACCGACAGGCTTCCTTTTAACGGTTTGGCATTGGTCGATTATTTCTTAATTTCGGTTTTCAAACTTAACTTTTTCAGGCATGGTTAATCAGCGAAATTTAGTCAGGGCACTTGGGTTGGGGTATGTGGTTATTTTTGTGGTAGCAAACATCATCGGGTCGGGCGTTTATAAAAAAATTGCCCCGATGGCTGCCGAGTTGCATTCGTCAACCTGGATTCTGCTGGCGTGGATTGCCGGTGGAATTATCACCCTGTTTGGAGCGCTGAGTAATGCCGAAGTGGCCGGACTTTTAGCCGACACTGGTGGCGAATTCGTTTACCTGAAAAAGATTTACAACCGCTTTTTTGCGTTCATGTACGGCTGGTCACTGTTTACGATCATTCAAACGGCCACCATCTCGTCGCTGGCATATGTTTTTGCACAATCACTCAACAGCATTATTCCGTTACCTCATTTGCTCACGTCCATGCAGGATGTTTCCATCGCCGGAATTTTCCTTCCGTTTCAGGATTTTGGGGTGAAACTCACTGCCATTTTACTGATTCTGATTTTGACGGCTTTGAATATTTTAGGGCTTAAAAGTGGCGCCGGACTCAGCAAAGCTATTCTTTACCTGGTGGTCGCCGGAATTTTCACCATCATTGTTTTCGGACTTGGCAGTTCCGAAGCGTCGCTGTCGGGTATTTTTACGAACGATTCGGCAACCCGGGTATCGGTTAGCATTTCGTCGTTTTACACGGCTATGCTTGCAGCGTTCTGGGCCTACCAGGGCTGGGTTTCTGTGGGATTCATCGGCGGCGAAATTAAGGATGCAAAACGCAACATTCCGCGTGGAATCGTGATAGGCGTTTTTGTGGTCATCGCTGTTTATTTGCTGGCTAACCTCACCTATTTGTCGGTGATGTCGATTCCCGAACTGGAGCAGGTTCATGCTGCCGGAAACCAGATTGCAGCGGTGGAGGCTGTGCGTAGCTTTTGGGGAACCGGCGGCGTTTTATTCATTTCGCTGCTGATCCTTTTAACGACGCTGGGTTGCACCAATGCCAGTATTCTCACCGGTTCCCGTCCGTATTTTGCGATGGCACGCGAAAAGCTTTTTTTCTCCGGAATTGGCAACCTGAACAAGTTCAATGTGCCTTCCAATTCGTTGATGTGGCAGGGTATCTGGGCGTCGGTACTGGTTTTGTCGGGTACGTTCGATCAGTTGACCGACATGGTCATTTTTGCCGTGTTTATTTTTTATGGAGCCACTACTTTGGGAGTTTTTATTCTCCGGAAGAAAATGCCCGATGCGCACCGTCCCTACAAAGTTTGGGGCTACCCGTATGTTCCTGCCTTCTATATTTTATTTTGTGTGAGCCTTTTCATTAACACCATCGTTGCCCGCCCGCGCGAAGCTGCCATCGGGCTTGTGCTCATTCTTTCCGGCATTCCGGTTTATTTCTGGCTGAATCGAAGGTATTCAAAGATTGAGGTATAAAACTCAACAATTCATTGAGTTTGGTGTTTCAGGTGCTGAAACATTAAAAACCTAATCCACATGAAATTATTTCTAATATTCAGCCTTTCGGTTATGGCTATGGCCGGTATTGTTTTTATTGCACCCGCGCCAAAATCCTCTGACTCCGGAAATCCGACAACTATTACCTCTTCACAAGCCAGTGCCAAAGATAATTTTCTAAAATATTGCGCCGGATGTCACGGCATGCAAATGGAGCGTTTCGCCGGAAATACCTGGGAAGCTTTCAAAGCTGGCGGCGATCTGACCGGTGTTATCCGCAGTGGTTTGCCTGAGCTGGGAATGCCATCATTCGAAAAAGCATTTACCAGTGCCGAAATTAAATCCATTTCAGATTATATTCTGGAAATGAAAAATAAAAAGGAAGTTCCGGCAGCAGTCCGGTTCCCTGCCGTTGTTCGATCCAAACACCAGACTTTTAAAATTGATACGGTGGCCAAAGGTTTAGATGTTCCGTGGGGTATCGCATTTCTGCCTGATGGAGACATGCTGGTGACCGAACGCAGTGGCCAACTCTTCCGTTTCAGCGGAGGCAAACTAAAAGCTATTATTTCCGGAGTACCTGAAGTGATGGCACAAGGACAGGGTGGATTGATGGATATTATTTTACACCCAAAATACCAGCAAAACGGTTGGATTTACATTTCCTACTCCCAAAAGGCTCCAGATGGAGTGGGTGGAAATACTGCAATTTTCAGAGCCAAACTAAAAAACAACGCACTTGTTGAACATCAGGAATTATTTAAAGCCATGCCCAATACAACTAAAGGCGTTCACTTTGGTTGCCGTATGGTATTCGACGATCAGGGCTATCTATTTTTCTCGGTTGGTGAACGTGGCGAAATGA
Source organism: uncultured Odoribacter sp. (assembly GCA_964422425.1). Lineage (GTDB taxonomy): Bacteria > Bacteroidota > Bacteroidia > Bacteroidales > Prolixibacteraceae > Aquipluma. The sequence goes on from CAYRBM010000019.1 coordinate 38,736, forward strand.
AAAATGCTCAGACTTTGACTAACCATTGTGGCAAAATTCACCGCATTTTTGACGATGGCCGTATTCCAACAGATAATCCTTTTGTGAACACAGCAGGGGCAATGCCAACAATCTATTCATACGGGCACCGCAATCCGCAGGGGATAGACATTCATCCGGTCAGCCGCCGAATTTACAACAATGAGCATGGCCCGCGTGGTGGCGACGAAATCAACCTGGTTGGAAAAGGCAACAACTACGGGTGGCCTGTTATTACCTACGGCATCAATTACGATGGAACCATTCTCTCCAAAGAAACTGCCAGAGAAGGTATGGAACAACCGGTTTTTCAGTGGACACCATCCATTGGACCAAGCAGTATGAAGTTTGTAACCGGGAACCGTTATCCGGGATGGACGGGCGATATTTTGAGCGGATCACTGAGTTTTAAATACCTCGAACGTGTTCATCTGGAAAACGGCAAAGTCACTGAACAAGAAAAACTTCTGGAGAATGCCGGAAGGGTAAGAAATGTTACAATCAGCCCCGATGGCTATATTTACGTAGCTACCGAAAAACCAGGCATTATAGTCCGGCTGGTTCCGGTAAACTAAAAAACAGAAAGGGTTGTAAATCGTATTGATTTGCAACCCTTTCTGTTTAAACATGAATTGATTTTACCAGACAAATGTGCCTACCGCTCCCTTGTCGAGCGTGGCAACTACATACTTGCCATTCGATTTAATGTTGAACGATTTGGTATCACTGCCGTTATTTAAAACAATCAATACCTTCTTCCCTTCAGGAGTTAAAAATGCTACATTGGGCAGCTCCCCTGAAGTATTTGATTCAATTCGAACCGAACCGGGTCGAACAAACTTGGCTGCATGAGCAATAATGTAATAGGCCGGATTACGGGTAACCGCATTTCCATTGATGGTAACTGCTCCCAGGCATTGGTCACACCCCCCACGATCGGTGTGCGGATCGTTTAAAGGATTTGCTGCAAGGTTCCATTCCAGAACTGTTTTACACCAGTTTCGGGAGGCCCCAATGGTGAGCATTTGAGTATGCCAGGCTAAATCACCGGCCAGATTTCCGGGTGCACCAACCCATTGTTCGGTAAAATAAAGATTCTTCTCCGGAAATTTATTGTGAACCTCCGAAAGCGCATCAATTGATCCACCGTAAAGGTGAAAAGCAGAACCGTCAACATATTTTGCAGCTTCCGGATCATTCAGAATGGAGATTGGATAATCAATACGGTCGGCGTTATGATCGTAAAGAATGATTTTGGTTTTAATGTTTGCAGCGGCAAATGCAGGTCCTAAACTTTTTTTAATGAAAAGTGCCTGATCAGCAGCCGTCATGTACATGCTGGGATTATTTCCCGGGTGAAGCGGTTCGTTCTGAATCGTAATGGCATCAATAGTGATTCCCTCCTTTGCCATTTCCTGAATGTATTTCACAAAGTACTGGGCATATACATCGAAATATTCCAGCTTCAGGCTCCCCCCTCTCGAATCATTGTTGTCCTTCATCCAACTGGGCGCCGACCATGGCGATCCCAAAATTTTGATCGCCGGATTGATAGCCAGTATTTCTTTCAGTACCGGGAGCAGATCAGTCCGCTCATAATCGATGCTGAATTTTTTAAGCTCCGGGTCAGTCTGTCCGGAAGGAAGGTCGTTGTAGGTAAAAACTTTATCGCTTAGGTCAGAGGCTCCAATGCTTAACCGAAGGTAGCTCACCCCGATGTTGGTGCCGTCAGTTGCAAAAAGCTCTTTCAAAAGAGCAGTGCGGCTAGCCTGATCCATTTTATTTATCCAGATGGCGCTTCCTCCCGTTAATGTATAGCCGAAACCATCCATCGTCTGGTATTTTTGCGTTTCATTCACCTCTATCACAGGGTGCTGAGCATTTTGGCCGCCAAACTTAAAACCTACATTTTGCTCTTTAAATAACACCTGCCTGATTGGACTGGTCATCCAAAAACTGACATCAGAACTTAAAACTGGTTTGGTGTGGGGCGACTCACCCGAGGCCGGATTCTTATCGCAACCCGAGCATAATGCAATCAATAGTGAAACTGCAAGTAATTTCTTTGTTATTCGTTTCATGGCACAAAAAAGTGTTATTGATTTTGAAAAACTTGTATTCATATCAGAATCCAGATTTTATAACCGGATTTCAAAGATACCTTGTTTTCCGAAGTTTAGGCAAAACTACCAAGAAGTTTTGATGGCAGTCAAATTGATTAAAGCTCAAAAATGAATAAACACAAGCTAAAGATGAGCATAAAAAAAGCGCTCAGCCTAAAATCTGAGCGCCTATTGAATTCATTTAATTTCCGCTCTCGAGCTGTTTGGTAATTTTGTCGTTGATCTTTTGGCTGGGGAATTCAAGGGAATAAACCATCGCTTCAAGCTGGCGCACATAATTTCGCTTATCATTTTTTGGTGCATAAACATTCCCCTCAACAGTTACAACCCTGCGACGACTGGCATCCAAAACAGAAAGACTAACAAATGCACCGCCCATAAAGTCGTTTTCCACTTTCCACAAGCCCCGAAGTTCAGAAGCATAATTCCCGTTGTGCTTCAAAATATTAAAATCAAAGGGCAATTCCATCTCCGAAGTCATATAACTACCGGGAGTTGGACCGGGGATATGCTTTTTGGTATAAAGGTTCCGCTTAATGAGTTGAAATTTCTCAGTAAAAGTGCTGTCAGAATCATACGGATAACTATAAACAAACACATTTTGAGTAATTAATGGGGTGTCGTACCTCAGCCAAACAAAATCAGAGTCCTTCTTCACCAAATTAAATCCGGTAGGCACATACAATTTGATTTTGAAATCCTCCAACAACGAATTGTAAATAGCCTTTTCATGCGAATCCTGATAAGTCTTTTTCAACCTTTCTTTCTCTGCTCTGAGAAAAAACCCAATGATTTTGTCGCCATTGGCCCTAAACACTTCGTCGAACTTTTCAGCTGACTGTGCCTGAATATTAACAACGGCCTGAGGGTAGGCCCATGTGTCGTTGGCAAACTCAACCTTCGATTCGGTAAAAGTGGACGAAATCTTGACTGTTATAATATTCCGGTGCGATTTGAACAAATTGATAAACGCATCCGGAGGCACATCAATGAGATTAAACATCGGTTCATCCTGAGGTAAAGAAGATACAGGCTGTGCCAAAATCTCACGCATGAGCCCGCCAACAGGCCCTTTCCATGTTTCTTTCCCGATAACAATAACTACTTCGCCGGACTTCCCGGTTATGGTTTCATATTTAGCACCCGGCATGTTACACGAAAACACGGCAAATGACAAAACAATAAAGGCGGTAAGTCGATTAATTACTTGTTTCATGGGAATTTGTTTTAATGGTGAACAAGGATTTCTTTTACAAAAACCTTACCAGACATTAATCTTATTTTCCGGCCCGAAGATTTTCACCTGACAGGAAAAAAAAACCCGCGTATAAGCGGGATTTTATTTATTTTTCAAGCTTTTCAGCGTCCTTTTTTGGCTCGGTATCGTCTGCCTTCGAGGCATTCTTGAATTCCTTAATCCCCTTTCCCAATCCTTTCATTAATTCAGGAATCTTGCTCCCTCCAAACAGGAGAACAACAACAACCAATATAATGATAAGCTCCTGAGGGCCAATAACACCAGCGATAATCGATAAGTTCATACTATTAAAGTTTAAATGGTTTTTGCAAAAGTAACAAAATTTATTTCTTCAGACGTCTATTTAAAGAGTTTATAAACGTCATTCAGGTTGGCATACAAAACAAGTGAAAGGAGCACAACCATACCAACGATTTGTGCATATTCCAGAAATTTATCACCTGGTTTGCGGCCTGTAATCATTTCGAAAAGAAGGAACAAAACATGACCTCCATCGAGAGCCGGAATTGGTAACAAATTCATAACTCCCAGGATAATTGAAAGAAATGCAGTCATGCTCCAAAAAGAAAACCAGTTCCAAGCTCCCGGGAAAATGTTCCCGATGGTAATAAATCCGCCCAGACTTTCGTAGGCTTTTGTTTTGGGCGAGAAGATCAGTTTAAATTGTTTCAGGTAATCGTTAATGGTATTGAATCCTTTCTTAATTCCTGCCGGAATTGATTCAATCAATCCGTATTCGATAGTTTTAAACTCAAATATCTTTTCGATATTCTGCTCCAGTTGAATACCTAAAACACCTGTTTCAGGAATAACCATTGCAACTGAAATTTCCTGTCCGTCGCGAAGCACATCCAATGTCACATTCTTACCAATGCTATCACGCAAGGTCGTTCTGAACTCATCGTTATAGGCATAACGCTTCCCATTCATGCCTAAAATCCGGTCTCCGGTCTTCATTCCGGCTTCTTTGGCAACCGAGTTTTTTCCGAAGTGAGCTATTTTATAATCAAACGGAATTCGAAAAGACATTACCCCTCTGCTTTTAATCAGTAATGCAAGGTCTTCATCCTGAATTTCGACGTCAACCTTTTGTCCTTCACGTTCAACCTGAACGGTTTGAGCCTTATCCAGAATTATTGTTGGAACGATTTTATGAAAATCTTCAACCGGGTGATTGGCTACTGAAAGAATCTTGTCACCATTCCGAAAGCCAATTTTATATCCGACCGAGTCAACTTCAATTCCATATTTTACATTGGCCGTAGGGAGGTATTGCTCTCCCCAGGCATACAATATCCCGATATAAATAATGAAAGCCAGAATGAAATTCATCAGCACACCGCCTATCATGATCAACAAACGTTGCCATGATTTTTTCGAACGAAATTCATGAGGTTGTGGAGGAAGTTTCATAGCTTCTTTGTCCATCGATTCATCAATCATCCCCGATATTTTCACATAACCACCAAGCGGAAGCCACCCTACCCCATATTCAGTTTCACCTTTTTTTACTTTAAAAAGTGAAAACCAGGGATCGAAAAAAAGGTAAAATTTTTCCACTCTGGTTTTAAATAACCTTGCAAACAAAAAATGTCCGAACTCGTGGATAATTACCAGAAGCGATAGACTTAGAATAAGTTGAGCAGCTTTTATCAATACTGTTTCCATCAGCAATTTTTGAGTTAATTAATTTGTTAGCCTGACAAGGTCCTTCACCATTGCCGAAGCCATTATGCGTGCTTCCTTATCGGTGCGAATGTAATCATCCAACACCGGATTTGGGATATAACTTGCTTTTTGCATGGTTTGTTCAATGATCTCAGGCATCCGAAGAAAACTGATTTTATCAGTCAGAAAAGCCTGAACCACCACTTCGTTGGCAGCATTCAAAATACAAGGCATATTTCCGCCCCGGTCAAGGGCTTCGAAAGCGAGTGCAAGGTTACGAAATTTTTTTGTATTTGGCTGTTCGAACGTCAGTTTAGGGTAATCCAGAAAATTGAACCGTTTGAATGTTGAGGGAAGCCTTTGCGGGAAATTAAGAGCATATTGGATGGGTAATTTCATATCCGGAAGCCCCATTTGCGCCTTCATGGAACCATCGCAAAACTGAACGATAGAATGAATAATGCTCTGAGGATGGACAATAACGTCAATCTGCTCAGGCTTCAGCCCAAACAGCCATTTGGCTTCAATTACCTCAAACCCTTTGTTCATCAAGGTAGCTGAATCGATGGTTATTTTAGCTCCCATATCCCAGTTCGGATGTTTAAGGGCGTCGGCCTTTGTGACATCGGCCAGTTGTTCAGACGTATATCCACGGAATGGTCCGCCCGAAGCGGTGAGGTATATTTTTTCTACCGGATTATTGAATTCGCCGACCAAACACTGGAATATAGCCGAGTGCTCAGAATCAACCGGATAAATGTTCACCTGATTTTCGATGGCCAGCTGATTGATAATCTCTCCGGCAACCACCATTGTTTCCTTGTTGGCCAAAGCAATGTCTTTACCTGCTTTAATTGCATTGCATGTAGGAATCAGCCCCGAATAACCGACCATTGCAGTAACCACCAAATCAATAGTCTCCATTTGAACCACCTGCTGAAGCGCTTCTCTTCCGGCATAAACTTTTACCGGTTCGTCAATCAGCGCTTCCTTCAACTGATCGTAGTGACATGAGTTGGATATGACTACTACATTGGGATGAAACGTTTTAGCCTGCTCAATCAGCAAATCAACATTGTTGTTGGCTGTCAGCACCTCAACTTCAAAATGTTCCGGATTTTGAGCTATAACTTCGAGCGTTTGGGTACCGATAGAACCGGTTGATCCCAATATTGCAATGCGCTTTCTCATAAAAAATTAAAAATCTATGTAGGTTTCCGGATCGAGTGCAGTCCCGTTGTGCCAAAGCTCAAAGTGAAGATGCGGTCCGGTAGTCAGTTCGCCGCTATTACCCATAATTGCTATCACATCTCCTGCTTTTACTCTGTCTCCTAACGCTTTCAGTAATTCAGCATTATGCTTATAAACCGATATCAGGTTGTTTTCGTGCTGTATAAAAATAGAATATCCGGTCTCCATAGTCCATCCCGAAAAGATAACTGTTCCATCGAGTACACTCGAAATACGTGCATTCTGTTTTCCAACCACATCAACTGCTAAATGCTCGGTTTTCGGGTTAAACTTGCCTGTGATCAATCCGCGCAAAGGAGTAAAAAAGTGAATATTGGCAATACTAGGCAGTCGCTTTTGTTCTCTCTGAAGCGATAAATTAAGCTTCTCATCCGATAACTTATCCTGAAAAACAGAGTCCACATTATAGTTTCTGAATCTCACTTCTCCCATTTTGGGTACAGAATCCTGGTTGACGGCATCATCTTCAGGAACCTCTCCTTGAAAAAGTACAGTAATTTTCTGAAAATAATTATCCCTGATTTTAATCTCATTTTCAAGCGAATCAACTTTAATGTAGTTCATTAAAATTTGCTGCCTGACTTTAGCATCCGGGTAGCCAGGAATATTTTCGCGTAATGGAGTGTAGGCAATGATAACCGTTGTGAGCAGAATAAGTAAGATTGCCCCAAGACCACCCAATGATAAAACCGTGATTGGCGTAAGTTTAATGCTCCATACCGTTTGAATCGACGAATCATTGTAAATGATCAGACGATAATGGTCTTTAAGCATCTGAAATATTTTCTTTCGAAGTTCCTTTCTGTTCATTTCCCGGTTTTTCGGACAACAAAATTAGAAGAATTTGCAGAAAACAGAGCTGTCGGGCAGTTTATTAATACTTTTTAACGCCAAAGGAAATTCAAAAAAAGAAAAAAACTTTCTTAATAGCTAGGAATTATTAAAACCATAATCTATATTTGCACCCGCTAAGCAGAACAGCAAAGCGAGTTCATTACAAAGTTTATATTGTATAAAAAATATATTGCGGGGTGGAGCAGTTGGTAGCTCGTTGGGCTCATAACCCAAAGGCCGTCAG
>CAYRBM010000020.1:0-46121 GCA_964422425.1 uncultured Odoribacter sp.
CATTGCCAGCGCTACCAGGGAATTACCCGGCAATCGACCGCCTTGGTGGAACAAGCCGTGAACGAAACACGCGGAATGCTGCTGATGAGCGACGGCAAAATCTGCGACGCCCGCTTCTCGAAAAGCTGCGGCGGGATTGCCGAAACCTTCGAAAACGTTTGGGAGCCCGAAGTTCACCCGTATTTGCAGGCCATCATCGACAATTCACAAACTCCGGAAGGTTTTGATACCGACTTAACCGACGAAACGGCTGCAGAAAAATGGATCAGGAATGCGCCAGCTGCGTTTTGTAACACGACCGACCGCGAAGTGTTATCGCAGGTTTTGAACGACTACGACCAGGAAACCAAAGATTTTTACCGATGGAAACTGACCTACCAGCAAGCCGATCTGGCCGAACTGATTGCCCGGAAATCGGGTCGCGACTTTGGCGCAATCATCGACTTGATTCCGGTGGAACGCGGAAAATCGGGCCGCCTGAAAAAGCTTAAAATAGTGGGGAGCAAACTAACACTGACCATCGGAAAAGAACTGGAAATCCGCAAAACACTGTCGGAATCGCATTTATACAGCTCTGCTTTTGTGGTGGATAAGCAAAATGTTGAAAACGGCATTCCCGGCGAGTTCGTGCTGACCGGCGCGGGCTGGGGACACGGCGTTGGCCTTTGCCAGATTGGCGCTGCCATGATGGGCGCCAAAGGCTACAAATACGACGAAATTTTGCTGCACTATTTCAGGGGAGCAACGATTTCGAAAGAATATTAAAACTAGAACATGAAATATTACTTGTTTCTACTTTTTCTAATTCTCCCGGCCTTTTCCTTTTCTCAAGATTTTAAAGGAAATTGGAAAGGTCGTTTTGAATCATTAGATACAACCCTAAATATTGAATTAACCGTTATAAACCAAAAGCCAAGTAGAGTATTTGCTGTATTGATTGAGCCTACTTACCTTACAATTGAAGATACGTCTTTCAATGGATATGACCTTAATTTGAAAGTATCAAAAGACAGATTGAAAACGAGGAACGAGAATATCAGAAAAAGAGAATTAAATCAACCTAAGAAAACCAAAATCTACTACGATGCAAAATTTACAGGATCATTGGCAGTGAATAAAAACCAGCTAAACGGAGAACTGACCCTGGATGACAAAGTGTTTCCAGTAACTTTGTTTCGAGATAGTGTTCCAATCTATCGTCCACAAGAACCTAAAAGACCTTTTCCTTATTATTCAGAGGACGTTGTTTGCCGAAATCCAAAAGACAGCACCATTTTAGCGGGAACCCTTACTTTGCCGAATGAAAAAGGAAAATATCCTGTGGTGATTTTTCAATCTGGAAGCTTGCCAACAACCAGAGATGGCGATGGGAATCACCATAAATCAACTTTAGTGATTGCTGATTATTTAACCCGTCATGGAATTGGCGTATTGCGATACGACAGCAGGGGAATTGGAAAATCAAAAGGAAATTTTTTACAATCAACGCCATTGGATTTTGCCGGCGATTTAATCGCGTGGAAAGATTTTCTTACCTCGCGGGAAGATATTATCAGCAATGAAATTGCACTCATTGGACACAGCGAAGGAGGAATGGTGTCGGCCATAGCAGCCAGCCAAAGCGATGATTTCAAATTCATTGTTCTGCTGGCTAGTCCAGGACTGAAAATGCGCGATGTTTTTGAAAAGCAAATCCAGTTAAGTTTGGAAGATGGTGTACTGAACCAAATACAATACGACGCAGCGCAACAAGCCAATCAGAAATTGTATAAAATGATGAATTTAAATTTGGATTCAAAAGCAATGGCGGATTCACTTATGAAATTTAAAGACAGTTTCTTGAGGAATCATTTCGGTTCATTAGATAACGATCAGTTGAAAAAAATTAACATTGATAATTTTTATAAGGCTGTTATTACTATGAAAACCAGTCCCCATAATTTATTCAATCTAAAAACTAATCCTGCAGACTATTTTGAAAAAGTAACCTGCCCGATCTTGTCCATTGGCGGTAGCCTTGATCGCCAGGTACCCACAAAAGAAAATCAGGAAGCGATCAGACAAGCATTAGTCAAAGCAGGGAATCAGAATTTCCAAATCATCGAATTGGAGGGACTTAATCATTCTTTTCAGGAATGTGAAAAAGGAACCATTAAAGAATCATTCAAACTCGAACAAACATTTTCACCAAAAGCGCTCGAAATAATGACCAACTGGATTTTATTCCAGACCAGGTACGAATAATACACAAACGAACTAATCATTCAACAACAACAATATGGCAGAATACAACAACCCAGCCCCCAAACAACGCAGTCCCTGGTTCTGGATACCATCGCTTTACTACGCCGAAGGTATTCCGTATGTAGTTGTAATGACCGTTGCCGTCATCATGTTCAAGCGACTGGGAATTTCGAATACCGACATTGCACTATACACCAGCTGGTTGTACCTGCCGTGGGTCATCAAACCGCTGTGGAGCCCGATTGTCGATTTGCTGAAAACCAAACGCTGGTGGATCGTGATCATGCAGCTGATTATTGGTGCTGCATTGGGCGGCATCGCGCTAGCCATTCCGCTGCCCGTGTTCTTTAAAGTCACACTCATTTTTATGTGGTTGCTCGCTTTCAGTTCGGCCACCCACGATATTGCCGCCGACGGATTTTACATGCTGGGGCTACAGGAGCATCAGCAGGCCTATTTTGTGGGCATCCGCAGCACGTTTTATCGCATTGCCATGATTACCGGGCAAGGTTTGCTGATCATTCTGGCCGGATTTTTTGAAACCTCTACCGGAATGCCGCCGGTTGAAATCAACGCCACGGCCAATCCGGCGTTTACCAAAGAAATTGTGTTGCCCGAAGTTCCGGCAACCACAGAAAACACTTCCGGCGAAAACTATTTTGTGGTTTACCCCGCGAAAGCCGAGCTTTCGACGCAAAACATTACCACCGCGCAGCTCGATTCGATCAAAAAAATTGTTTCAACGCATAACCTCGAAAATGGTTTTGTAGTGGTTAATGCAGGACAAGGGAAAAGTCAGGGCGACGAAAAAACGACGTCATGGTGGTCAGAGCATATTGCCCAACCGCTGAAAAGTTTCCTGAAAACGCATTTCGGGGCAAAAACTCCGGAAGTGGCAGCCAATACGCTTACCGGAAATGTGAGCGTGGTGGCCGTGAAACTGAATTCGAAGCCCGAGGAAAACAAGGAAATGGTGCTGAACCTGAAGTTCCGAAACGGCGACAACAGCATTCGCCTGATTGACGGAGAACGCCTGACATTCAATACCGCCAATTACGACAAACCGGCCTACCTTTTGCTTCAGTGCGACCCGAAGCTGAACCGCCCAACCGAAGCGACTTTCAAAGGCACTTCAGGAAACATACAACTGGCCTGGAGCATCACCTTTGTTATTTTGGCCGTAATGTTTGTTCTATTCTCGGTGTATCACCGGTTCATTCTTCCGCATCCAGCATCCGACAAGCAGGCCGCCAAAGGCCAAAACCTGTTCAAGGAATTCTTCATGACCTTCGGTTCGTTTTTCCGGAGAAAAGACATTGGCCTTATCCTTTCATTCCTGTTGCTGTATCGTTTGGGCGAATCGCAGATCGTAAAAATGGCCTCGCCGTTTATGCTCGACTCCCGTCAGTTAGGCGGATTGGGCCTGACCACCGGCGACGTGGGGCTGATCTACGGAACGCTTGGAATTTTGGCGCTGACAGCAGGTGGAATTTTGGGAGGAATTGCAGCGGCAAAAAAAGGTTTGAAATTCTGGCTGTGGTGGATGGCGCTGGCCATCAATCTTCCTCATCTGGCCTACGTTTACATGTCGTATGCCCTGCCCGAAAGCCATTGGATTATTGGTTTTTGCGTGATGATTGAACAGTTCAGCTACGGATTTGGATTCACTGCCTACATGTTGTACATGATTTACGTTTCGGAAGGCGAGCACAAAACTGCTCATTTTGCCATTTCCACTGGTTTTATGGCGCTCGGGATGATGATTCCAGGCATGTTCTCCGGCTGGCTGCAAGACATCATCGGCTATCAGCATTTCTTTGTTTGGGTAATGTTGTGCATGATTCCGGGGCTTTTGCCAGTTTTCTTTGTAAAAATCAAACCTGAATTCGGGATCAAAAAGAAGGAAAGCTAAATGTCTGTTTTTCCCGCGGCTGTTTTATTTGGGCAGGTTAAAGAATCCTGCTTGATGCCGTGAGTTTCGCTTTGGCCAAAGTAAGTTTTACTTTTGCCAAAGCAAATTTCTGTTTTGCCAACGAAAGATTCTATTTTGCCAACAAAAATTTCAAATCCGGCAAAGCAAGAAAATACTTTTCCAGAAGAAGAAAACATTTTTCCGGTGACGATTTTATAATTGCCAACGTAAGAAAATAATATGCCGGAGAGAGAAAAGATAAATGTGTTGAAAAGCCATTTTCGAAATGGATTATTGTTTGAAAAAGTGAATAGCTTTGGTCAAAAATCACCCGAATAACCTTTTGTTGTGAGTGAAGAAAATGCCTTTGACCGGTTGCTAAATTACCTCAGTAAAAATCGGCTGGAGTATGAAACTCATTTAAGTGAGAATCGGTTTTTACTTTCCCCTAGCGATCCTTTGCTAAATACCAGGTACATTACCTTCAGGAGCCATGACCTGATTTTTTGTGCTTACGATTCGTTTACTGTAAAAAGCGGATCAACTCAGACTTTTTCCGGAATTTACAGTGCTATCCGGCTAAAACCTGAACAGGAACTGAAGCTGATGCGCAAACACTGGATCGATTTGCTTTTGATTTCGGGCAAACAAAAATCAGGAATTGAAGTGATTGATCGCAATTTTACCATTTCAGCATCAGGAAGTTGGAATTTTCAGGTTTTGCTAAGCGAAAAAGTGGCGCATTTGTTTTCTCAGCTCGAGCGTGAAGTCAAGCCGTTGAATCTGATTATCAAACACGATTATCTTCCCATGGTTGGTGAGCTGAGAGGAAAGCAGGTTATTGGCATTGAAACCAATCATTGGATTTCGCAGAGGGAGGAGATTGAGGCTTTACTGCATATTGGCGGAAAACTGATCGGGCACATCAAACAATCAGCAGCTCGTTTCTTCTGATATTCCCGGTGCAGTTTACTGGATCAGCACTCATCCTGAATCGAAGGAACGAGCCGAAGAAATTATTAAAAACATCAAGCATACTGATTTAGCTCCGGTTGAGGAAAAGGACAGCTTGTCTTTCCAGCAACTCAAAAGAAAATACAGGGCATTGCGGAATAAAACAATAGCAAGGAATGGAAAAACGGCCGAAAATAAAACCCGAAATTGATTCGATCGACAAAATGGTGGAATTGGCTGGTTTGCTGATGGTTTTAGGATTGTGGGGATTCACCTTTTTAAGCTATCCTGATCTACCCGCCACAATTCCAACACACTTTAATGCCAGGGGAGTGGCCGATGGTTTTGGCGCCAAATCAACTGTTTATGCTTTGCCGGTGGTGGCAACCATCTTTTATGTCGGAATGACCATCCTCAATTTGTTTCCCCACATTTTTAATTATCCGGTAAAAATTACTCCTGAAAATGCCCTGCGACAGTATGGCCTTGCCACCAAACTGGTGCGGTGGATGAAACTGGGATTAATCCTGGTTTTCTTTGCCATCGTTGTTCAAACGGTGCAAACAGCCATGGGAAAAACCGGAGGTTTGGGTGGCTGGTTTTTGCCACTGGCGCTCGGTTTTTTGTTTGTGCCACTGGTTATTTTCATCATCCGAATGTATCAGGACAGATAAGCTTTTTTACCAACCCACCTGGAAATATTTTGTCAAATGGAGCCCCGCACGATGGAATTCCTTAAATTTGAGTGCAACGATTTTTTGCAGGTGTATAAATGTTACGCAATAATAAATATGCAATTTGACAAACTGATGAAAATATGAAACTGAAATCCTTTTCTATTTCAAATTACAGGTCGATTAAAACTACAGAGAAGATTGAAATATCAAATTATAATGTATTGATTGGGCCAAATAATGAAGGAAAATCAAATATCTTAAAAGGATTAGTAACTGCTCTTTCTTTGGCTACGACAGGTGATTATAAACAATCACGAAGAGGAAGCGGTTATGCAAGGAATTATTCATTTTCAGACGATAGATATAATTGGGTTCGAGATATTCCTTATGAGAAAAAGGACAAAGAAGATACTAAAACGAAATTTACGCTTGAATTTGAATTTTCATCAGTGGAAAAGGGACTTTTTAAAAAAGAAATAGGTTCAACTTTAAAAACTACGTTATCTCTTAGATTACAATTAGCTTATAAATTATCAGATTGTACATATGATATTATAATGCCAGGAAAAGCTAAAAAAACTTTTTCAGCAAATCAAGATAAAATAGCAGCTTTTATAAAGGACAGAATTGATTTTCAATACATACCTTGTATTCGAACGGAAGATTTAGTTTATCAAGTAATTGACCAATTATTACAAAGAGCACTTGAAAATAATGCAGCTTATAGTAAGGCACTCGAAAAGCTTCAACAAATTCAAGCTCCAATACTACAACAAATACAAAAAGAATCACTATTAACGATAAAGGATTTTATACCAGAAGTTAAGTCAATATCAATTGAGAAAAACAATAGTTATCGAGAATTCAACAGAAGACCAAATATCCTGATTGATGATGGGACTTTAACCTCTATTGAAGAGAAAGGAGATGGAATAAAAAGTTTAGTTGCAATAAGCTTGATGCGATATGCTGTGTCAGGTTCGACCAACAAAAATTTGATAATATTAATAGAAGAACCTGAATCACATTTACATCCAAAAGCAATTCATGGATTAAGGCAGGTTTTAATAGATTTATCTCAAAAATACCAAATTATAGCTTCTTCTCATTCGCAACTTTTAATAGACAAATTACATGTTAGAAACAATATTATTGTCCAAAAAGGCGGTGCAGAACATGCCTCTGAAATAAAAAAGATTAGAGATGTCTTAGGGGTTGAAGTCTCAGATAATTTAGTGGCAGCAAATTTTGTGATTTTATTGGAAGGCTTATCTGATATAAGATTTATAGAGAAAATATTGTCTGAAAAAAGCAAATATTATTCACAATTAAAATTACAAGGACGTGTAATACTGGACAACCTTCAAGGTTGTAGTAAAGCCACCTACAAGGCAAGTTTATATAAAAACTTATTACTTGAAGTATTTTTGGTTTTAGATTCGGATTCGGAAGGATTAGCCTCATTAAAAGAAGTAGTTGATAAGGGAATTTTAACTATTAGCGAAACATTAAAAATATCTGTTACCGGCATGTCAAATTCTGAATTAGAAGATTTAATTGATTTCAATTTTTATAAGACCATGATATTTAATGATTATTGTGTGAATATTGATAATTCAGATTTTAAAAATCTTAATAAGCCATGGAGTGATAGAATAAAGAAAGAGTTTATCAAATGTGGTCAGACGTGGGATGAAAATGTAGAAAAAGCTCTAAAAGAAAAAGTTGCAGATATTTTCGTAGAAAACGGATACAATTGTATTTTGCCAGTAAGAAGACATTTTATTGATAATTTTATTCAAGTAATTGATTCTAAATTTGAAAAAATAAAATAAAGGTTGCTTAGCAACCTGCCAGGCTTTGGCCCTCGTTTGCAACGAGGGGGGCGTTGGTCATGCGTTTTTAACGCTATCAATAAAAAAGTCAGGGCTTCACTTGGAGTGAAACCCTGACTAATGACAAGTAAAGCGAAGACGGTTAAATCTATTTTAATCCAAACTCGATCAGTTCACCCAATTTCAGGTATTTGGCGTACAGGGTTTGGTATTTTGCGGCATTTTCAGGATTGGGGAAATAGGTGGTTTCGAAGCCGCCGCCCATTTTCTTTTGCGCCTCGGCAGTGGTGGCATAAACACCGGCTACCACCGCAGCAGCCATCGCCGAACCCAGCGCGCAGGCCTGTTCGGAGCGGGCCACTTTAATCGGCATATTCAGCACGTCGGCCACAATCTGCATCACAAACGGCGACTTTTTAGCCACACCTCCCAACGCAATCACCCCGTCGATACGCACACCTTCGCTGATAAACCGGTCGATGATGGCTTTCGAGCCAAAAACAGTGGCTTCCACCAACGCCCGGAAAATACGCGGAGCATCCGAGCCCAGGTTCAGGCCCGAAATCACACCTTTCAGGTTTTGGTTGGCATCCGGAGTACGGCGGCCATTCATCCAGTCGAGCGCCACAATGCTGCTTTCTTCAATTGGAATCAACTCGGCAGCTTTGGTCAGTTCAGGAATCAGTTTGGCCGAAATTTCGTCGAGCATTTTCGCTTTGGTCGCTTCGTCAATCAGGGTACTCGATGCAATGATTTGTTCCGACGGCCACATCAGCACGCGTTTAAACCAGGCGTAAATGTCGCCAAAGGCCGACTGCCCGGCTTCCATGCCCAGCATTCCGGGAACAATCGAGCCGTCCACCTGTCCGCAAATACCGCTGATCAGTTTGTCGTCCACCTCTTCCATCGGGGCAATCAGCATGTCGCAGGTTGAAGTTCCCATCACCTTGCTCAGGTAATACGGTTCAATTTCGGCGCCCACGGCTCCAAGGTGAGCATCAAACGCGCCAACGCCCACTTTTACATTGGTGGGCAAACCTAAACGGGCAGCCCATTCCGAAGTTAAATGTCCTGCCGAAACGTCGCAGGTATAAGTTTCCTTAAACAGACGGTCTTTCAGTCCGCTCAGCAGCGGATCAAGTTTCACGAGGAAATCTTCGGCTGGTAATCCGCCAAACGCCTCGTGCCACATGGCTTTGTGACCGGCGGCGCAGCGCGAGCGTTTCAAGGTTTTCGGGTTGGTATTTCCGGTCAGGATCGCCGGAATCCAGTCGCAATGCTCCACCCACGAATAGGCGGCGCGGTAAACACCGGCATCTTCGCGAATCACGTGCAACAGCTTGGCCCAAAACCATTCCGACGAATAAATTCCGCCTTCGTATTTGGTAAAATCGATGTTCCATTTTTTGGCCAGCTCGTTAATTTCGTCGGCTTCTTTTACGCCGGTGTGGTCTTTCCACAGCACGAACATGGCGTTCGGGTTTTCCTCAAAACCGGGAGTCAGCGACAGCGGAGTGCCTTTTTCATCCACAGCCACGGGAGTCGATCCGGTAGTGTCGATCGAAATGCCGACCACGTTTTCGGCCACGCCTGCCGGTGCTTTTTTCAAAGCTTCCACAATGGTGTATTCCATCCCTTCGAGGTAATCTTTCGGGTGCTGACGAAACTGGTTGTTGGGCGCGTCGCAGTACAATTGCTTTTTCCAGCGCGGATATTCAAAAACTACGCTGGCTACTTCTTCGCCGTTTTCAACGTTCACGATCAGCGAACGAACCGAATCGGTGCCATAATCGAGCCCGATGGTGTATTTTGCCTGTGTCATTTGTATGTAGTTAAATGTTTAAAGTATTGATTATGTGATTGTTCATTGTCATTGACTGTCATTCGTTGTCATTGGTAGTCATTTGTCGTAAGTCAAAAGCAAAGAATGACACGAAGTGAATGACTATTAATGACCATTTCTGACCACTATTTCTGCCCATAATACGCATTCTTCCCGTGTTTCCGGAGGAAATGCTTGTCGAGAAGTACCTGATCCATTTGGGTGTCGGGATTCAGGACAAAGCTCCGGAAAGTCATTTTGGCCACTTCTTCCAGAACGACCGCATTGTGAACGGCATCGTCGGCATTTTTACCCCAGGTAAACGGTGCGTGGTTGTTCACCAACACTCCGGGTATCATATCCGGATCGAGCCCTTTGAAGGTTTCGACGATTACCTTGCCGGTTTCGAGTTCGTAGTTGCCTTTGATTTCGGCTTCGGTCATTTTGCGGGTACACGGAACTTCGCCGTAAAAGTAGTCGGCATGAGTGGTTCCCACCGCCGGAATGCCGCGTCCTGCCTGCGCCCAACTGGTGCCCCATTCCGAATGAGTGTGCACAATTCCGCCAATATTCGGGAAACTGCGGTACAATTCGAGGTGAGTCGGCGCGTCGCTTGATGGTTTCAGGTGACCTTCCACTACATTTCCATCCAAATCGAGAATGACCATGTCCGAAGGTTTCATCACATCGTACGAAACCCCGCTGGGTTTGATGGCTACCAATCCTTTTTCACGGTCGATTCCACTCACATTTCCCCAGGTAAAAATCACCAATCCATGTTTCACCAGATCAAGATTGGCTTTCCAGACTTCTTCTTTCAGGTTTTCTAACATATTTATCAAGCTTAATAGCCTCCCCCCACCCCCTCCAAAGGGGGAGAAAGAACGCTCCGTTCCTTATTTTCAATAATTCAATGTGCCTGTTTTTTTACATCAATTTCCGTTGCCTAAAGGCGAACGGCAAAGGATATGGGCGATAATTCAATCTGTTGAGAATAATCGCTGCGACAGATAGAATGTCTCCAATTCTTTCAGAACAAAAGGCCGGCCCCATCTCTCCCGGTTAAACTAGTAGAGTGAAAGAAGGCTCTGATCCTGTTTTATTAACTCTAGGCACTCTAGCACACTTTAGTCACTCTAGCTCACTCTGAACTTCCTACTTCACCTGTTTCAGCCTACGAGATACAACTCGCAACCCGAAACTTGCAACTCGCAACAATTTTCCTACTTCACCGGTTCCAGCCAGGCTGCATATCCGCCGCCGGGGGCCATTCGCATTTTTACGACATCGCCTTTGGAAACTGTTCGGGTGGTGCGCAAAACTTTTTCAGCATTGATGGCAGCATCCGGAGCATCCTCAAAAGCCACCAACTGATATTTCCCCGCACCCAGAAAATCAAGTTTTATTTCGAGCGTGCGTGTTTCGCTGTTGGTCATCGCGCCAATAAACCATTCGTTTCCTGAACGTCGTGCCGATGTAATGTACTCGCCGATCTGTCCGTTCAGGATTCGGGTATCGTCCCACATGGTTTTCACTTTTTTCAGGAATTCGGCGCCATCCTGACCTTTGTAATTGTCGGGATGGTCGCAGGCCACCGTAAACGGACTGTCGTAAATCACGAACTGCGCCAGTTGCATGGCACGTGTTCCCAAAACTTCGGCAGGAGTTCCGTTTTTGAACTTTTCAGGTGTGCGGTTCAGGAAACCTCCCGGCGTGAAATCCATAGGGCCGGCCAGCATCCGGGTAAAAGGCAAAGTCGTCAAATGTTCCGGCGTGATGCGCAGCGACCATTTGTTGTACTCGTTGCCCAAAACGCCTTCGCGGGTCACTAAATTGGGATAAGTTCTCCGGAAACCGTCGGGTTTGTAGGCGCCGTGGAAATCGACCATCAGGTGGTGTTTGGCGGCAGTTTTCACAATGCGGTGATACCAGTTCACCATTTGCTGATCGTCGCTGTCCATAAAGTCGATTTTTACTCCGGCAAGGCCCCAGCTTTCGTACAAAGCACAGGCTTTGTCCCAGTCAGTGCGGTTCACATCGGTGTAATAAATCCAGACCCAGCATTTTACGTTTTTGCTTTTGGCATACGCCAGAATTCCGGGCATATCCAACTGCGGCGCCACTTTAGTGATGTCGGCTTCAGGTTTGTTGAAAGGACCGTACCACTGCCAGTCGATTAACTGATACGGCCAGCCCATTTCCGAAGCCAGGTCGATGTATTTTTTGATGGTTTCGTTGTCCATTTTCACTTCGCCGCTCCACCAGTGGTCCCAGGCGCACATGCCGGGTTTAATCCACGACGGGTCGGCAATGGCGCACGGGTCGTTGAGGTTCATCACAATTTCCGATTCTACCAGCTGACCGGGAGTTTTTCCCAGCATGATCACCCTCCACGGAGTTTTGTGCGGAAATTTAAAGTGCACTTTGTCGCCGTTGTCGGGCTGGTTTGGAAGCGGCGAAAGGCTTGAGCGAACTGAAAAAGCAGTTGCCGAACGACCCTGTTTCAGGTACATTCCGGCGTAATTTTCAATATCGGCTTCGGTAATGGCGGCATAGCAATCGTCGGCTACTTTAATGGTCATTGGCAAACCAATTACCATTTCTTTCGAAATTCCGGAGATTTTGCGTTTGAAATACTCGTTTTCCTGCGACGACCGGTACGAGCCGTGATTGGCAGCCCAGCAGGTGTGATCGGCGGTGAAATTGAATTCCACGTGTTCGTCGGTCAGCGCATAGTCGTGGTTGTTATCGGGGCCAACAAATTCGGTGCGAAATGCCACTCCATCGTCGTAAACCCTGAATACCAGATTTACAAGCCGACGCGGAAACTCCTTTTCCTGCAAATGAAGTGTGATTTCCCTGCAATTGTTTACGATTTCGGCTTTGCGCTTTAACACCGGCTTCCAGGTTTCGTTGATTTCCCTAACATCGGTCTTTAAAACAGTCATGTTATCGCCAATTGGTGATGTCTGTTTAAATTCAAACCGAATCAGTGAATTGGTAATCACTGGCTTTTCATTGAAATTCACACTGTAGGTTATTTTAGCGCCCACATCAATTCGCGCCTCAACGCCCGACTTTGGCGACCTGACTGAATATTGTGCGAAGGAAGGGATTGCTGAAGCAATCAACACGACAAGCAACAAGGTATTTATTTTCATTGCATTACAGGTTTGGTAATTCGTTTAGTTCAGTTTAAAAAGTAAAAACGTAAAAATAACACTTATCTCTTTATATCAAAACCCGAAAACAAATTTAAATACCCGGCTTATCATTGGCTTAAAGATTTGGCAAGCATTATTTAACGTGCATTATCCCGAACTAATCGCTTCGAGCAATGTTTTAAGCATGTCGTAAAACACAAAATAAAAATCAAATGCCAATAAATGTTCCGGAAACGGCCCAAAAGCGGATTGTGATTATCGGGGCAGGTTTTGCAGGCCTTAAATTAGCCAAAAACCTCATCGGATCAGGATACCAGATTGTCGTTATCGACAAAAACAATTATCACCAGTTTCAGCCGCTGTTTTATCAGGTGGCCAGTGCAGGCATCGAGCCCAGTTCCATTCTTTTTCCGCTCCGGAAGATTTTTCAGAAGCAAAAGGATGTTTATGTACGGGTAGCCGAGGTGTATTCGGTTGATCCGGAGAAAAAAGAGATTCAAACCAGTTTGGACGCCGTTTGGTACGATTACCTGGTGATTGCCACCGGGGTAAATTCCAACTTTTTCGGGATGAAAAACATGGAAGAATATGCGCTTCCGATGAAATCGGTTTCCGAGGCGATGTCGTTGCGGAACCGCCTGCTGCAGCGGTTTGAGAAGGCGGTGACTTTGCGCGATCAGAACGAGCGTCGTTCGCTCCTGAACGTGATTGTAGTTGGCGGCGGACCAACCGGTGTTGAGCTGGCCGGCGCCATTGCCGAAATGAAAAAGTTCGTGCTTCCGAAAGATTATCCCGACCTGAATTTTGATGCGATGCAGATTAGTCTGGTGGAAGGCTCACCTGCCGTGTTGGGCGGCATGTCGATACATGCGTCGGAAAAGGCATTATTTTACCTGAAGCGATTGGGCATTAATGTGATGCTGAACTCGAAGGTGGTTGATTACGACGGACAGGTTTTAACGTTGGGCGATGGGCAGCAAATTAAAACCAACACGGTGATTTGGGCCGCCGGAATTAGCGGGGTTGTGCCCGAAGGTTTGCCGGCTGATTTGGTTGGCCGCGGAAGGCGGATTGTCGTCGACGAATTTAATCAGTTAAACGGGGTGCCCGATGTTTTTGCCATTGGCGACGTGGCCATCATGTCAACGGCCGATTACCCGAACGGACACCCGCAGGTGGCGCAGGTAGCCATTCAGCAGGGCTTAAATCTGGCCTGGAATTTTATGAACCTGAAACATCAGGGGAAACTCAAACCCTTCAAATACATCGATCGCGGTTCGATGGCAACCATTGGCCGAAACAGGGCGGTGGCCGACTTGTCGTTCCTGAAATTCAGTGGTTTTATCGCCTGGCTCACCTGGATGTTTGTGCATCTGATGGCCATTGTGGGAGTGAAAAACCGTTTGCTCATTTTTGTGAACTGGATGTGGAATTACATGACGTACGACCAGTCGTTGCGCTTGATTTTATGGGCCGCCAAACGCAAAACCGGTCCGTTGGATTGACAAAAAAATAAAAAACCCCAGTCGGAATTGACCGGGGTTTATAGCTTTTTACCAAATTGCTGCTCGTTCAGCTTCTTTCAGGAACATGTAATCGCCTTCTTTTACATTGAATGCCTGATGAAATTCGGGCATGTTGCGCAACGGGCCAATCACCCTGAAACGTCCCAGCGAATGGACATCTTCACGGGTGCGGCGAATAATTTCCTCATCGCGGATGTTTTGCGCCCACAAATGCGCATAAGCAAGAAAGAAGCGCTGATCGGGTGTAAATCCGTCGATCGGTTTTTCGTTCCCTGTAACTACTTTTTTCAAGGCAGTTAAAGCAATGTTCAACCCGCCCAAATCGGCAATGTTTTCGCCCAGCGAAAGTTGTCCATCTGCCTTCATGGTATCGATC
This sequence comes from uncultured Odoribacter sp., assembly GCA_964422425.1. Taxonomy (GTDB): domain Bacteria; phylum Bacteroidota; class Bacteroidia; order Bacteroidales; family Prolixibacteraceae; genus Aquipluma. The sequence continues at coordinate 14,511 of CAYRBM010000020.1, forward strand.
ACCGTATAGTTGTTGTACTGGTCAACCAGCACCTTTGTCCGCTCATTGAAACGTTTGGTATCTTCTTCGGTCCACCAGTCGGCCAGGTTGCCCACTTTGTCGTACTGGCGTCCCTGATCGTCAAAGCCATGCGTCATTTCGTGACCAATTACTACGCCAATGGCGCCGTAATTTACAGCATCGTCGCCGTGCATAAAAAAGAACGGAGGCTGAAGAATGGCTGCCGGGAACACGATTTCGTTCATCGAAGGATTGTAATACGCATTGACCATTTGCGGAGGCATCATCCATTCAGCGCGGTCAACAGGCTTGTTCACCTTCCCGATCATGTGTTTGAACTCAAAATTACGGGCACTCAAAACATTGGCAACATACGAATCGGTTGAAACTTCAAGGGCCGAATAATCGCGCCATTTGTCGGGGTAACCAATTTTTACATTGATGGCAGCCAGCTTGTCCTGTGCTTTGGCTTTTGTTTCATCGCTCATCCAGGCCAGTTGCTGAATGCGCTCGCCCAGCGAAACCTTCAGGTTACCCACCAAATCCAACATGCGCTGTTTGGCTTCCGCCGGAAAATATTTTTGCACGTACATTTGACCGATGGCTTCGCTCAAAGCATGGTCGGTAGCTCCCTGAACCTTTTTCCAGCGTGGACGGTCGGCTTTCTGCCCTGTCAGTGTTTTTCCGAAGAAATCAAACGCCTGATCGACAAATGCTTTTGGCAGATAGCTGTCCAGACTGTTGAGAACCTGCCATTTCAGATAGATTTTCCAATCGTCCACCGAAACCGTTTGAAGCATTTTACTCAATTCGGCCATAAAAACAGGCTGACCAACGATAAATTCGCCCGGATTTTGCAGTCCGATTGTCTGGAAATATTTGGTCCAATCGATTTCAGGCGATACTTTTTGGATGCCTGCCATGTCCATTTTGTTGTAAATTTTATGCGGATCCCGCTGTTCCAAACGGGTCATCGAAACCGCGGCCAGTTGCTTTTCGATGTTGTAAACAGTTGTTGCCTGCGATTTGGCTGTTGCCTCATCTATTCCGGCCAGCACAAACATCTTCTGAAGATGAACAAGATAAGCCTCCTGAACTTCCTTGCTGCGCGGGTCGTCTTTCATGTAATAATCGCGGTCGGGCATCCCCAATCCGCCCTGGTAAAGGTAGGCAACCACCATTTCCGAATTTTTCTGGTCGGCATCCGAGAAAATGGCGAACATCGGGTAAATACCTTTTGTCTGAAAATCGGCCACCACATTCATCACATCCTGTTTGCCGGCGATGGCATTAATTTGATCGAACAGCGGCTGAACAGGCGTCAAACCAGCGGCTTCAATTTTGGCCGTATCCATGCCGGTGTTGTAAAAATCGGCAATTTTTTGGGCCACGGTTCCCGGTTGTTGCTGCGCCGAAGCAATTTCGGTGATCAGCTTCTGCACCTGTACTTCGCCGGTGTCGGCCAACACATCAAAAGAGCCAAAGCGGCTTTTTTCATCAGGAATCGGGAAACGCTTTTTCCAGCCGCCATTGGCATAATTGTCAAAATCAGCCGCAGGGTTTACGGCGGTGTCCAAATCGGCAAGGTCAATTGCCTTCTGCTTTGGCGCTTCGGTTTTACACGCCATTGCGCCCAGTAACATAACAACGAGCGCAAAATGATTAAACTTTTTCATTTCTTGAATTTTATGGTTGTATCTAATTAAATTTGAAAATAGGAGATTAAAATTGACCCTTCCATTGGTCAACGATTTTCTAAATGATTACAATTTGGTTTCTGAATTAACTTGAGATTGGGGTATGCTCAAGAACACTGAATGAGGAGCTGAATATAGCTCAAAATCTAATTTTTTAGCTTTTTTTTCAGTATGAAATAGCGTAACTTAATGACAACTATTTGATTAGAATTGTCATGAAAATCCTTTTTCTATGTACCGGAGGTAATTCGTGCCGCAGTTTGATGGCTGAAGCTTTTTTGCAGGAAATTGATCAATCGCTTGAAGTTTTTTCTGCAGGTCTGCATCCTGATGCTGAAACCGATCCGATCGCCATAAGGGTGATGAAAGAAACGGGGATAGACATCAGTAGTAAAAAACCCCGAAGTTACCACGAATTTGAGGGTTCGAAGGTAGATTACCTGATCACGCTTTGTGACGGTACAAAGGATAAAATTGCCTTAGTGAACATTGAGGCAAATCACAAAATACATCTGGGATTTGACGACCCCAGAAAGTCCTTCGGGCCGGAGGAAAGCATTCTTGATCTTTACCGCGACATTCGGGACGAAATTCACAACGAGCTGCTTTATTTTTATGATCATATTTTGACCAAAGAGCTCTCTTTAAAAACAAAGGCCTGAACAAAATGACGTTCGGGCCTTTGTTCTTAAATGATTCTGATTGTTAGGCCATAACAGCTTCTATTTCATCAGGGGTAACCGGAATTCGGTTGCCAATAATTTCTGATCCGGTTTCGGTTACCAGAATATCGTCTTCAAGGCGAATTCCTCCAAAATTGAGGTAACTATCCAGTTTGTCGAAGTTGATAAAATCTGCATTTATCTTTTCCGACTTCCATTTTTCAATCAATGCGGGAATGAAATAAATTCCCGGCTCGTTGGTAATTACAAATCCTTTCTGAAGTCGGCGTCCCATGCGAAGATACGCGGTTCCAAACTGATCGACAGGTCGGGTTTCGTCATCGTATCCCACATAAATCTGGCCCAAATCCTCCATGTCATGCACATCTAACCCCATCATGTGACCTAACCCATGTGGCATAAATAAAGCATGTGCCCCGGCAGCTACTGCCTCGTTAACGTCGCCTTTCATCAACCCCAGTTGTTTTAATCCTGAAGCGATCACTTTCATGGCTTCTAAATGAACCGACAAATAAGTCGATCCGGGTTTGGTCAGTTCGCGTGCCCGGTTATTGGCTGCCAAAACAATTTCATAAATCTCGCGCTGTTTCGAGGTGAATTTTCCCCCAACAGGCACGGTACGGGTAAAATCTGAAGCATAGTGAGATCCTACTTCAGCTCCGGCATCAATAAGCATCAACCGGCCATTTTGTAATGTTTTTGAGTGATCGTGGTTGTGTAAAGTTTCTCCATTCTGCGATAAAATTACTGGGAAGGAAACCATGCCACCACCAGAATTAGCAATACCTTCAATGGTTCCGGCAATGGTTTGTTCCCAAACATCAGCTTTGGCCATTTTCATGGCTGTAACATGCATTTGGTACCCAACAGCACAAGCTTTTCGTATTTCGGCAATTTCTTGTTCCTCTTTCACCGAACGCAGCCCTACAATTGCTTTAATTAGCGGCAATGAGGCATAAGTTTTTAATTTTGATATCGAAATACCAAGCAAGTCATTCAGCAATATTTTATTTTCGGCACGATAGGGTGGCAGGAAGTGTATTTTTCTTCCTGAAGAAATAGCTTTGTTGATGTATTGATACAGATTGTTATAGCATTCAGTTCTTGAAATGCCCACTCGTTCAGCCTTTTCTTTCAGCGAAATCTGAGGCCCCATCCAAATGATATCTTCGATATCCACATCATCGCCAAAAATAATTTCTTCGCCAGATTCGGTATCAATCAATGCCGCCAGTTTTTGAAAATCAAGACCAAAGAAATACAGGAATGAACTATCCTGCCTGAAATAGTAAGTATTATCGGCATAGTTCATGGGTGAGTCAATATTGCCTAAAAGTAAAATAATGCCGTCCGAAATCTTTGATTTCAGTTTGTTTCGGCGTTCGATATAGGTTACACGATCAAACATTTGATATGGATTTTTAGATTAAAGTGGAAAGATAGAAAAATTTATATGCCAAAAAACTGACAGAGTTTTCGACTATGTTATAAACCATGTAAATCAAGAGAAATCAGTTCCCGAAAAATCCAACCGACCGACGAATATTTCGTAAATTATAAAAACCAAAATCCAAGCGCCATGAATAATTCGTTGATGGTTTATTTAAACAAAAGGCTGCATCATCCGGATAACAGATTTATGGCAGCCAATACTCAACCCGGGCCGGTAATTTGTATATCGAGGGAAGTGGGATGCGGGGGCGTTAACATTGCACGTTTATTAGCTGCCGAGCTTGATAAGCATACGATGTATAAAAAATGGAAGGTGTTGAGTAAAGAAATTCTTCAGGAGAGTGCCAGGGAATTGGACATGGATCCCGGAAAGCTCAGAAACTATTTGAAGGAAGGTGATCGAACCCTTTTTGATGATGTTTTATCTGCATTTAGCGAGAAGCGTTATAAAAGCGACCGAAGGATCCGAAAGACGATGATTGATTTGATTTCCAGCTTTGCCAATGATGGCCACTGCATTATTGTTGGACGCGCCGGACATATCATTGCCCGGGATATTGAAAAGTCACTTTTGGTGAAATTAACAGCGCCCCTTGAATGGCGGATTAAGCAGATTATGGAAAAGAATGGATTGAATCTCAGGGAAGCAGTTGATTTTATTGAAAGAACTGAAAAAGAACGCGAAAACCTGAGAAAACACATTGCAGGAGATCAAGGAATTGAAGATGAATTTGACCTGACGATTAATCTTGCGCGAATGAAAGTTCAGGATGTTATTTCGCTTATTTATTTTGCTGCACAGACGAAAGGATTGTTGGAGTATGCCAGGAGTAGGGTAGAAGTGTTTTAAATGAACAGGGGCCAATCTCAGATTTGGCCCCTGTTCATTTAAAACACTTATTTCAGCCATTTGTCAAGCCACTGTTTGAATACCCGTTGCCACAGAATTCCATTTTGTGGTTGCAATACCCAGTGATTTTCGTCGGGGAAAATTAACATTTGCGCCGGAACTCCTCTTAAAACGGCAGCATTGAATGCAGCCATTCCTTGTGACGCCAAAATCCGGTAATCTTTTTCTCCGTGAATTACCAGAATCGGGGTGTCCCATTTATCTACAAACTTATGGGGAGAATTGGCATACGAGCGTTGTGCGACAGCATTCGACTTATCCCAGTACGGACCGCCCAAATCCCAGTTGACAAACCACATTTCTTCGGTTTCGAGGTACTGTTGTTCGAGGTTGAACATTCCGTCGTGCGAAATAAACGCCTTAAAACGTTTATCATGATGGCCAGCCAGCCAATACACCGAGAAACCGCCGTAACTAGCTCCAACGCAGCCCAGTTTATTCTTGTCCACAAAAGGTTCTTTGGCAACAGCATCAATGGCCGAAAGGTAATCTTTCATGTTCTGGCCTCCGTAGTCACCGCTGATTTGTTCGAGCCATTCTTTGCCAAATCCGGGCAAACCACGCCGATTGGGTGCCACTATAATGTACCCGTTAGCTGCCATCTGCTGGAAGTTCCATCGATACGACCAGAACTGGCTAACAGTTGACTGCGGGCCGCCTTCGCAAAACAGCAAGGTTGGATATTTCTTATTCGGATCAAAATGAGGTGGATAAATCACCCAGGTGTGCATCTGTTTGTTGTCGGTTGTAGTAATCCAGCGTTCTTCTACTTTAGCCAGTGCCAGTTGATCCAAAATTGGTTTATTGACAAACGAAAGCTGTGTTTCAGCTCCAGTGGCCGGATCAATCGCGTAAAGTTCGTCGGGCTGACTCATGGAATGTTTCATGCCCACCAGTTTTCCGTCGGCTTCGGCCACAAAAGCATAATCGTGAACACCTTTGGTTATTTGAGCGATTTTTTGGTCAGCAATATCTAATCGGTAAACATCGGTCAAAGCATGCCAGCAACTGATGAAATAAATCGATTTGCTGTCGGCACTCCATGCCAGATTGGATGAATTTTGATCGAATTTGACCGACTGATCGGTTTTCTCTCCGGTTTCGAGATTCATCAGGAATAAACGGTTTTTATCGGCCTCGTAGCCGTCGCGCTCCATGCTTTCCCACGCCAGCCATTTTCCGTCGGGCGAAAAAACGGGATTCTGATCGTACCCCATCATTCCTTCGGTTTTATTCACCGTTTGTTTGGTCGCTACATCATAGAAATAAATATCTGAATTGGTCGAAATGGCGTATTCTTTTCCGGTCTTCTTGCGGCAGGTATAAGCGATTGTTTTGCCATCGGGACTCCAGTCGAGTTGTTCCATGCCGCCAAATGGTTTCATCGGGCTTTCGTAGGGTTCGCCTTCCAGCAAATCAACCGGATTGGCTAGTTTTCCATCTTTTAAATCGGCAACAAACGGGTGCGGAATTGTTTGCACCCATTCATCCCAATGTTTGTACATCAGGTCGTTTTCGAGGTAGGCGTTGGCTTTGGGCAAATCGGGGAAAAGATCGTGAACCGTATCCTTGAATTTGACATCAGCTGTGAAAAGTACTTTCGAACCATCCGGAGAATATTTGAACCCGGTTATTCCTCCTTTAATTTCAGAAACCTGAACAGGCTCAGTACCATCGGGGTTCATCTCCCATAGCTGCATTTCGCCCGATTTGGCAGATAAATATCCAATCTTTTTTCCGTCGGGACGCCACTGTGCCGACGATTCCTTTTCGGGGGTTGAAGTAATGCGAATTGCATCACCTCCATTGGCCGAAACAGTGTATAAATCGCGGTATGACTTGTTTTCTTCAATATTGAAATAAGTAACAGCATACAGTACTGTCGATTTGTCGGGCGACAGTGTTGGTTCTCCGATACGGCCAAAACTCCACAGCACTTCGGGAGTCATGATATCCGAGGTTAGTTTTGGTGTTTCGGGTAGTAAATTCTTTTCCATTTTTTTTGTTGATTCCTGATTTGAACACGAAATTAAAATAGCCATTATGGCCAGCAGAAAGATTGGTTTCATTGTGTTATGGATTTTAATACACTCTATTTCGATTAGCGTGGTGAAAATAATGATTGTCAGGGAATAAAAAAATGAAAAAGCGCCAGCTCTTTGTTGCCGGCGCTTTTATCAGGTAATGAATTGATTGAAACAACTATTCGTATTTGTATTCTCCTGTAAATTCTTCAGTTTGATTATCAAAATTCTTCGATATAACTTTGAATTTCACCGAGTTTTTACCCTGAACTTTTAGCGAACTTAAATCGAATGAAACTACCGCAGACATAGGAATATCTTTGGGATCGTCATTGTTGTTGTGCCTTAATTCCAAAACAATAGGATTATCACCAGTTGCAACAGCTCCGGGTTGTTTTACCAGATTAATAAAATGGGTTTTGCCGCCTCCGTAATATTTGAGTTCGAAATTCAGCATGTGTTTTTTAACCCATTTGTCTTTGATCCTGATTGGATCATTTCCAATACTGTCTTCGTTGGCTGGAGTGATGTCCAAAATTCCTTTGTAGAGAATTTTGCGCAACGAATTGACTTTTACGTAATAGTGTTCGTCATGATTTTCGTTTTGTTTATTCCCCAGAATCGTGAAATTGACCAAAACGCGGTCGTTATTTTTTAAATCATACCAATACGATTCACCGATTGCAGGGAATAATACTTCTCCATCATCCATCACAAAAGTGTGGGCATTTGAACCCGACTCTTTTTGTACCAATCCAAATCCGATCCATGCATTGTTTAGCGAATAGCCGTCATCATCCATATCGCAGCCTGTAAATAGACTGAACACGGTTCCCAACATCAATAAAAATGCTAATCTTTTCATCTTTTTTTATTTTTAAATTCAGTTATACATTGTTTTGATTGTTTATTAGAAGATACGAAAGACTGAAAAAGGGTTGCGTTGAAGCAGAAATTTTTTATCATTTTTTTGGCATGAGAATTGTTTTCAAATATTTATATATTTACATTATTAAATTATTTGAGTAAAATTTTTTCTAATTACTCGGAAGTAAAAGAATAAATAATTATAAATAAAAGAGTTATGAATAAAGTTGTGTTGCTGTTTATTTCAGTATTTGCTGTAATCTCTGCCTGTGGAAATCCAAAGGCTGAAAGCAGATCGTCTAGTTTAGCGTCTCAAACGGTAGTGGCGTCACTTGCCGCTGCTCCAAGTGTTTCGGAAAAACTGACAAAAGCGCAGTTCGTTCAAAAAGTATGGAATTATCCGCAGTCTCCCAATGAATGGAAGTACCTGGGATCAAAACCAGCAATTGTTGATTTTTATGCAGACTGGTGTGGTCCGTGTAAAATTGCAGGCCCGATTTTGGATGAAGTGGGAGCTGAATATGGAGGAAAGGTATTGGTTTATAAAATTAATACCGACCAGGAGCGTGAACTTGCCCAGGTTTTTGGAATAACCGGAATTCCTGCATTTCTCTACATTCCTGTTAGTGGGAAACCTGTCATGATGTCTGGAATTGGACGCTCAAAAGAAGACACGAAAAAAATGTTTATCGAAAACATTGAGAAATACCTTCAGGTTAAGAAATAATTGAAAATCTGAGAACCCTAAATAAAAAATCCCGAAAGTTAATTTCGGGATTTTTTTTACTCAATATATTACTGTTCCCAACTATTTTGCTCTTTCGAGTGTGATAGTTTTTGTTGGCTGATCGCAAACGGTGGTTGGTCCCCAGTACTGAATTGGGCCCGGATAAACAAAAGATGTTTCGATAGCCCATTTTTCCCTGTTAGCAGCCAGGTATTTAAACGGAGCACTGTCAAGTTCAACCAGCGCTTTTTGAATTACCGGTTTCATGTGTCCATGACGGCGTTCCATGTTCATCATCATGGTAACTGGTACTCCGCCGGCAATCCATTCCGAAGCAGGGGCAGTAAGATTACGCACAGATGACATATATCCTGTTTTACCTTCTGCAATCAGGAATGAAGCATTATAACCAAGTGCATAGCAATAGTCTGCATCAAAATTAGATGGTGCAGCACAACGACCTTCATAACCAAAGAAATGATATTGTGTTCCAAATTTACCTGCGAATTCACCCGCTTTTTTCATTTCTTTCAGACGCGACTTCACCATTTCTCCCAGTAATTTTTCAGTTTCAATTAATGAAACCTGAACATTTCCGTGGGGGTCGCGATCTAAAGTCAGCTGATCGGCAATTCCAGATGGAAGTGATGTGTAAACTTTTGATGATTCGGGGCTCAAAATTCCTGCAACAAAAGCACGGCCTTCTGCCTTATCGGTAAACGATTTGAATTTTTTTTCAGTTTCTGAACCTTCGGCCAGCAAATCATTCAGCTCGGCAATCAAGGCTTTCATTTCGGGAACAAATTCGACCAGTCCTTCAGGAATTAAAGCTACTCCAAAGTTTTCGCCATTTGCTGCCCTCTTGGCAATGATGCCAGCCATGTAATCAACAATTTCGCCGAGTGTTTGCTTTTTTTCTGCAACTTCTTCCGAAATCAAAGTAATATTAGGCTGAGTTTGCAAAGCACATTCCAACCCGATGTGTGAGGCCGAACGGCCCATCAGTTTGATAAAGTGCCAGTATTTTTTTGCAGAATTGGCATCGCGCTCAATGTTGCCAATCAATTCAGAGTACACTTTTGTTGCGGTGTCGAAACCAAATGAAGTTTCGATCATGTCGTTTTTCAAGTCACCGTCAATCGTTTTTGGACAACCAATGACCTGAATGCCTGTTTTTTTTGCGGCATAATACTCGGCCAAAACGCAGGCATTAGTATTGCTGTCGTCTCCGCCAATAATAATCAACGCCTGAATGTTTAGCTGTTTCAGAATTTCTTCGCCTTTATCAAACTGTGCCGTTTCTTCAAGCTTAGTCCGGCCAGATCCAATGATGTCGAATCCGCCTGTATTGCGATAATCATCGATGAATTCAGCTGTTAATTCCTTGTATTTGTGATCAACCAATCCTCCGGGGCCACCCAGAAAACCATAAAGTTTACTTTCAGGATTGATATTCTTGATCCCATCGAAGATGCCGGAAATAACGTTGTGTCCACCCGGAGCCTGACCGCCGGAGAGGATTACACCCACATTAACAGCAGGATATGATTTTTTTTCAGAGGATGATTCGAAAGTAATCATCGGCATTCCATAGGTATTGGGAAAGAGTGCGCTGATTTCCTTTTGATCGGCAACTGATTCGGTCTTTTGACCTTCAACCAGTTTAACTGATGATTTCAACGAACTGGGAAGTTTGGGCTGATATCGTGCCCTTTCTGATTGTAAAGCGCTAATGGTCATAATTCGTTATTTTATTTGATCAGATTTTTTAAATACTAACCTTGCAAAATTAAATTAAAACCTTAGTTTATGCACTAGTTTGAAAGTTGATTCCTCCAATTTAAAGTAAATTTAAACCGGTGAGTTAGCCTACCAGAAAATCGGCAACATTGCCAAGAGAGCTGGCAGTTCCTTTATAAAATTCACTGTATTGGCAACGGGTGCAGGTAATCACCGTGAATTTCTTATTCTGAATGTCAAAGAAGCGCGAAAATCCATTCCCGGTTGTTCTTATTTCGTCGATTTCGGCTTTCGTGTTGCCGCATTTCGGGCAGTGGTATTTTGATTGAGGCATGATTTAAATGTTTAAAATCAATGAATTAAATGTTTGTTGTTTATTCTTCATTTTCAGAAGTTTCATCCTGGTTTTTCTTTTCCACAGTTCTGCGTGCATCGCTTAGCGCTTTTGATATTATCCATTCAATTTGCCCGTTTGCGCTGCGGAATTCCTGAGCTGCCCATTTTTCGACAGCCTCATAAACATCAGGGTCAATACGTAGTACGAATGATTTCTTCTTTGTCATTACACCCTCCCTCTTTATTCATATTAAAATCATTACGAACATTTGCCAGCAACTACCTAATTTTCATTTACAAAACCACAAATTGCGCGAACTAGTTCTTCGTTTAAAGGCAAATCGGGCTGATTGTAGCTTTGCATGTTTTGCATGCGTTCGGCCGGAGCGTTTTTCAGAATATGGTTCATTCCTTCAATCAAAACCATTTTGACATCGGGTTTTGCAGCCTGAAGCCGCTTTGCATCTTCAACACCTACCTGAATATCAGTTGTCCCCTGGACAATCAGAACCGGTATTTTCAACTTCGCGATCTCGACCTTTGGATCATATTTCATCCACGAAATCATGTATGGCTGAACGCTTGGACGAAACAGTGAATAGAGCGTTTGCGGTACATTTTCAACCGTTTTTCCTTTTACCAGCTCGTCGAGTATCGGGGAGCTTTGCTCTAAAAAAACTGGTGGGGCCGCTTTAAGTTGTTCGCGTATTATTTGGTCGGCAGGTTGCCCAACTCCGGCAATTGAAATGTATTTCGAAACATTGGCTTTTTGAGCGGCAACCATTCCAATCAACGATCCATCGCTATGCCCGGCAACAATAATCTGATTAAAACTTTTGTCCTGTTTCAGCAGGTTAATCCAGACGGAAACATCTTTGATGTAGGTTTCGAAACGAAGTTCAGCCTCGCTGGTCATGGCACCCTGGCTTTTTGCAATGCCACGTTTATCGAAACGAACGGACGCAATCCCGTTCTTGGCCAGTTGCGACGACAGCATTTTCAGAGAATTGTTTTTCATCATTGCATTGTTGCCATCCCGGTCGGTTGGCCCCGAGCCTGCAATGATAAGAACGACCGGCACCGGGAGATTAGAATCGGGCATGGTTAGAGTTCCATCGATTTCGCCTGTGCCGGTTTTTAGCACGATAGGTTTTTCGGTTTGAGCCAGGGCTGCCAAAGCAGCCAAAAGGCCAAGTAAAAATGATATAAAATGTAATCGCATTGCTTAATTGTTTAATGTTTTGGCATTCTGAAGTTTATCTGCCATGATCGTGTTCATGGCGTGCATGACAGCTTGTTGCCGCTGGGTTCCAAACAGAACTTTTTTCCCGTTGTTCAGGTAAATCTGGAGACCAATGTTTCCAGAAACGTTATAAGCCTTGCCCCAGCGGAAGCTTTTTTTAATTCCCCATCCGCCGTAATCTGCAATCGGACGGTATTGCCTGATTTCGTAGCGACTGATTTCATGGATGGAAACTAGCCGTTCTTTAAAAATTAACGGCCAAAACCGGTAATGAATCCCGTCAGGTTCAATCCGCACTTCCAATTTCATCGCTAAATAGCTCCAGAGCAAAAGACCCAGAACAACAATAATAGCAACATGCACTAAATTTGGCGCTGGGGTATCTCCGACCGGAATGCCATTCATTAATTGCTGGTAAAGCGCATAAACTGAAAAAACCATTGCCGGCACTGTTGCCGCGAAAATCAGGAGAATGCTCCACCATTGCCTGAATTGCTGGGTTTCTTTGAAAGCAACCTTGCTCATGGGAGTTATTGATATAAAGTACCCGTATTTACAACCGGTGTAGCTTCCTTGTCGCCACACAAAACAACCATTAAATTACTGACCATGGTTGCTTTTTTATCTTCGTCGAGCTCAACAATCTTCTTTTTGCTTAATTCATCCAAAGCCATTTCAACCATACTGACGGCACCTTCAACAATTTTAAAACGGGCGGCGACAATGGCTGTAGCTTGCTGGCGTTTCAACATGGCCTGTGCAATTTCCTGGGCATAGGCTATGTAGTTGATACGTGCTTCAATAACATGAATCCCTGCAATGTCGAGCCGCTCACGAATCTCATTCTCGAGAACATGATTGACTTCTTCTCCGCCATCACGCAAAGTAATTTTAGCCTGGTCATCTTCAATATTGTCATACGGATATAAACCAGCTAGTTTGCGAAGTGCGGCTTCGCTTTGTACAACAACGAAATGATCATACTCATCAACACCAAAAGCAGCACGGTAGGTGTCTTCTACTTTCCAAACCAAAACTAATCCGATCATAATTGGATTTCCCAGTTTGTCGTTCACCTTAATAGGCTCACTGTTGAAGTTGCGTGCGCGAAGCGAAAATTTCTTTTTAGTGAAGAAAGGATTCACCCAGAAAAATCCATTGTCTTTAATGGTCCCTTTGTAGGCACCAAAAAGAACGAGTACATAGCTTTGATTGGGATCGACTGCGATGAATCCCGGCGCTATAAAAATAAACAAGACCAACAAAAGAATTGCAGGAATGAGGATTTGCATGATAAATCCGGTTATTGCCAGACTCAGAAATATGATTTCGAGTAATAAAAATAAATAACCGGAACGGGCGTTGAATGATTTTTCCATATATTCAAATTTAGATTGAAATGATATTAAAATAATATCACAAATATAAATGAAAAAAGCATCCGTCAAGATGCTTTTCAATGTTTTTTTAAAAAACTAATTCAGACTTAATTCAATTGGCCCGGTGGCCTTTGATTTTAGTACTTCGTATTGTGCGGCAAACTGAATAATGGCATCAATACTCTTTTGTGAAGGTTCAAATTCGTCCTGATCAAAGTTCATTGCATTCTTTGCTATATCACACTCAATATTTCGAAGCATTTCTACTTCTTTCTTCCCCTCATGATATGAATTGATCAAATAATTCAAGGTAGAGAATTTACTCATAGGCTAAATTTCTGATTTTAGTTTCAGAGATATAACGCTACCTGAATCCGAATATTGCTGAAATACAATTAAATTTTTGTCAGGCTAAGATTTTTTTTCTCAATCAATTTTCTCAAATTGATAAGGGCGTACCTCATACGTCCGAGAGCCGTGTTAATACTCACATCCGTCAGATCAGCAATCTCTTTAAAACTCAGTCCCTGGAAGTGTCGCATGATGATTACCTGTCGCTGGTCATCGGGCAATTCTTCAATCAAAAGACGAACATCACTGGTAATTTGATCATAAACCAGTTTATCCTCAATGTTTTCATCGGAGTACTTTGGAGAATTAAGCAGATCGATGCCAATTTCATCATTCGAAGTCGTGCTTAGCAGTTTTTCTTTTCTGAAGTGATCGATGATGAGGTTGTGGGAAATTCGCAAAACCCAGGAAATAAACTTTCCATTCTCGGTATATTTACCTGTTTTGAGAGAACGGATAACCTTGATGAAGGTATCCTGAAAGATGTCTTCTGCCAGATGATGGTTTTTTACAATGAGAAAGATGTAGGTGAATACTCTCTTTTTGTGGCGGGCAATGAGTACTTCAATTGCTGCCTGATTTCCATCAACAAATTGTTTAACGAGCGCATTGTCGCTCAGATCTTCAGTTCTGAACATTACTCTGAATTATTAGGTGACTGTTTTCAATAATTAAAGAGTAGAGTTCCGTCGATAGGCAAGCTTTTTTGAATCAGAGTTAAACTATTTGCTAATTTTGTGCTGGTAAATTTGAAGCATTTTTTTCAAAAAAGCAAATTTTCAGTAAATAAAATAACATAACGAATGAGTTCTTATCCTGTCAATTCTCCATATATTCAAATAAAGGGTGCCCGTGTTCATAATCTTAAAAATATTGATCTCAACATTAATCGCAATAAGTTTATTGTAATCAGTGGCTTATCTGGTTCCGGAAAGTCGTCACTGGCATTCGATACGTTATATGCCGAGGGTCAGCGAAGATATGTTGAGAGTCTCTCGTCTTATGCCCGGCAGTTTTTGGGCCGGATAAATAAGCCTGAAGTTGATTTTATTAAAGGAATTCCACCAGCTATTGCCATTGAGCAAAAGGTAAATACCCGCAATCCACGCTCAACGGTAGGAACTTCAACTGAAGTTTATGACTATTTGAAATTGCTTTTTGCCCGGATTGGTAAAACTTTTTCACCGGTTTCCGGCAGGGAAGTGAAACGTCATCAGGTGAGTGATGTGGTTGAGTTTATTCAATTATTTCCGGAGAATACCCGATTTCTGATAGGCTCTCCATTAAAAATAAAAAATGGAAGGACCCTTTTTCAGGAGGCTGAGTTACTTCTTCAGCAAGGTTTTACCCGGCTCGAAATCAGTGGAGAAATTAGACGCATTGATGAAATTTTGAAAGATAACGATCCGAAAATTTGTAGCGGATCAGCTTGTACAATTGTCATCGACCGTGCAACTGTACTGAATGATGAGGATAATTTGAGCCGAATTGCCGATTCGGTGCAAACAGCTTTCTTTGAAGGTCATGGCGAATGTTTGGTGAAGGTTTTTCTGGAAAACGAATCATTGGAAGAGCATTTTTCAAACTTATTTGAAGCTGACGGAATTGAATTTGAAGAACCTTCGGTGCACATGTTTAGCTTTAATAACCCGCTTGGCGCCTGTAAAACCTGCGAAGGATACGGTAAAGTAATTGGCATTGATGAAGATTTGGTCATACCTAATAAATCACTTTCAATTTATCAGGATGCTGTTGCCTGCTGGAAAGGTGAAAAAATGGGTGAATGGAAAGATGCGTTGATTTATGCTGCCGACAAGTTCGGTTTTCCTATTCACAAACCCTATTACGAACTGAATGAGGAACAGCGCCAATTACTTTGGTCTGGCAATAAATACTTCGAAGGGCTGAACCAATTTTTTAAGATGCTGGAGGAAAATACCTACAAAATTCAATACCGGGTGATGCTTTCTCGTTATCGGGGTAAAACCATTTGCCCCGATTGTCGTGGAACACGGCTTAAAAAGGAAGCGCAGTATGTTAAGGTTGGAGGTCAGTCAATTCAGAATTTGGTACTGATGCCCATCAATGAATTGCAGGAATTTTTTGTCAATCTGGAACTGGCTGATCATGAAACCCAAATTGCAGAACGAATTTTGACCGAAATCAATAACCGGCTCGAATTTTTATCTGACGTTGGTTTGGGATACCTCACCCTCAACCGGCTTTCGTCAACGCTTTCAGGCGGAGAGTCTCAGCGAATAAACCTGGCTACTTCGCTCGGAAGCAGTTTGGTAGGTTCGATGTATATTCTCGACGAACCAAGTATTGGCCTTCACTCGCGCGATACAGAGCGATTAATAAGGGTGCTGCGCAAATTGCAGAAACTGGGAAATACGGTGTTGGTTGTTGAGCACGATGAAGAGATTATTCGCGCATCGGATGAAATCATTGATATTGGCCCGCTGGCCGGGCGACTGGGCGGAGAAGTAGTCTTCCAGGGAACACATGAGCAACTCGAATCGTCTTCGGAAAGTTTGACGGCTAAATACCTGACTGGCCGTGAAAAAATTGAATTACCTGTCAGCCGGAGAAAGTGGAGTAATTACATTGAAGTTCTTGGTGCCCGCGAGAATAATCTGAAAAATCTAGATATTAAATTTCCGCTGAATACGTTGTGTGTGGTAACCGGAGTAAGTGGTTCCGGTAAATCATCGCTTGTAACTAAAGTGTTGTATCCGGCCTTGGCCAAAATGTTTGGTGGATTTAGTGAGAAAACCGGGCAGCACGATCTTGTAAAAGGCGACTTCAACCTGATCACTTCAGTTGAATTTGTTGACCAAAATCCAATCGGGAAATCATCGCGCTCCAATCCGGTGACTTATTTGAAGGTGTACGATGAAATCCGAAAGCTATTCTCTGAGTTGCAAGCGGCCAAACTTAATGGTTACAAACCTTCGCACTTTTCATTTAATATCGAGGGAGGCCGTTGTGAGGAATGTCAGGGCGAGGGCGAAATTACAGTTGAAATGCAGTTTATGGCTGACATCCACCTGGTTTGCGAAAGTTGCAAGGGAAAACGTTTCCGCGACGAAATATTGGAAATTACTTTTGAGGACAAAAACATATACGATATCCTTGAACTGACCGTGAATGAGGCTATCGATTTCTTCAGTAATCAGAAATTAGCTTCTGCAAAAAAGATAGGCAAGTTGTTAAAACCTCTTCAGGATGTAGGTTTGGGCTATGTGAAACTGGGGCAATCATCAAGTACGCTCTCCGGAGGCGAAAGTCAGCGTGTCAAACTGGCTTCTTTCCTGGCTAAAGAGAAAGGAAGTCCATCGCTTTTTATATTTGATGAGCCTACAACCGGCCTGCATTTTCACGATATCCGGAAGTTGCTTGATTCATTTAATGCCCTTATTGCGCGTGGTCACAGCATCATTATTATTGAGCACAATCTGGACGTGATTAAATGTGCCGATTGGGTAATCGACCTTGGACCGGAAGGAGGTAAGGAAGGAGGTAATCTGGTCTTCGCCGGAAAACCGGAAGATTTGGTTCTCATTCCTGAATCTTACACAGGGCAAGCTCTGAAAGGGAAATTATAAGGTTTTTAAAATATGTTGTGTTATTGAAACACTTATCTTTACCTCAAATAAATTCAAACCCAAAATCAATTAAGTATGAATAAATTTATCGGTTTGCTGATTGTTTGCGCTATAGTTGCATCATGTTCAGCCCCTAAAAAAGAGTTTACCATGAGCTATTCAAAAGCTGATTTCGAGAAAGAAGTGAATGGAAAGAAAACCACTCTTTTTACACTGACGAATGAAGGAGGCATTGTAGTTACACTGACCAACTATGGAGCCAAGATTGTTTCGATTTTCGCACCTGATAAGAATGGTGTCATGGAGGATGTGGCTTTGGGGTACAAAAATATTGACGGATATATTTCGGGCGATGCCGGGCAGGGCGCTGTTGTTGGCCCGTATGCCAACCGCATTGCCAACGGACAGTTTGAAATCGACGGACAAGTTTATCAATTGCCGGTAAATAATCATCATGCTTGCCTTCATTCGGGTCCCGAAAGTTTTTACCGACAGGTTTACGACGCCAAAGAAATTCAGACAGCCGATGGTCCAGCGGTTGAAATGACACTGCAAAGTGCCGACGGACAATGGGGCTTTCCAGGTAATAAAAACGTAAAAGTGACTTACACGCTGACCAAAGACAATGGTTTAAGAATTGATTACGAAGCGACAACTGATAAAGCCTGTTTTTTTAACCTTACCAACCATGTATATTTCAACTTGAAAGGCGAAGGAATGGGCGATATTCTGGATCATGTATTGGTTGTCGATGCCAACTCTTCAACTGTTGTAGGCGACTCTACTTTGATTCCAACAGGTGAAATTGCTGATATTCGTGGAACAGCTATGGATTTCACGACTCCACATACCATTGGAGAGCGAATCGACGATCCAATGCCTCAACTTCGCATGGGTGGTGGTTACGATCACAATTACATCCTGAATAAAGACCAGAATGGTAATGAAATGACTTTCTGTGCAAGCCTTTATGAACCTGTTTCGGGTCGCTACATGGAATGCTTTACCACCGAGCCAGCGGTTCAATTGTACACCGGAAATTTTTTGAAAGGCAATATCATCGGTAAGCGCGGAAATCCATATAACTACCGCAATGGTGTTTGTCTGGAAACACAGCATTATCCTGATTCACCCCATCATCCCAATTTCCCGAATACCTTGCTAAAACCCGGAGAGACTTTGAAATCGACCACGATTTATAAGTTCTCGGTTAAGCAATAATAGCTTTGAAGATCCCGGATGTATTAATGTCCGGGATTTTTGTTTGAAAAAAATACAACCTGGGGTAGGGTATTTTCGTTCTCAGTACTATATAAGCTAAACAAACAAAACTTGCGTTCCTTTTTGAATGAGAAGTTGTTAGTGAATGAGAAGAAAATTTATTGTAATCATTAAAAGTAAAAAGTCATGAAAAGTTTAATTAAAATCGGTCTGATGTTTTTAGCAGCTATTGCTGTATTTATGACTTCCTGTACCTCGGTTGACGAAGTGGAAACAAAAAATGGAAAAGGTACGGTTGTTGTTAAATTAACTGATGCACCTTTTCCTGTAAGTATGGTTGACCAAACAATCGTAACCATTGATAAAATTGAAATCAGGATGGGTACTGCATCTTCAACTACTGAAGGAGGAACATCTACCTCAACTACTGAAGATGATTCAGAATATATCGTCATTTTGGATGAACCCAGGGAGTTCGATCTGTTAACATTGCAAAATGGAGTAACAGAAGTAATCGAAGATGCTGAGCTTGAAGTTGGTTCCTATGATTTAATTCGCATGTATGTTTCAGATTCTGAAGTTGTTTTGAAAAGTGGAGAACGATTCGATCTTAAAATTCCTGGCGGTACAAGCAGCGGTCTCAAACTAAAATTATCACCAGCTCTGGTCATTGAAGATGGAGTCGAAAGTTCTCTGATTCTTGATTTTGATGTAAGCAAATCGTTCGTAGTTCAGGGAAATCCCAAAACCCCTGCCGGCATAAAAGGCTTTCTTTTTAAACCCGTTATTCGTGCTATGGTTGAAAAACACAGCGGACGAATTGAAGGCAAAGTATTTGAGAATGAAACCATCCTGATTAAAGAAGCACACATTAAAGTGTTTAAAGGAACAGAAGAAATTGGTTCAGCCCTATCAGCAGCAAATGGAACTTATGCCATTATTGGTCTTCCGGCCGGAACCTATTCGATGACCTGTGAAGCAACCGATTATAAAACTACCGAGGTTGCCAATGTGGTTGTGAAGGAAAAACAGAAAACAGTTCAGGACTTTAAGATGGTTAAATAAGCAGAATACCCCAATTGCAGAAAACTTTGAGATAGTTTTATTTTAAAGTTTTCATGAGCTTTTAAAGAATAAGAGGCGGTATCCCAGAGCGGGATGCTGCCTCTTTCGTTTTGCCAGATTAAAATGTTTGACACGCCTCTTGAAAACCTCGAAGTTGTTTGTTATATTAGACTTGAGAAAAAGGGAACTCATGTTTAAAATCAGATTATTTCCACTCCTGATTCTTGTTTTAGGATTGGCGATGACTTCTGTCATTTCACTTTCAGTTTTTCGATATTATCAAGTGATTGAGATGCAATCGTTTGAAAGTAAATGCCGTGGAGTTGAAAGCAAAATTCAGATTCAGCTTAAAGCTTGTGCTCAAACTTTGTACAGTAGTTCTGCTTTTATTGCTGGCTCCGATTCCATCACGCGAACAGAATGGAATGAATTTCAAACTTTAAATAAATCATTAACGGAGCTTCCGGGTATTCAGGGAATTGGATATATTACGATTGTGCCCAGGCAACGACTTGCTCATTTTGAGAAACAAATCAAAGAAGAAGGACTGGTTGATTTTAAAATCAGACCGGAGGGTGACCGGGAATCGTACACGACAGTTATTTATCTTGAGCCATTTAAGGGCAAAA
Organism: uncultured Odoribacter sp.; assembly: GCA_964422425.1. Classification (GTDB taxonomy): domain Bacteria; phylum Bacteroidota; class Bacteroidia; order Bacteroidales; family Prolixibacteraceae; genus Aquipluma. The sequence continues at coordinate 34,443 of CAYRBM010000020.1, forward strand.
ATGTGAATGTTATTGGATACGATGCGTTTACCGAGACAGTAAGGCAAAAAGTCATGATTTCTGCCCGTGATCACGATGTTGCAACTATATCCGATAAAATAATCCTGATTCAGGATGCTGATCAGAAAGTTGCTGGCGCATTAATGGTGGCACCTGTCTTTAAACGCGGGGCTCCCAAAGCAACTATCGAGGAGCGGAAGGTTGCCATAAAAGGTTGGGTATTCAGTGCATTCCGCATGAATGATTTTATCAGTCAGGTTATAACCGAATGGGATTACAATGAAATCAGGCTAAGAATATTTGACGAGTCTAAATCAAATCCGGAGAATCTTTTGTTCGACAGCGATTATTTGTCAACTGCTCATTCTGAAAGTCCCTACAAGGAGTTTGATGTTAAAATGAATTTTAATGGCAAAACATGGATACTGAATTTCAACCGGTATCATCCAACGGTAGGTATATTTTCAACCCGAGCCGTATTTGTTTTTGGCGGGGGTATTATTATTAGTATTCTACTTTTTATCCTTACCGTCAGCTTAATTAATGCAAGAACAAAATCAATTCAAATTCAGCTGCTTAACGAAGAATTGAAAAAGGTAAATGTAAATAAAGACCGTTTTATTTCCGTTTTGGCACACGATTTAAAGAATCCGTTTAATGCACTGTTGGGTTTTTCTGAATTAATAGACGAAAATTTTGAATCACTATCGCGGGAAGAACATCGATTATATGCCAGCCAGGTACATTCAACGGCCAAAACAACCTATTCTTTGTTGGAAGAATTACTAATGTGGGCCAGGGTTCAATCCGGACAGTTCTCGTTTAATCCTCAAATAATCAATTTAAATCAGCTTTGCAAAAATTTAGTTGAAGATTTCATTCCCATGGCAGCTCAGAAAAATATCAGCATTAGTATTGAAGAATCTGGCCAGGTCTCAACTAAAGCGGATGAGTTAATGCTCAAAACTATACTCCGAAATCTGATAACTAATGCCATCAAATTTACCAGGGCAAAAGGTTCCATTTTGGTTCGCACGAAGATAGAATCAGACCAGGTTATTGTTTCGATAGTTGATAATGGAATTGGTATCTCAGATGCAGAGCAGCGGAAGCTTTTCGATATTACACAGGTTAATTCAAAAACTGGCACAGCAAATGAAAAGGGAACCGGACTTGGTTTGTTGCTGTGTCATGATTTGGTTGAGAAGCATGGGGGGAAAATATGGGTTGAAAGTATTGTCGATCATGGCAGCACTTTTAGTTTTAGTCTGCCCATTCTAAATTCCAATTGAGCCTTCACTTTTTTCGTTCCATGTTAGTTTTGAATAAGCTGATATTCGTTACCTTTCCGCATTCCTCGATATTCACATTATGGCAAAGAAAAAATTGGTGCGTTTTCTGTGTTTTTTCAGACTGGTTGTATTCTCATTGGGGGTGCTTTTTTTTGTTGTTCTTTTTCTAAGTTTTACCACTTTACCTTATTGGGGATATCATTGGCTGGGAACCAGTAAATCAAAAATTTCTGAAAAGCCTGACTATATTATTTTGCTTGGAGGAGGAGGAATGCCCAGTGAATCAAACCTGATGAGGACTTTTTATACATTTAAGGCAGCAGCCGAATTTCCTGAAAGCCAAATCATTATTTCAATTCCAGGTGAATCATCTGATTCACTGAGTACACCGCGTCGGGTTGCAGCTGAGCTTATTTCAAAAGGAATAGTGCCGCAACGTATTTTGTACGAAGACCGCGGGACAAATACACGATCGGAAGCACTGAATCTGCAAAATTTCAATGGGGTAAAGCTCACTGAAAAACCAATTCTGTTGGTTACATCGCCCGAACACATGCGGCGCTCTGTGCTGGTTTTTCGTAAAGCCGGTTTTAAAAAGGTAAATGCTTTACCTGCCTTTGAAGGAACTGTAGAAGCCAGCTTGTTTTTCGACGACGATAAGTTGGGCGGAAATAAAACTGCAATTCCAGATATCGGTAATCATACTTCTATTCGTTACCAATTCTGGAACCACCTGAAATATGAAATCCTGATTGCACGTGAACTGGCAGCGCTTGGCTATTACAAACTGCGCGGATGGATCTAGCAGACTGAATAGCCTCAAGGATTGAAGGACTGAAGGACTGATTTTGAGAAATCCCTCGAGAAGCAAATGCGTTTCTAGAACCTGATGTTGTATTTGAGTTTCAGGCGGAGTGCGCTTTCGTTCATCACCCAGGGGCCTGTAGGTTGCGCCCAGCCCGATGTCCAGGCCAAAATTATTTCATTGCCGGGTTTCAATATCCACTGAAAGCGCGATTGCCAGCCTGCTTTTTCGGAGGCATTGTCGTACTGAAAATAGTTGTAAAGCGTAACCGTCGGGCTAAACAGGATATTCATGTTCAACTGGTAAATTTTGGCCGTGAAATCGCCTTCAGGCAAAGTAACGTGGTTGACCGAATAATTTCCGCCAATAAACAGTGGCACAGCAACTTTATAATTCACAGTCAGTTTCATATCCTGTTTGCGGCCATTGTAAAAATCGCCGCTACCGAAACTTGCCGAGCCTGCCAAATTGCGGCTTCCGGCTGAAATTAGCTGGATGTTTTGGTACCAAAACGTGTAGGCATTTTGCGGAATCACAAATCCGGGGTAAATATTAAAGTTCTTCGTTAAAAATTCGTATTGCTGGTTAATCGAGAGTGAGAACTCTTCACCCGATTTGAAGCGGATGCCAAGGGGCTGGAGGTTGATTACGCGGGTCACCATCACGTTTTCGAAATTGGTCAGGTAATTAAACCCGGCTCCGGTTTTTGTCTGAAGGATTCCCCATTTATTGGGGCGCGGGCCAAGTGAAAAGTTTCCGTAGGAAGCCTTAATATTGGTGCGGGGAACGAACCCAATTCCTGCCACAAAGTTTTCGCCCACTTCGTAATGTCCCAAACCGAGGGCGAGAAAATCGTTGGGATAGGCAAGGTCGGCGCCCCAGGATGTGTTTTTTTCGTTTTCTTTATTTGAGTGTGAGACAAGGCCAAATGCAGTAAATACAAGGTTTTTGTTTTTGTTGAATTTCGAAGTGGCCAGTTTCAGATCCATTCCGCCAACCTGGTTTCTTTCACTCGAAAGGGCATTTCCAAAGGTGCCGATAACACCTACCGACGATTGTGCGCCCAGGTTTCGGCTGATGCGCCCCACCGAAAGGTGCGTATTGCCGTAATCGCGGTGGTCGCTGATGTACATCATGCCAATGTTCCAGTTATTTTGCTGGCCGGTAATTTTGGCGGCATACCTCACCGGAATCATGTTGTTGCCGATATCGAGCCCCAGCCTCCGCGAGAAAAACGGAACAATGGAATTGCGGTACGGATTGTTGTCGTCGCCTTCAATCCCGAATTTGAAGTAATTCGAGCCATCCAAAAAAAAGTCGCGTTTCTCCGGAAAGTGAAGGCTAAAGCGCGTCAGGTTGATTTGGCGGTCGTCCACTTCGGTTTCAGCAAAATCGGTATTGATTGAAACCGAAGCTTTCAGGCTAGGCGTAATTTGGTAAAACATATCGAGCCCGGCGTCGGCCAAATAGTCATTTTTCAGGGCTCGTTTTGTATTCATCCCAGCAATGGCATATGGCGAAAGATCGAGCCCAATCCCCTGCGTAATTCCTTCCAGCCCTTCCAGCAATCCTGAATCGGAAATCTGGAACCGGTGCGTGTTTAGGTTGGCAACCGGCCAGTACGATGCTTCGAGCTTGCGTTTGATGTTTCGGATCAGTTTCATTCCCCATACGGTTTTTTCGGGATCGAAACCAATGGTTTTGAACGGAATGGCCAGTTCGGCTTCCCAGCCTTCGCTGTTGATGCTTGCTTTCCCGTTCCAGAGGGCGTCCCATTCCTTGTTCATAGAAGCGCCGTTTTCGCTGATCAGCGCATCGCCAATCGACCCGCGGGGGCCAACCTGAAACCAATAGCCATTGCGCTTGTCGAGATAAGTATCGAGAATGATTTGAATGCGGTCGTCGTTGCCCAGACTAACATCGCGGGCCATTTCCTTGGCCGTTATTTTCTTCGGATCGTCGAAGCAGCGGGCCGCAAAATACAGGTAATTGTTGTCGTAACACACCCAGAAAATGGTTTTCTCCGAAACGGGCTGCCCCGGATTGGGCTCACGCTGGACAAACTGGTCGATTTGAGTGGCCTGTTCCCAGGCGGCATCGTTCACATGCCCGTCGATCGACGGCGGATTGGTAACCCGAACAGCCCTGGCCGTAGTTTGAGCAAAAGATTGTTGAACGAAAAATACGAAAATCAGGGTGGCGAATAGTGTACGTAAAGTATTCAATCTGTTTGGTTTTCAGTTGGTTTGTCTAAAATAATCGTTCTCGATTTGAACGTTTTGAAAATAGCAAATAAAACCTTGAATCCAATTTGTTGTTATCAGTCAGCATAACCAATTGATTTTTATTATCTTCGTTTTAAACAAATCCTTTACCTATGAAAAAAAATTATCTTTCCGTAGCGTTTGTTTGCCTTGCTGCAATTGTGTTTGCCCAATCTGAAAAGAAAACTGAACTCATCAAGAAAAACTGGAATTTTGGGGCCTTACCCACAATCACATTTGATACTGATCTGGGTTTTCAGTATGGCGCACTGGTCGATTTGTATAATTACGGTGATGGTACCCGCTACCCCAAATACAACCACAAATTTTATTTTGAAGTTTCACGGTTTACCAAGGGAAGTGGAATAAACCGTTTTTATTATGACTCTGACCAATTAATTAAGGGGCTGCAAACTACGGCCGATGTAAGTTTTCTTTCCGATCAGGCTTACGATTTTTTCGGATTTAATGGGTATGATGCTGTTTACATGGCTGATTGGGTCGACGATACTTCGGATGATTACCTCTCCAGAATGTTTTATAAATACGATCGGAAGTTATTCCGTTTCAAGGTTGATTTGCAGGGGAAATTAATCGGGGAAAAGTTTCGTTGGATCACCGGCTGGAATTTTCAGAATTTTAAGATTGCTTCGGTTAATATTGACAAATTAAATAAAGGAAAGGATGATAGTGAGAAGCTTCCGTCGGTTACTGATCAGCCGGGCTTGTATGAAAAATATCAGCAATGGGGAATTATTAGCGGCGACGAGGTTGACGGAGGTTTTGTGCCTACTTTTAAGGCCGGCCTTGTACTCGATACACGCGACAATCAGCCCAACCCGATGAAAGGGGTTTGGACTGAAGCTGTGATTGAAGCCTCGCCGAAAATACTTGGAGCCGAAAGCTCGTTTACTAAATTGAGTTTGATTCATCGTGAATATTTTACCCTGATTCCTAATGATTTGTCGCTGGTTTACCGATTGTCGTATCAGTCAACACTTGGGGGAGATGTACCATTTTATTACCAGTCACAGGTAATTACCTCAGTACTTACCGGCGCTTCTTCCGAAGGCTTAGGCGGCGCTTCAACACTTCGGGGTATCCTGCGAAACCGCGTGGTTGGCGATGCTTTCTTCCTTGGAAATATTGAGGCACGCTGGAAATTCGTCCGGTTTAATTTTATTAAGAATAATTTTTATCTCGGGCTGAATGGGTTTACTGATTTTGGCCGTGTTACCAAAAAGATTCCGATTAATACCAATGCAACCATGGGATTGCCCGGTAATTATTTCAATCGGGGAGCGGAAAAGATGCACTATTCCTGTGGCTTAGGCTTTATTGTGGCCATGAATGAGAATTTTGTAATTGCAGCTGATTATGGTCGTGCCCTTAAAGAGCAGGATGGTAAATCAGGATTTTACATGGGCCTGAACTACATTTTTTAGTACTGAAAAATCACAAAGAAGTTGGGAGTTATACCAAGCGAACGCAAATAGGTTGTTTCGTTAAACGTAGTGGTGTCGAAGTTAAATTCACGCGAATAAATGTCGTTGTAGTTTTCTTCGTTTAAAACATTTATGACTGACATTCCGAGTTTGATGCGGACTTTTTGAATTTGGAGGTTGTAGTTTGCCGCCACATCGAGCCTTTTAAAGTCGGGTAACCGTTTGTAGGTAAAACGGGCTATGAGGGTTTTATCAATAGTCTGAGATTCAATGTAAGGCTGGCCGGTAGAGTAAATCCACATTCCGGATAAGTTCCATTTTTTCCACGAAAACAGGTTGGTCCATTTGAGTTCGTGTGTTTTGTCGAAAGGAGCAGGAATTTCCTCATTGCTATTTATTTCCGTAAAGTTACGAATGGCTTTGCTGTATGAATATGCAATCCAGCTTGTTAAATGGCTGCTTTCGTATTTCAGCAAGAGGTCGAGCCCGACAGCTTCTCCGGTTCCGGTTATAAATTTGCTGGGTAACTGAATTTTCTTTGCCTGACCAGGAGGAATAAAACTTCCGGGATCGACATTCTTTTGAAATGGCGGAATGTAGAGAAAAAGCTGAAGTCCATCGGTTGTTTTGTAATAAGACTCCGCATCCAACGAAAATCGTTTGTGAGCCAGATTGATTCCGCCAATCAAATGATCAGACGATAAAACCGGATGTTTACTGTCGTCGGCAATTACCCAGAAATCACGGTTATAACCGTATGATTGGGTAGGAGCTACTTTACTCAAAAACTGGTAATACTTTCCGGTGGCCAGTTTTAGTGTAATCAGGTTGGCAATACGGTAGTTTAATGAAAAACGGGGTTCGAAAAAGAGTCGATTTGAAAGGCTGTAAGCATTGGCCCGCCCGCCAAGTTTTACTGATAAATTTTGGATAGCCTGTGTATTGAATTGCAGGTAACCGGTATATAGCCAAGATGATGATGCAATATCAGTATAGAAGGCATCTTCACCGGCATTTTTAAAATAGTTAAACTCATTAAACTTGGTATGCAGGCCAAAGTCGATGGAATTTTTCATCCCTAAAGAGAACTCGTTTCGAAGCGAAGCCGAGAAGTCGGTCAGCTCGTTCTGCTCAAGCGAATTAAAATTGGTTACTGTTGTTTTTTTCCCTTTCTGATTGGTCACAACGGTCAGTTCGTCATACTGATTCTGATATCCGGAATAGCCAATCTGCAAATTCGAAAAGAATTTATCGCGCCATTGTTTGATCCATGAATAGCTGAATCCGTAATTTCCCCACTCGGTATTGTTATTCGTTGACGAATACATTTGTTTAACTTTCCCCTCGCCAATTCCCGATAAAAAATCTTTTCCTCCAAAAGCGCTTACCGACATTTTCTCCTGCTCACTCCGGCTGAAGGTTAATTTGGCATTGTAATCGTAAAAGTAATACCCCGGTTCAAGCTGAACGATGTTGCTGGTTCTCTCATCCAAACTGACTTCTTCTTCCTGGTTTTCCAGCAGATCGCTGACCAGGTAGGTGGAATAAATATCGGCATACGAGCGCCTTCCTCCAACAATCAGGGTTAATTTCTCCGAAAAAGGAATTTCTGCCGTCAGGTTTGCACTGATCAGATTCAATCCTGCACTGATTTTAGGATTGTATTTGTTTCCGGTTTTGCCGGTTATATCCACAATACCCGAAACGCGTTCACCGAAGCGGGAATCGAAACCTCCTTTGTATATCTGAATGTCCTTTACCACATTGGGATTGACTGACGAGAAAGTGCCAAAAAAATGATCGAGATTGTATAGGGTAAATCCGTCGAAGAGAACCATGTTTTGGTCGGCTGTACCTCCTCGTATATTTAGTCCGGAGGAGCTTTCGGCGTAACCCACGCCAGGTAACATCTGTATGGTTCTGAAAATGTCAATTTCTCCCAGATTGGGCAGGTTCACAAAACCAACCGGATTGACTGTGGAGTGACTTGCCTCCTTATTTTGATCAATCATTTTTACACGTGTCTTTCTAATCTGAATGGACTCCAGTTCCATGTTTCTTTGTTTCAGTCTGAAGGCAAAAACAGAAGTGGAATCATTCAGTGCCAGCACACTGTCAACCGGCTGATAGCCCAAATATTGAATGTTTATCCGAATGGAAGGAGTGGCTGGAATACGCAATGCAAAAGTTCCGTTTACCGATGAGGCCAAAGATGTATTTTGATCGGGGAAAGAGATTATGGCATGTGGAAGCTGTTCTCCTGAGACAGCGTCAGAAATCAAGCCCGAGATTCGAAAAGACGGATTTTCTTTAACTGCTACGGGTTGCTTAATGGGGATAATCAGGTAGCTGCCATGCTTTTCCTGTGCCATGTAGGAGGTGTTTTTCAGAAGTACATTTAATAATTCTTCAGGCGATTTATTGCTGAAAGTACCCGAAACATGCAGCTCCGACATGGCTTTTGCATCAAAGGCAACTTTAAAGTTCAGTGATTTTGAAACCTGAATCAAGGCTTCGGAAAGCGGTGTGTTGTTGAAGATAAAGGATGATTGCTGACTGAAGCCTGATGGTGAGTGGAATAGGAAGACAAAGCACAAGAGAAAAACCAGCAGAATTTTGTTCGTTCTACTCTTTTTTGACCGAAATAAAGACCTGATTCCCGTTTCTAATTTCATAATCGAGGCTCATGGGTAAGCATACTGTTTCCAGCGCATCCGCCAGATTCTGGTTGTTAAAACTTCCGGTATAAAAACGGCTTCCAATATCGTTTGTTGTGATTTTTATATTGAACTGCCGCTCCATTTCTTCAAAAATAGAAATTAAAGGTTTGTTGTCAAAATTAAATTCTCCGGTTGTCCATCCTGCCAGTTGACTTTCGGTGTGATTCCCGGTTTTTTGCAGAATACCGGATCGCAGTTCAACTTTTTCACCCGGAATGAGATCGGCTGACTGATTCCCGGCAGTAACTCTTACTTTTCCGCTCAGGCATGCAACTTCGAAGTGGTTTTCTCTGGCCTGAATATTCAAGGTCGTTCCTAAAACTTCAACTATTCCCCGTGGTGTTTCAACCACAAACGGAGCCCCTTTTTGAACTGAAAAATAAGCTTCGCCTTCGAGTTTTAGTTTGCGCTTTTTGTCGAAACTTACTTCAGTGAAGGTGAGCTTTGAATCAGCATTAACAGTAACTTCTGATCCGTCGGGCAATTGATATTCGAGGTGTTGCCCGCGAGAGACGATAATTTCTTTTGGAATCTGACGGAAATATACGGTAGCAAGTATGGCAATTATTGCAATTGAAGCAGCGGCTGACCAGACAATGCGAAGTGAGCGGACAGGTTTTTCCTTGATCGGTGAATCCATCTTTTTTTGAAGCATGGCAAATACATCAGCCTTACTCTTTTTTTGAGGAACACGGTAACTGTTGACGAAAAGATCAGCTTTTTCTTCCAGAGTCATCCGGTCAAAATCTGCCTTTCGAAAAACTTCCTTATCCCTATTTTTATTGTTCGTTTGCACGTTTCAAAATTTTTGTTCGATGTTACTGCGTATATATTCCAATGCTTTTTTCATTCTCTTTTCAACCGCTTTGACACTCAGATTGAGGTTTTGGGCAATTTCAGCGTAAGTCATCTGGTCAATCCGGTTCATCAGGAAAACAGTCCGGCTTTTCTCACTTAATTCTCCCAGTACTTTTTGTAATTTCTGGTCGAACTCCTGAACTTCCATTTCAAATTCGGGCGATTCACAAGTACGATCTTCTACAAGTGTTTGCTGAAGTTTCAGGTGCAATTTCTGTCGTTTATACCTGTTGGCATAGAGGTTCGATGCGATGGTGTAAAGCAGTGCCCGTGCAGTTTCGGTTCGAACCGTTTTGCGAACTTCCCATAATTTCAGAAAAGAATCCTGAACCAAATCTTCGGCTACTTCTGTATCACCCGATTTGTAATAAATGAAATGCTGAAGCTCATCATAGTAAGCATCAAATAACTGCTCAAAACCTGCTCGGTCGAGTCCGGTTTCAGTCTGATTTTTATCCGACAATATCCTCATTCCTTACGCTGTAGCCATCCGAATAAGTAAACCTTCTGGGTTATTTGTTGCTTTTTTTACAACGCTTTACCAGAATACAACCCGCAGAAAGTTTACCCTACTTTTTTGGAAATAATTTTAGGGTAATCGTTAAAGTGGACTAAAAGTAAGTATTTCTTTGATTGGAAACGCAGAGTAGCTAATGATACTCTGTGTGATTTTAACCTGAAATTAATTCTCAGGGCAGTTTACTGCCTTTAGCTACCCACCAGTAAATAGGCTGCATTTCGAGCCGGCCCGATACAATTGCCGGATCAGCTGATTCCATCCGGACTGCTTCTGAAATGGAATCCACATCGAAAATCAATATTCCGCGATGTTTGCCTCCTTTTTCAAAAGGACCTGCCATAACCAGTTTTCCGGTTTTTGCCATCGCGTTGATGTGCTGCATGTGTCCTTCCTGTATTTTTTTTGAAGTAGCTGAGTCCTGATCCCTTTTGGGGCCTTCATTCAGCAACATGAAAACGTATCGTTTCATCACATAGGTTGTATCGCCTTCCTTGGTTTTAAATTCCCGCTGAGCGAAGGCCTCCAGGCTGATTGCGGCCATCAAAAGGCTCACGATGACTAATTTCTGAAGCATGTCCTGATTTATTTAAGTTTGTCTTTGAAGATTTTTTTGAATTTGTCCATTTTGGGAACAATTACGAATTGGCAATATCCCTGCATTCTGTTGTTGGCAAAGTAATTTTGATGATAGGTTTCTGCTTTGTAAAATTTATCAAATACGGCAACTTCAGTTACCACTGGTTTGCCAAAAACGTTCTCACGGCTGAGTTTTTCGATGTATTCTTCAGCAATTTCCTTTTGCTCGTGGCTGTGATAAAAGACTACCGACCGGTATTGTGTTCCAACGTCAGCTCCCTGACGGTTTAGGGTAGTAGGGTCGTGGGTTTTAAAGAAAACCTCCAGCAGCTCATCAAAACTGATTATACCGGGATCAAACGTAATCTGTATAACTTCAGCATGTCCGGTTTCCCCCGTACACACTTCCTGATAAGTGGGGTTTTTAGTTTTTCCTCCGGAATAGCCCGATTCAACGCTCTCAACACCCTTCAGGCTTTTAAATATCGCTTCGGTGCACCAAAAACATCCGCCGCCAAGGGTGGCTGTCTCATTTTGTGCGTGGCTATTTAAAAAAGTCATAATTACGGAAGTTAAAATGAAAATTTGCTTTTTCATGATTGATGATCAAATTACTCAGAAAACAGCCGGGAAGAAAAAATGTTGAAGTTTTTCCGCACAACTATTTAGTATTCATCAATTCCTGAAAAGCTGTTCGTTCGAATTCAAGCACTTCCATGTCCCGTATATTTCTTCCGTCAATGACGAATCTCACAGCTGTACAAACCCTGTGAAAACCTTTATTTCCGGCAGCACCCGGATTAACGTGCAGTAAATGATATTTGGGATCGAAGATAACTTTCAGAATGTGCGAATGCCCGCTGATGAACAATTGCGGTGTTTTGGTTCGGAACTGCTGACGAACAGGCGCCTCATAATGTCCGGGGTATCCGCCAATGTGGGTCATGAGTACATCAACATCCTCGCAAAAGAAGCGTTGGTTAACAGGGAACATGCGCCGCAAAACCTGATCGTCGATATTACCGTACACTGCACGAAAGGGCTTAAATGCTGATAATCTGTCGGCAGTTTCTGCATTTCCTATGTCGCCGGCATGCCAGATTTCGTCCACAGGGTCGAAAAAATTGAAAATACGCGAACTTAGAGTTCCGTGGGTATCTGATAATAAACCGATTCGGCGCATGAGAAGTTTGATTAAG
>CAYRBM010000021.1:0-42276 GCA_964422425.1 uncultured Odoribacter sp.
CCGCCGGCTTTTCCGCGCCCTCCAGCTAAAACCTGGGCTTTTACAACAACCATGCAGTTTAACTCGCGGGCTGCATTTTCAACCTCGCTAACCGTGTAGCATAAAACATCGTCGGGGACAGGAATGCCATAATTCCTGAAGATTTGTCTGGCTTGATATTCATGAATCTTCATTTCAAAAACAATTAGTGGTTAGTATGTTTTAATTTTTTATTTAGAACTTCCAGGCCTGTTATTCAGGCAATCAGGCGAAAACGTTACATACTTGATTTTTCTGAATCTAAATATCTAAATAAATAGATCAATAAAAATGCGTTTTTCTGAAGTTTTAGAACATATCAACACATTAAAATCAGTTTAGTTTTTAAAAATCAGGCGAGAATAAAAGAAATTAAATGAACACTAAATAAAGCTGACTTCAATCACCTTCCAAAATCGCAAATATGCCTTCAACATTACTTCCCTTCTAAATATTTTAGTCTATTTTTGCCCCGAAAAATTGAAATTATGCTGGAAGATATTAAACAGGTTTTAAAACAGGAAGCTGAAGCTATTCAAAACATCCCGGTCACCGATTCGTTTGAAAAAGCCATCAATATCATCGAAGAGCGGGTTCATCAAATGAAAGGGAAACTGGTGGCCTCTGGCATGGGAAAAGCCGGCCAGATTGCTTTAAACATTGCCACAACGTTTAGTTCAACCGGCACGCCTGCTGTTTTTCTCCATCCAAGCGATGCACAACATGGTGACCTGGGAGTTGTTCAGCCGAACGATGTGCTTTTGCTCATCTCCAATTCAGGCAAAACACGCGAAATACTTGAATTGGTTGCTCTTGCCGACAACCTATACAAAAACCTGCCACTGATTGTGATTACCAGCAATAAAGATTCGCAACTGGCCCAAATGTCGCATGTGTGCATCGAAACCGGAAATCCAAAAGAGGTTTGTATCCTGGGACTCACTCCGAGTACATCAACCACTGTGATGACCGTTATTGGCGATGTGCTGGTGGTCATGATGATGAAACGGATCGGATTCAATAATGCAGAATACGCCAAGCGCCACCATGGAGGCTATTTAGGCGATAAATCGAGGGAACAGGCTGGATTGAAATAGTGTTCAGTCGCAGTGAGCAGTTTTCAGAAGTTAACTGATCTCCCATGAAATAAGGTGACTTGGAATTCGAAACTTTGAACTTGAAACTAAATAGATATGCGTATTTTAAGAGAGAATAGTGTAGGATTGGTGATTGACATTCAGGAGAGATTGGTTCCTGTGATGGAAGAAAATGAGACGTTGGTTGAAAATTGCAAAAAACTGATTCAGGGTTTGCAGGTGCTTGAACTGCCGGTTTTTGTTACTCAGCAATATACCAAAGGACTGGGTGAAACAATCGACGAAATTAAATCTGTCATTCCAGACTTGCAACCCATCGAAAAGAAAGATTTCAGCTGTTTTGACGAACCGACATTCGCCGAAAAGTTAGCTCTTTCAGGTGCAAAAAATGTAATCCTATGTGGAATCGAATCGCATGTTTGCGTATTGCAAACCGCCATCGATCTGAAAGAAGCAGGATATACTCCTGTTGTAGTGATGGATTGCGTTTCGTCCCGTTCATTTGACCATGTTGATTTAGCAGCTGAACGTTTCCGGTACGAAGGTATTCTGATGACTTCGTGCGAATCGATCTTGTTTGAGCTAACCCGCAGTGCCGCTGCACCGGGCTTCAAAGAAATTTCGAAACTTGTAAAGTAAGGTTATTGTAAAAAAAAGCGGCTGAATTTGATTTGAAACAAAATTCAGCCGCTTTTTCATTTGGAGCTTGTGATTATTTTGGTCCGATTAATTCAATAAAATTTCCGTCGGGATCCTGAACCAACACAAATTGCCGGTTGGCGTCAAGCATAACCGGAGTTTTTCCAAGCGTTTTTATGCCGTGCTTTTTTATACGATCAAGTATCGGGGACATCGATTTCACAAAAATGGTAATGTATTGCATTCCGGTATCGTCGGGGACATAGGTAGATTTTACATGGTTAACTTTTTTCCCAAAGCTCATCAGCTTCCATTCCGGAGCATTTTCGCTGTTCTCAAGCTTCAGTACTTTCACATCAAAACGATCGCCATTGGCCAAACCTAATTCTTTGGCTTTGGCGGCATCAACGCCAAATTCACCGGTTTTGACCATTCCAATTACATTCAGGTAGAAGTCAAGCGATTTATTCAGGTCTTCCACCACCACTCCAACTGAAATACCTGATTTGGCAAAATCACCGGTGGCACACAGCGCAGCAAATGGCATCGCAAACGAAAGGAATACCAATAAAACACACGATTTAAGCAGGTTTCTCATAGCAAAAGGTTTAGCAGATTAGTATTTCGAAATTAGTCAAAATCTTTAAACTCCGGGCAACTATTCAATCTGGAGAGAGGCGGGATTTGCAGGTGCTTGAACTGCCGGTTTTTTTGCAGGTTCCTTCTTGTCGGTCGGATTCACAGATACTGGCACTGGCCTCCTAAAAATATCCTCTTTGTTTTTGGGCCGAATTTCATCCTGCCATTTGAATCCGGGCAAAAGTTTATCGCCGTCTTCAATATCGGCCATTGGCTTGAGCTCTCCTTCGGGTGATTTAATAAAGGCTATCTTTTTCACTTTGCCGTTGTCCATATAAATGGTTATCCGACTGCTCTCGGCTTTATTCAACCCAATTACCCCGTCTTTATCGCGTGCGTAATAGTTCGACTGACCATTCCCGTTTACATCAATCTTATACAAATTATTCTTGCGGATAAACCCGTTCATGTTTTTCCCTTTGATTTGGTTGTACCGCAAGCTGTCATCCTCCATGGCAATGATAAAAGCATCGTCACGCATCCTAACCTCGTCAGGATCTTTACTCCGATTGACCATTTCGATGTAATTGGCAGTCATCTGATTCCTTCCTGACCAGATCACAGGCTCGGTAAACATTTGGATGGTTGAATCTTTCGACCAGTAAACAAGAGAATCACATTTCCCTTGAAAATCTTCCCTAAAAAACCTGACATGGTGATATGCAAATACCAATCGGTTATCCTTTGCTTTTTCAGTCGTTAGCGAATCAACTTTTGCTGGTTGAATGGCAAGCGAATCGACAGCCAGTGAATCAGTCGGAATTTCTTTTTCAACTACCTCCTTTATCTCATTTTTAGAAAGTGGCTGAGCAGCTTTGAGTGAACTGCTTTTTGCCGGAGCAGCTTTTTTCACGGCGGAAGTATCAGGCATGGTTCGCAGGTAATCGGCATGGAGGTATAGCGAATCCTTTTCTGAATACTGAATCAGCACAGCCGAGTCTGACGCCCAGGCAATCTTCGTGAGATCGTTGTAATGAACCTTATTACCCAACACAATCAGGCTGTTTTCAATATCCTGAACGCGGGCTTTCCCCATAGCAACACCTTCCCCCTTTTCCTTGTCGTAATAAACCGAATCAGCTTTCAGACTCCGTTTTTCATTCCACATACGGGGTTTTCTGGTCAGGCGGGCATAGCTTTTCATGCTGTCGTACCAACCATATTCAGCATAAAGCGTGTCGGTTTCATTGAAAATATGAGTCGGCCCTTCGATATAAACTTTTTTCGTGCTGGTAAAATAAATCAGCGTATCCGATTTGATGCGGTAATCTTTGGTTACTACATCCACTTTATCCTGAAAATAGGCTTTTTTATCGTTCACGTAATACTTGCCAACCACCGAAGTCAGCACATTGGTTGAATCTTTAATAGTGCCCGAATAATTGTAAGATGCCAGGTCATTGGTCATCATATAATCGAGCGAATCGGTGGTCAAAGTCACTTTTTTGTCAATCAGTTTCACGTTGCGGCGAGCCTTGGCCAGCTTGGTTTCAGGACTGTAATTAATGAAATCGGCATACATGTCGAGCGTATCGCCACGCACAATATGCACATTTCCGAAAGCATCCACCGTATTATTGTTGTACGAATACAGACTGTCGCACCACATCAGAGCGCCATCCACGGTGATATTTACGTTTCCCAAAAGACGCTGTGCGCCGGCAATGATGCGCTGATCGTAATCAAGCAGGTCGCAGCGCAAAATTTCCACCCTCTTTTTATTTTGGGCAATACCATTGTCCGCCCATACAAAAAGCATAGACAGCACAATAAAACGGACACATAAAATAATAGAAAATAACCCGGATTTTGCCATTCAGTTTATTTCATCAATTCCGAAATAATGTCTTCAACCGAAATATTATCGGCTTCAGCTTTGTAATTCTTGATCACGCGGTGGCGCAGAATGCTGACGGCCACTTTTCGGATGTCATCGATATCAGGTGAGTATTTTCCCTGAAGTGCGGCCAATGTTTTGGCGCCTAAAACCAGATACTGCGAAGCACGCGGACCAGCTCCCCATTTCAGGTATTTATTGGTAATTGGTGCAGCAAGCTCAGTATTCGGGCGTGTTTTTGCAGACAACCCCACTGCATATTTCAACACATTCTCATTCACCGGTACTTTCAGCACTAAATCCTGGAAATAGCGTATTTCCTCTTTACTGATTATTTCATTCAGCTGCGTGGAAAAATCGGAAGTCGTGTTTTGTACGATGGTTAATTCATCCTGAAATTTGGGATAATCCAACCAGATGGAAAACATGAAGCGGTCGAGCTGGGCCTCGGGCAGCGGATAGGTTCCCTCCTGCTCAATGGGATTTTGTGTTGCCAATACAAAAAAGGGCTTGTCGAGTTCGTACTTTTGCCCGGCGGCTGTTACCGAACGTTCCTGCATGGCTTCGAGCAGGGCAGCCTGTGTTTTTGGAGGTGTACGGTTGATCTCGTCGGCCAGAATGATGTTGGCAAAAATTGGCCCTTTAATGAATTTGAACTCACGGTCTTTATCCAGAATTTCAGTACCGATAATATCTGAAGGCATCAGGTCGGGCGTAAACTGAATTCGCTTATACTCCAGACCAAGCACCTCGGAGATTGTATTCACCAAAAGGGTTTTGGCCAAGCCCGGAACGCCAATCAAAAGGCAATGCCCGCGACTGAACATCGAGACTAAAACCTGATCGATGATTTCGTCCTGTCCGTAAATCCGTTTTTTTATTTCTGAACGCAATTGCCCGAACTTACTGCTCAGTGCATTAACAGCTTCAACTTCGTTTTTAAATGCCATTTCTTCTATTCTGTTATCTGTTTGCTCTTTTCATGAGCCAATCAATCACAACAATTTTCTGTAATGAATTACCCGGTAACAAACAATTAAAATTCGAAAATCTCAAATTCTTACTTAATCCACCCTTTGTACTTGAAATTACAATTCATGTAAGTTGGATCAATGCGAACATAGGTTCCCAATTGTTTCTCACGAATCCAGTCATCCATCTTTTTTTCTTTCTTGCTGCCCATATAAACATTGCTAAGCTCAACATAATCGTCGCGCAAGTTGGCGCGGTGCGCCGGAGTTTTGCTAATAAGCTTGACAATTTTATATACTACTCTTTGTTTGTCATCAATAGTCTGGAAAGGACGTGATATTTCGTTGATATTCATTTTATCAATCACCTTACTGACATCGGGGTCAAGTTCATTCATTTTCCATTTCGATTCACCTGTTTCCGGATTGATTACCACACCTCCGTTGTTCCGCGAATTTTTGTCATAAGAAAAATTCAGCGCTGCCTCTTCGAATTTGAACGTTCCTTTGCGAATGAAATCAGCGATACTGTCGATGCGGTTCAGCGATTTTTTCATGGCTTCAGGAGAAACTTTGGGCTTCATAATGATGTGGCGGCTTTTTAGGAGCTCTCCCTTGCGGTCAACAACCTGAATGATGTGATATCCGAAATCACTTTTAACCACATTCGAGATTTTATCACCCTTCAGGTTAAAAGCGGCAGCAGCATAAGCCGGGTCAAGATTACCGCGTCCCATATAGTCGAGCTCTCCCCCATTGCGTGCAGCACCGTCTTCTGAATACAGCGCAGCCATTGCGGCAAAACTACTTTCACCACTCTCAATTTTACGCTTCAGTTCGCGCAACTGAGCTTTTATGCGGTCTTCTTCTTCCAGCGTAATTACAGGCATTACAGAAATCTGGGCATACTCCACCTGGGCATCAATCTGAGGTATTTCCTTTTCCGGAAGATTGCGGAAGTGGTAACGAACTTCGGCCGGAGTAATGGTTACTTTATCCAGAATTTTTTGTTGCATCTGTTGGGTCATTAACTGATTTTTGATGACCTCCTCCATGTTGGCTTTCAATTCTACAATTGACTTTTTGAAATAAGCTTCCACTTCTTTCTCCGACCCCAGATGAGAAATAAAATATTGTATTCGTTGTTCGAGGTTCTGGTTCAACTGACTATCGCTCACCAGAATAGTGGTATCCAGTTCGGCTTCAGCCAGCAGTAGTTTTTCTACCAACAGGTTTTCTAGAATTTCACATTTCATATCGCCATCAGAAGTAATCCCCTGGGCTTGCTGCTGTTGAAACATTTCTTCGATGTCAGATTTCAAAATAATATTCTTTCCAACAACGGCAACAATCTGGTCAACCACTTTATCCTGTGCACTGGTTTGATTGCTGAAAACCATACATCCTGAAAGGATCACTAAACCAATTAGTTTTCTGATCATAAACGGGTATTTTTTGTTTTAAATAGTTTCACTTTATTGTCATCAAGGCCTTCCTTGTAAATGTCTTTTTCAATTTGCTTGAGGAACTCGATTTTTTGCTTGCTCAAAATAAGGTTTCTAATGTCGTTTCGCACATATTCAATTGGAGCAACCTGACCAGCAAGCCGGTAATCGCGGATGCAAACCAGGTAGAAATAACCCATGTCGCTGCTCTCGATAAAACGTCCTTTTTTTAACGCACTTTCCTGGTTTGATATTTCGGCCGGGGTATTTTTCAGCACCAGATCGAGGGCTACCCACGAGTCATTAAACCGGTCGTAGGCTTTGGCGTAGCTCATGCAATACTCGTCGAGTTTGGCCTTTTTCTCCGGGTTGTCAGTTGAACAAAGATCTTTCAGGTCCTCCGGGCTCGAAAGTTCAACAGGAACCTTGATGTAAATAGCTTTAACGATGTTTCGGTTCAGAATAAAACTTTCCCGGTGATCTTTAAAGTATTTCTCTATGTCGGAATCGGTGACTGTAGTATCCATCTTTTGCTTCAGCAACTCATTTTTATACCTGAAAACGATGAGCGAATTGCGATATTCCTCTAACTCTCTGCTCACATCTTTCATTTCGCCCTTCAGATTTTCTTCAGCCTTGAGAAGTAACAACTCGCGCTGAATCCATTTTTTAATGTAATCGTCTGCCCAAAGAGCGCTGTCGGTTGCATCCAGGTAATCGGGCACATTTTTCGATAGCTCTTCCATCGTCAGGGTTTTATTGCCAACCTTCACAACGGGTTCACCAGTATCGAACAACAAACTGCACGAGGTTCCGAGTATGCCAAGCAAAATCAAACTATATGAAATGAACCATCTCATTCAATAACTTTAATTTTTTTGAGGACCTTTTTATTAATCGTAACCGGATACTGCTTCCTCAGCAAGTAGATCCACTCCTTTTCAACTTGTTCCTGAAAGTCGGAAGAATACAGTCCCCAAGCGTCTTTCAGCGCTTTTATTTCCGAAGGAACAATTTTTCCGTGGACAAAGGTAGTAGTTTCGTTAAAACCTGAAGGTTTTGGTCCGCTCCAAATCAAATAATCTATCACCGGATTTTCACCTTTTTCAGCTGCAACCTCGGTAAACTGCACATTTTTTTCAGTGGGTGTATTGAAAACATCACTCAACTCCTGCTGAGATAACTCTTTCTGATCGAGCATAGTTTCAACGCGACTGCGGATTTCCTCATTCTTTGTTTCAATAATCCATCCTTTAAAACGGTTCGTCCAGTAATATTTTTTTGAGGTTTGATCAAAATAAGTCTGCAGCCGGGCCGAATCATTGGAAGCCACATCCCAAATTTTGTCTTTCGAAATGTTGAACAGGAGAATGCCATCATGGTATTCCTGATAGATGCGGGCAAATTCAGGATATTTTGCTTCAAGCCGGGTATTTTCGTACTCGGTCAGTTTAATGTGAATGTAACTGTTCAACTGATTTTTCAAATCGGTCTCTGACTGAGCTGAAGGTTGAAATTTTTGCCGCTGGAGGTAGTCTATGAAACCGGCAAGGGTAAATTTCTGATCAGCAAACGAGAGAAATGTTTCATTTTTCACTACTGAAACCTGATTTATCCAATCGTTCGGGGTATCCGAGACTGAAGAAACAAGTTTTGCAAACAATTTTTCATCAGTTCGCAACTGGTATTCTGTTTTCAGTTTATGATCGAATGCCTCATCACTGTGTTTACTTATATCCGGGTTCTGACGGATTTTTGATTCGAGTTCAGCTTTCAGCTTTTCAAAAGATGGAGTCGTTCGCAATTCGAGTCGCTTAATGATGTGCCATCCAAACGGAGTGCGTATGACAGGCGAAATGTCTCCATCATTTTTCAGCAAAAATGCAGCTTCAGCAAAGGCCGGGATCATATTGGTCGGGGTAAACCAGTTAAGTTCGCCACCTTCAGCTGCAGTTTGCTTATCGTCGGAATACTTTTTGGCCAGCTCGCTAAAATCAGCTCCAGAAATAACCTTTTGCCAAATACTGTCGGCCGAAAGTTTTAATCGGGCAATGGTTTCGTCGCTGGCTTGCTGTGGAAACATTTTCATGATGTGAGCCACTTTGATTTCCCCCGGAGCCAGACGTTCATCATGAACTTTTATAATGTGGTAACCAAACCTCGACCGAACAATCTCTGAAACCTGACCAACGGGAGTTCGGTAAGTCATTTCTTCAAACGGATAAACCATCTGGAAAGCGCCAAAATAACCTAACAATCCTTTGTTTTGTACCGCCGAAGGATCTTCCGAGTGTTTGGCGGCCATTTCGTTAAAATCGGCACCATTTAAAATCTGTTGGCGCAGGGCGTTGAGCTTATTCCATGCTGCAAGTGTATCAGCGGGCAAGGCATCCTGATTCAACCTGATCATCAGGTGACTTGCTTTTCGCTCGTATTGAGTCCGGTGGTAAGCTGTCCGAACCATTTCATCGTTAAACTGAACATCGGTGAGGTATGGCCGCGCCAATTCCTGACGGTATCCATTCAGTTCATCAACAAACGAACGCACGGTATCGTATCCCAACCTGCGTGCTTCAAGCACTTTAAGTTTGAAATTGATGTACAGATCGAGGTACTCTTCCGGAGTTTTTTTATCCTTCTCATTCAGGACATTGGTGTTGTTCTTGCGGTAATTAGCCATAAACTCGTCGGAACTAATTTCCTCGTCACCAATCTTCACAATCATTTCACTTTTTGTCTGAGCCCAACCGGCCGGGCAGGCAAAGAAAAATGCAGCAAAGAAAGAAATGCTGAAGATCAGACTAACTGATTTGCGATAATTACCTGAAAGAAATGAATTCATGAATTAAATAGAGGCTAACGGGTACGTACTCGTTTGAAAATTGAAATAAACTGTTTAATCATTGCCCTGACGTGAACTGTAGTTGGGCGATTCACTGGTTATACTCACATCGTGCGGATGACTTTCCAAAATTCCGGAATTAGTTATACGGGTAAATTTGGCATGTTGCAGCATTTCAATGTTTTTAGCACCACAATAGCCCATTCCTGCCCTCATGCCTCCAGTTAATTGATGCAGCACTTCGTAGAGAGAACCTTTATAAGGCACACGGGCCACAATACCTTCGGGCACCAGTTTTTTAATATCGTCTTCCACATCCTGAAAATAGCGGTCTTTTGATCCGGACTGCATGGCCTCAACCGATCCCATTCCCCGATAGGTTTTAAATTTCCTTCCCTGGAATAAAATGGTATCGCCGGGCGACTCGTCAACTCCGGCAAACAGCGATCCGGCCATAACCGAATGAGCCCCGGCAGCAATTGCTTTCACAATGTCACCCGAATATCGGATTCCGCCATCGCCAATAACCGGAACACCACTTTTCTTTATCGCCTTACTTACATTATAGATGGCCGAAAGCTGGGGAATACCAACTCCGGCTATCACGCGGGTGGTGCAGATTGAACCGGGGCCAATTCCAACTTTCACGGCATCGGCACCAGCCAGCACCAAATCAGAAGCAGCCTCGGGAGTTGCAATATTTCCGGCAACAAAATCAATTTCAGGGTATTTATTTTTAGCTCGCCTAAGCATTTCCAGAACATATTTTGAATGCCCGTGAGCCGTATCGATTACAATTGCATCAACAGAAGCCTTAACCAATTCGTCAACACGGTCTATCGTATCGCGGGCAATTCCAACTGCAGCAGCAACTCTTAAGCGACCTTTTTCATCTTTCGAGGCCAGCGGTTTGTCCTTCGCTTTAGTAATGTCCTTGTAGGTAACAAGCGCTATCAGCTTGTTATTTTTATCAACTACCGGCAGTTTTTCAATTTTATACTGCTGAAGGATAGCCGAAGCCATTTCAAGCGAAGTAGATACATTGGTGGTAATCAGATTTTCTTTGGTCATCACCTCCGAAATAAGTTTGCTGTGATCGTTTTCGAAACGAAGGTCGCGATTGGTTACTATACCCACAAGGCAACCATTGGCATCAATCACCGGGATTCCGCCGATTTTATACGTTTTCATCAGACCAAGTGCATCGCGGACCGTCTTTTCTCTCGAAATTGTTACCGGATCATAGATCATCGCATTTTCAGCACGTTTCACCTTGGTAACCTGCCGCGCCTGTTCGTCGATACTCATGTTTTTGTGGATAACTCCGATACCGCCTTCGCGGGCAATGGCAATGGCCATGCGCGAGTCGGTTACGGTATCCATTGCCGCAGTAACGATAGGGGTATTCAACCTGATGTTACGCGTAAACAATGAGGAAAGGTCAACCTCGCGCGGTAAAACTTCAGAGTAGGAAGGAATGAGCAACACGTCATCAAAAGTCAAACCTTCGGATACAATTTTATCGGCGAAAAACGACATTTGGTGTATTTTAGAATGGGTTAATTGACAAAACTACAAAAAAAACGTGTACAAATGTCCCGATAATTTCCGGTCTCTCAAGCCTATAATCATTAATGTTTATTAAAATTTGTTAAGCATAAAACTCATTCAGGATTCTTTGACTGCCTCGGGCACTACAGCAAGTTGACTTTCCGGATCAATTCTTCTGATTTTGAAATTAAGGTAAGCTATGAGGATACTCATGATTGGACTAATGATATTGAAAAAGGCATACGGCAAATAACTCCATGTACTAACGCCCAATACTCTGGCCTGAGTAGCTCCACAAGTATTCCATGGAATCAAAACCGAAGTTACCGTGCCGGCATCTTCAAGTGTGCGGCTCAGTAATTCAGGCTTAAATCCTTTATCCTGAAAAGTTTTCCGGAACATTCTGCCTGGAACCACAATGGATATGTATTGATCAGAGGCTGTCAGGTTGAAAAAAATGCAGCTTACAACAGTTGAAGCAACCAGCGATCCGGCCGATTTAGCCCTACTGATGATTGGCTGTGTAATCCGTTTCAGCAAACCGCCTGCTTCCATTACCCCTCCGAAAACCATGGCCGATATAATCAGCCAAATCGTATCAAGCATTCCACTCATTCCTGAGGTAGTAACCAGTCCGTTCACAATTTCATCGCTCGTCGTTAGTTTTACCTCGCCAAACATTGCCTGCATAAAAGTAATGTACGAAGCTTTAAGGTAAGATTGCCCCTGCCCTGCCACTTCGTTAATCACCCCTGGCTGAAAGATTACGGCAAATAATCCACCCAGCAGAGTTCCAATCATGAGGGATGGAATTGGAGGAACTTTCATCAGGATAATTACAAAAAGGATTATCGGAACAAGAAATAATACAGGTGAAGTATTGAATGATCCGGCAATGGCTGACTTTACGCCCACAACATCAACCACATTATTTCCGGTTGAGTGATTGAATCCGAGGAAAAGAAAAATGATCAGGGTAATAATAAGAGTCGGAGTAGTTGTAATGACCATGTACCTCACGTGAGTAAAAAGATCGGTTCCGGCCATAGCGGGAGCCAGGTTAGTGGTATCACTTAAAGGCGACATTTTGTCTCCGAAATAGGCCCCGCTTATGATGGCTCCGGCAACAATGGCCTCGTTCATACCAAGAGCCTTTCCGATTCCAAGCAATGCCACGCCAATAGTTGCCACGGTACTCCATGAACTTCCAGTTGCCAATGAAACAACCGAACTAATAATTACCGCAGTGAACAAAAAAAGGCCGGGACTGACAACATCAAGCCCGTAATAAATCATAGCAGGGACTACTCCACTAATCAGCCATGTTCCGGCCAATGAGCCGATCAAAAGCAAAATAAGCATAGATGGCATGGCAGAACCTATGGTACTGACTATCTTTTCGCTGATGGATTCCCATTTCATCCCGTGCCTCACAACAATCACCACGCCAACAGTTGCTGCCAATAATAAAGCAATCTGATTGGAACCTGCCAGCGTATCCTCAAACAAAAATACATTGGCCGTCAGTAATCCAATAAGTAAAATAATAGGAATCAGAGCTTCCAGTAAGGTTGGTGTTCGTTTCATCCTCAGTTATTTGGCAGGTCAAAAATTCAAAAATTCTATTCGCAGGTATTATGGGTTCGTCCTTCTGTGAAGCTTAAAGAAAAGAATAAAAACCAAAAAATTAAAATTTGTGGGTAACCTTTCCTTCATTTCCGGAATTACTCTTCGGTTTTCAATCACAAAAAACTCAAATAAACTAATCAATCTGCAAGTTAATGAGCAAAAAAATTCTGTCATACCTGGTTTTAACCCTCATAACAGGTTTTGCTTTTAACTTGACAGCCGAGGCCCAAATCCGAAAATATTTTGTAATTACAGGGAAAATAATCTCGGAATCTAATTTGGCCCAAAATCTCACTGTTTTGATAATTAAAAACAACAAAAGTAATTTATCCCCAATCCCGGAGCACGGGCGTTTCAGGCTTGAGCTGGACTATAATTCAGAATATCAGCTTATATTTAATCAGCAGGGATTTCTTCCAAAAACAATTAATGTGAATACGCATGTTCCGCAGGATGTCATTTCCCGTCAATCAAATTTTCCAAATTTTCTGATGGCCATTCAGTTATTCAAAGATACCCAGGATGCCGCCAATATTTACGGGAACCAGATTCAGCAAATAAACTATTCGCTTCAAAACGACTGTTTTTGCAGGGTGCCTACCATGTTCGATGTTGAATATGTTGACAAAGGAAGCACCAACCTCAGTCCTGCAATTCAGTTGCAGGTGCAGAAATCAAAAATGCAGGCCTTTCAGGTTTTTTAATCACCCTCAAATTCGACCATGCAAGATTTTTAGCCATTTATGTGACTAACAGCCTCAATTCAGTTTGTTTACTATCCTTCAACGCAATAAATCCGGTTTATTAATGGTTCAACTTAATAACAAAAGATTTACCTGAATGTATATCTTTTCGTTCATTTGGTTAATTTTACCAAATTCCATCACGGAATCATTATTAGTTTAAATTTATTGAAACGCACCATATATGCAAAACTTCGGTCCGATCAAAATTTGGATTACGCTGATGTTTCTCACTTTGCTTCATCTGGCATCATCTGCTCAAAGCAAAAAATACTTTGTTGTTACCGGGCGTATTGAACCGGAAGTGATTGATGAAAAATTTTCCGGGGTAATTGAGGTGAGCGCCACCGGAAAGCCAACCACCAAAATTGAAATTCCCAAAAACAGACGGTTTCGCTTCGAACTTGAGTTTTTCAACGATTATTCCTTAAATTTTAAATACCCCGGGCATTTCGATAAAATCATACAGGTTTCTACCCAAATACCCCAGGAAGTTTGGGAGCGCGACAATGATTTTCCACCCTTCCCCATGATTGTTCAAATGCTGAAAGAATTTGAAGGAATCGATAAAAGCTTTGCATTAAAACCACAGGGACGAATTTTTTACGATAAAGAGACCGATAATTTCGAAAAAGAGAGCTTATTTACTGACATCCAAATTCTTGATCAGATTGAAAATGCCCGGGCAAAGGCAAATCAGGTGCAAAAGGAATCGGAAGCTGTAGCCAAAGTTGACGCAAAAGATCAGGTTGCCAAGCAAAAAGATTTTGACCAACTGATCAAAGAAGCCGACACGCATTACCAGCGCGGCGAATACCAGATGGCTTTAATGAAATACCTTGAAGCCCGCAAGCTTTTCCCGGACAAAGCCTATCCGAACGACCGTGTAGCCGAGCTTCAGGATTTGGTAAAAGCGCTCGAAATTACCGAAAAACAAAAAGCAGAACTGGAACAAAAATACAAAGATGCCATTGCGAAGGCCAACGCCCTATTTGATAAAAAAAGTTATACAGAGGCTCGCCCCGGATATGAAGAAGCCCTGCAGTACAAACCAGGCGATGTATTTGCTAATGGCCGAATCAACGAAATTGATCAGTTGCTGGCCCTTCAGGCTAAACAAAAGCAATACGACGATTTAATTGCACAGGCCAATAACAACTACAAAAGCAAAAACTACGATCAGGCCATCGGGCAATACAATCAGGCGCTCCAGATTGTTCCAAACGATCAGTATTCGCAAAACCAAATTACCCTGATCAATCAGGAAAAACAGGCTCAGGCCAAACTTCAGCAACTTGAGAAACAATTTGAAGAAACCATGCAGTCGGCCAATACGTTGGTCCGGCAAAAAGACTTTGCGCAAGCGCTCAACGGGTTTAAAAAAGCACTGGAGCTGAAACCTGACAACCAGCTTGCCCGCGATAAAATAGCTGAGACAGAAAAAGAAATTGCACTTCAGGAAACCGACAGGCAATATCAACAGGCCATTCAGTTAGCTGATCAGGCTTTGGCAGCCAATGATTTGGCAAGGGCAAAAATGCAATATCAGGAAGCCCTGAAGTTCAAAGCCAGTGAAGCTTACCCAAAAGATAAATTAGCTCAGATTACCGATGCCGAGGCTAAAGAAGTCAAATTTAATGAATTGGTTGCCAATGCCGAGAAAGCTATTCCCCTGGGCAATTTTGATGAATCGCTCAACCTGCTGGCTCAGGCTCTCGAAATCAAACCCAAAGATGCCGTTATTCAGAAGAGAATTAATGATGTTGAAGGCCTGAAAAAGGCACAGACAACCGACAAGGAATACGCAGCATGGATTGCTCAAGCCGATCAGGCTTACCAGGGAGATCAGCTCGATCAGGCTCTTTCTTCGTACAAAAAAGCCGAGAATATCAAAAAAACGGAAACGTATCCCAAAGAGCAAATTCAAAGAATTGAAACTTACCAGTCGCTGATTAAAAAAGCAGACAAATCGTTCGATTCGAAAGATTACACCCCTTCTCTGCAAAGTTACAATGAAGCACTTGGGGCAAAGTCAAACGACAGTTATGCCACAAAAAGAATCGCCGAGATCAATGCAATTCTTGATGCACAGAAAAAGCAGGAAGAACAATTGGCCGCCCAGCTTGCCGCTTACAACGATTTGATTAAAAGCGGAGACCAGTTGTTTGCTGACGGGAATTATAGTGAATCCCTCAGTAAGTTTAAGGAAGCTTCGGCCATGAAAGACAGCGAAGCTTATCCCAAACGGAAAATCAAGGAAATTGAAACAATACTGACCGATCAGGAAAAAGAAAAAGCACGCATAGAAAAAGAATACCAAACCCTTATAGCCCAAGCAGACAAACTGCTCGCAGGTAAGGAATACGCCAGCTCACAGGCAGAATACCGCAAGGCGTTGGTGGTAAAACCAAATGACACCTACGCTACAGCACAACTAAAAAAGATTGATGATACGCTTGCCGAAATTCGTCGCCAGGAAGATGAAGCCCAGAGGCAACTTCTGGCCAAACAAGACAAAGAGTTTGGCGATGCAATGGTCTCCGGAGATCAGGCATTTGCAGCCAATGATTTTGTAAATGCACTTTCCGCCTATCAAAAAGCGCTTTCAATCAAGCCCAACGATCAAACCGCAAAGAACAAATATGCATCAGCCGATGCAAAACTCGCCCAGCAAAACAGGCTGAATCAGTCTTTCAATGCAGCCATCGCCGAGGCGAACAAACGTTTAACTGACAAAAAATATCCTGAAGCCAAAGAAAAGTATCAGGAAGCCCTGCAATATTCTCCTGATGCGGATTATCCAAAGCGTCAAATTGCCAAAATTGATGAATTGCTGGCTCAGCAGGAAGCAGAAATCAAACTCCGCAAAGATTTTGACCAGGCGGTAGCTGAAGGTGAAGCATTGTTGAAAAACAAGGAACTGGCCAAAGCCAAAGATACATTCATGAAGGCTTATAACTTAATTCCTTCTGAACCACTTCCTGCACAGCGAATCAGCGAAATCAACGTGCTCATTAGCGAACAGGCTCAGAAAGATGCCGAGTTAAAAGCTACACTTGAAGCCTATCAAAATGCCATTCAACGGGCTGATAAGCTTTTTGGAAGCAAAGATTATGCTTCGGCCCAGCTGGTTTATGGCGAAGCCTCTCTGATAAAACCCGATGAAAAATACCCGAACGACCAGATTGATCTGATTGACAAACTTCTGAAAGAACAAAACGAGCAAAAATACAAAGATGCTATTGCCAAAGCCGACGCTGCTTTCAACGGCAACCAGTTTACCGAAGCCATCAACTCCTATCAGGACGCCTTGGTTGTGAAGAAGAACGATCCGTATGCCACACGAAGGCTGAAAGAAATTGAACAAAAGCTGGCCGATCTTGCAACAGAAAAAGACAGGCAGAAGAAAATCCAGGATCAGTACAACAGTTTAATTGCGGAGGCAGACAATACCTTTAAGAACAAGGACTACGGCAATTCAAAGGATAAATACATGAAAGCTTCAGAACTGAAGCCAACTGAAACTTACCCAAAAGATCAGATCGCAAAAATTGACCAGATTTTGAAAGATCAGCAAAAACAGGCTGATCTCGACAGGCAATACACTCAATTGATCAATACTGCTCAGGATGAATTTGATCAGAAAAAACTGAAAGAGGCCCGGAACACTTATCAGAAAGCATTCAATGTGAAGCCAAACGAACCGCTTCCGCTGATGCGTATCACTGAAATTGATCGTCTGCTGGCCGAGCAGGCACAGGCTGCTCAGCTTGCAGCTATGGAAGAAGCCCAGCGACTGGCCAAGGCAAAAGCCGATAAAGAACAGTACGATCGTTCGGTTGCTGCCGGAGACAAAGCTTTTGCTGAAAAACAATACATGGTGGCACGCACCCATTACACCAATGCATTGATTGGCCTGCCAAACGAACAATATCCGAAAGACCAGATTGCGAAAATTGACGAGCTGATTGCCCAGGAAAAAATGGCAAGATCACTGGCCGCACAGCAGGCCCAGCGCGATTCCATACAAAAAGCTAAAGACGAGGCTTTCAATGCTGCAATGGCTGCAGCTGCCGCCTTCGATAAAAACAAGCAATACCCGGAAGCAATTGCCAAATACGAAGATGCCATCAAAGTTAAGACTGAAGAGAAACCCGCTGTTCAGAAACTGATCCGTGATATCGAAGATAAAATTCAATTGCTGGCCAAGCAGGATGCTGAATATAAGCAAATCATCAAACAGGCTGATGGCCACTATGAAGCAGCCCAACTCGAAGATGCGCTGACTGATTACCAGAGTGCGGCAACAATTAAACCCAATGAAGAGTACCCAAAAAATCAAATCAGGGAAATTCAGTCGATTCTGAAAGCACGGGAAGAAAGCTATGCCAATGCAATTAGAAAAGGTGATGACGCTTTCAATACGTCCAACTGGCAGGAAGCAAAAACAGCCTATACCGAAGCATTATCTGTTAAGCCAAAAGAAATTTATCCGGCAAACCGGTTGAAAGAAGTAAACCAGAAAATCGCAGATGCGAATCAGGCTGCTTTGGTCAATGCCAGCGAAGAGAAAGCTTACAAAGATGCTATTGACAAGGGAGAAAAAGCATTCAAAGATGATCAGCTGACCACTGCGAAAATGCACTTTGAAGTGGCCAAATCACTCAAGCCGTCGGAGAGACTACCGGTTGACCGCATTCGCGAAATCGACAACCTGATCGACCAGCGAAATAAAGAAAGACTGGCTCAGGCCCAGCGCGAACTCGATGAGAAGTACCGCCAGGCAATTTCGGTAGCCGACAATTCTTTCCGCGAAAAATCATATACCATTGCCAAACTTCAGTATAAACAGGCACTGCTGATTAAACCCAACGAAGCCTATCCAAAAACTCAGATAGACCTTTGTGATAAGTTTTTAAATGAAGCTCCGCCTGTTGAAACGTATGTGGCCAAAATTCCGGAAGTTCAACCAGCAGCCCCGAAAACCACTCCGGTTTATAATCCGGTTGAATCAGCTCAGGCTACCGAAGCCCGCGCCCAGTCATTCAAAACAATTACCGACTATGACGAAGCCATTAAAAAAGCCGACGACTCGTTTGGAATAAAAGATTACTCCGGGGCAAGATTTTTCTACTCAAAAGCCACCGACATCAGACCCAAAGAAGTGTATCCGAAAAATCAGCTTGAATTAATCCGAAAATTGATTGATTCACAACTTTCGGGCAATGACATTTCAGGCTACGAGCAGGCTATTGCCCAGGCTGACGCTGCTTTCGGCAAACAGAATTACACCATCGCCAAGTTCTACTATTACAAAGCGCTGGAAATTAAATCGTGGGAAAAATACCCGAAAGACCGGATTGACGAAATTCTGGCGTTGACCAATTCGTTGCTGTCGGAGCGTGAAGAAAAAGATTACCGCGATGCCATTGCCAAGGCCGATGAAGCTTATTTCAACAAAGACATAGGTATTGCCCGTTTCTGGTACAACCGAGCCATCTCGATTAAGCGAGAAGAAAATTACCCAAGAATTAAACTGAAAGACATTCAGAAACTGATTGAACAAGATCAGCAAGATCAAAAAAATCAGGAATACCTGAAATTGATCGAGCAGGCTGACCAGGCTTTGCAACTGGAAAATTTCAGTATTGCCCGTTTCAATTACAACCGGGCACTGGTTTTAAAACCAGAAGAAAAGTATCCGAAAGACCAGTTGAAACGCATCAAGGAAACACTGGATAAGCAAGATAATTAAGAGATTTTCGTTGTGAGCAGATAACTTTGAGTTATCTGCTCTCTTTTAAACATCACCTAAAAAATTCAACATTGGAACTACGAATAAAAGATCAGCTCATCAGCTTGTTCGAATCGCATTTTAAAGAAGAAGTCACCTATTTCGAACAATTGCCCGGCTCTGGCTCCTACCGCGAGTACGCCCGCATGAAAAGCACCGGTCATCAGGTCATTGGCGCATTCAACAACGACGTGAAGGAAAATCAGGCTTTCCTCGAATTTTCGGCACATTTCCGCAATAAAAGCATACCTGTTCCACACATTTATGCCGTGAGCGGCGACCTGAAAACCTACCTTCAGGAAGATTTGGGCAACACAACACTGTTCGATTTTTTGAGCCAAACCCGCGAAAAAGAAGGCTTTTCCAGCCGGATTGTGGACGAATACAAAAAAGTACTGAAAGAACTTCCGCGTATTCAACTGGTTGCCGGAAAAGATATTGATTACAGCTACTGCTATCCGCGCGATGCGTTCGACAAGCAATCGATGATGTGGGACCTCAACTATTTCAAATACTACTTCCTGAAACTGGCGAAAATTCCGTTCGACGAACAGGCGCTGGAAGACGATTTCCAGACATTTAGCGACTACCTGCTGGCCGTTGACAATAATGCGTTTTTGTATCGCGATTTTCAAAGCCGGAACGTGATGCTAAAGGACGGCGGCGTGTATTTCATCGACTACCAGGGTGGCCGAAAAGGGGCACTGCAATACGATTTGGCGTCGCTGCTTTACGATGCCAAAGCCAATATTCCGGAGGCCGAGCGCGAAGAACTGCTCGAATTTTATCTCGACGAACTGAGCCAGTACAAACACATCGACCGAACTAAATTCAAATCGCTGTTTGACGGGTATGTTTTAATCCGAATCATGCAGGCCATGGGCGCTTACGGGTTCCGCGGATTTTACGAGAAGAAGGAGCATTTTCTGAAAAGCATCCCGTTTGCGTTGAAAAACCTCGAAACACTGCTGGCAAAAAGTACCATTCAGGTTAATGTTCCTGAATTAATGAAAGTGCTGAAAGCGGTGACCGAATCATCTTTCTTGCGGTCAATCAGTCCGGTGAACGACCGGTTGACAGTGCGTGTCAGCAGCTTTTCCTACAAAAAGGGAATTCCCAAAGATCCCTCCGGAAACGGCGGAGGTTTCGTGTTCGATTGCCGTGCCATTCACAATCCGGGTAAATACGCCGAATACAAACACCTGACTGGCAAAGATCCACAGGTTCAGCAATTTCTGGAAGAAAAATCGACGATGGCCGATTTTCTGGAGCCAGTATTCAAGCTGGTTTCGCATTCGGTTGAAGTTTATTCACTCAGAGGTTTTTCACATTTGTGTGTCAGTTTCGGGTGTACTGGCGGGCAACACCGTTCGGTTTATGCAGCTGAAAAATTGGCCGAATACCTGAAAAACAATTATCCGGTCGAGGTTGTTTTACAGCACGTCGAACAGGATAACAAGTAAAAGAATGTCGAAAACACAGTGTAAAAACGAAGATTACAAAGAAAAAGACGATGCCAAATACGTTTGCAAACGTTGCGAACGTAAAGCAAAAAAAGAGGAAAAGCTCTGCAAGCCTAAGAAAATAAAAGACTGATGAAGCAATGAATACATCAGCCAACTTTTATCGAAAATACCAACGCTGTGGATTGATTTTTCTGATCCTGATTTCGTTTTCATCACAAGCCCAAAACATTCAGTCATTTCAGGATAAAAGGAAAACACTGGCTGATACCACCATCAACATTCAGGAAGTGGTCGTAAAAGCTTTCCAGTCCGACAAACGGCTGTTGGATACGCCGGGCTCCATCAATCTGATTACCAACCGGCAACTGATGCGTGAACCGTCCTTCACGCTGGCGCCAACGGTTAATAAAACCCCTGGAGTTTGGATGCAGAACGGATCGTTCAACACCAACCGGTTGACCATTAGGGGTATCGGCACACGTTCGCCATACGGAAGTAATAAAATCAGGGCTTATTACGGCGATATTCCGCTGACTAACGGTGTGGGTGAAACGACACTTGAAGATTTAGATCTGGAGCAAATTTCGAATATCGAAATCATCAAAGGTCCGGCCTCCGGATTTTACGGTTCAGGATTGGGCGGCGTTTTGCTTTTCAATCCCTTGCAGCCAACCCGCGATCAGTTTGTCCAGCAGGTTTCGGTCGGTTCGTTTCAAACCATTAAATACACTGGGAAACTGGCTATTGCCGGAAAATTTTCGGGGCATTCGCTGACATATAACCGCCTTCACTCTGCCGGATACCGCGAAAACAATGAAACCGACCGTCAAAACCTAACCTGGACCAGCACTTTCTCAAAAAACCGCACTCAAATTAATTTGCTGGCAGCTTTCATTTACCTGGATGCCTTCATTCCCAGTTCCATCGACCTAAAAACATTTCAGGAAAACCCCGAAAAAGCAGCCGCCAACTGGGCCGCAGCAAAAGGATACGAAACTTACCACAAAGCTTTTGGCGGTATTTCGGTTGTGCAGAATTTTAACCGAAACTGGCAGGCAAAAATCAGTGCATTCGGGCAAACCAACAGAAACAATGAATTGCGACCCTTCAACATTTTGAAGGAAGAGAACAACTTTGAAGGAATGCGGGCTGTGATTGAAAAAAAGTACGTTTCGGACAAACTAACCAGCCGTTTCATTTTGGGGGATGAGTTTTTCACGGAAAACTACCGCTGGAAAACCCTTCAAAACAAAAGCAGGACAGCGGGAACCCTGCTGACCGACAACGACGAAAACCGATGGTACAACAATGTTTTTTTACTGGCTGATCTTGATTTTGAGCGCAAATTCTTTGTTTCTGCCAGTTTAAATCTAAACCAGACCGATTATGGCTACCGCGATTTATTTCTGACTGACGGTGACCAAAGTGACAATCAACATTTTCAGCCAATTCTTTCTCCACGTTTAGCCATAAACTGGAAAGCAACAGATCAAATCAGCATTTTTGCAGTGACCAGTCACGGTTTCTCCCCTCCCACCCTCGAAGAAACGTTGATGCCCGGCGGTTTGCGAAACACGAACATCAAACCCGAAACCGGCTGGAATCTGGAATTGGGGGCCAAAGGGTCGATCTCAGAAAAGTTGTTCCTTGAAGTATCGGCTTACTACATGCATGTTAAAAACCTGCTGGTTGCGCACAGAACCGGTGAAGACGAATATATTGGTGTAAATGCCGGTGCGACCAATCACCCCGGAATTGAAATGAAAGCAGATTATCAACTGGTGAACCGAACCAAATGGAATAGCTATTTTCGGGTCAATGCCCATTTTACAAATTACCGTTTTGCCGAATTTGTTGATCGGGAGAACGACTATTCTGGAAACAAATTAACAGGCCATCCTTCCACCGTGACCAACTGGATGCTCGAAACCAGTCATGCTTTGGGGTTTTTCCTGAACCTGCATATTCAAACAGTTGGTAAAATGCCAATCCGCGACGACAATTCGCAGTTCACCGATGCCTACCAACTAGCCAACCTGATAGCTGGGTATGAAAAACAATTCGGCAAATTATCGGTGAATCTTACTTCCGGAGTACAAAACTTGTTTGATGAGCACTATGCCTCCATGGTGCTGATCAATGCTGCAGCAGTTGGAAATCAGTCTCCCCGGTATTATTATCCCGGATTGCCAATAAACTTTAAAACGATGCTGAGCCTTAAATATTCATTCTGAAAATTCAGACGAAAAAACTGGATAATTGCTATATTTATCTGATTTTTCTCCAAAAAAACCGATAAAACTAATCCTTATGAAACGAATTTTCAAGTTGACTATTAGTACTTTCTGTTTGTTGGCATTGCTTTTTACGGGTGGTTGCGAGTTAGAAAGTACCGAAGATCCGGAAACAGTGTCAGACACTAATTTTTACACCGGATTAGGTGCCGCTATTGTTAACTGCTACCACGACATTTACAATCAAAATCTGGCAGGTCAGCCGACCGGAACTCAAAATAAAACTGCGAATGGTCCTTTGGGGGGAACCGTTACAATTACCGGGACAACTACCAAAGACAATGTAAATAATATTACTACGGCCAATCTAAACTTCAACATGACCAACATCAAATATTCATACACTTATGGAAGCAATGATAATCAGGTAGTAGCCGATGTTACTCTTTCAGGAACGACCACTTATTACGGTAGTTTCAATACCTCCTATACTAACCTAAGTTATCAATCTTCGAGTTTGCGGGTTGTTGGAACGGTTTCGTACGATGGGAAGGTCAGGACTATTGATCAAACTGGAACAGTCATGATAAATCATGCCTCAAAAATTACCGTAAATATTTTTGGGCATTCAGTATCGTGGTAAGTATTTCAAATGGCTTTTGATTGAAGCCCTCTTTGAAACTTTTCAAATTCTGAATTTGGTGTTCAGTCCCCAAACATTGTAATTTTTCCAGGTAGCATCTGAACGGGTCTTCCAGTAACAATAAAACAGATCGATACCAAGATGCTTCTTTCTCAATACGTGCAATCCGCCATAAAGTCGTATTCCCTGTATTTTACCCTGATTCAGACTTGAAAAAATTTCGTCCATCAGATAAGGTTTGGGCAATTTTGAAGTCGAATTTGTGAAAAGATCAATATTCGTAATATTGTCAAGTCCTAGTTGAGTATCGGAAATTTTATATGTCTTTACGACAAACCGATTGGCAAATCTGATTTTAACATCCAGCAGATTCAGAAAATATACACCATAAAACATATAGGTTTGTCCCGGATTCCACTGGTTTGATTTATAGGTTTCAGTTTGACGCAACCCGATACCCAGTGAGAATTTTGACATCAATCTGTAGTACCCGACCAATTCTACATGGTAATAATCCAACCGGTCGATCTGATTATTGAAATGATCTTTATTTCCCAAATAAAACTCAGTCTTGGCATTCAAAATATATGTCAGACTTGTTGAATTCCAGAAGTAAGAGCCATCACTTAAATCGCCGGCTATAGCTTTCAGGTTGGTGAAAGTAACCAGGAGAACCAGTAAAAAGGAAATTTTCTTCATTTCAGCACACCAAATTTCGATGCGAATTATACCTTTAAAGCTTTAATACCTCAAAAATACACTTATAAATTTATCAACCTGCTAAAACAAACCAAACCATGTCAAGATTCTTTCTGGTCACTCTGGCTTTATTTATCGGATTTTCAGGCATCTGTCAGAAAAACAAAAATAACCTGATTGCCAAAAATGCACAAGTTGTCAAAGTCGGCGGAGATTATAAATTTACTGAAGGTCCCGCTGTCGCGCCAGATGGTCGTGTATTTTTCACCGATCAGCCCAACGACAAAATCGACGTTTGGAGCGAAAAGGGCACTATCACCACATTCATGCAGCCTTGTGAACGCAGCAACGGCTTGTATTTTAATCAGAAAGGCGAACTGGTGGCATGTGCCGATTTGCATAATCGCCTGGTTGTAATTACCATGAATAAACAGATGCGCACCGTTGCCGAAAACTACAACGGGCAACCGCTCAATGCGCCCAACGACCTTTGGATTGCGCCCAACGGTGGCATTTATTTCACCGATCCGTATTATCACCGCAACTATTGGGAAAACGGAAGAAAAGAGCTTCAGGATAAACGGGGAGTTTATTACTTAAACCCGGAAGGAA
This sequence comes from uncultured Odoribacter sp., assembly GCA_964422425.1. GTDB lineage: Bacteria > Bacteroidota > Bacteroidia > Bacteroidales > Prolixibacteraceae > Aquipluma. The sequence goes on from CAYRBM010000021.1 coordinate 24,860, forward strand.
AAGTCACCCGGGTTATCGACGATTACAAGCAACCTAATGGACTGATTGGCACACCAGATGGCAAAACCCTGTATGTGAGCGACATTAACGATGGCAAAATCTGGAAATACGATATTCAGCCCGACGGCACGCTGGGCAACAAAACTTTCTTTGCTTCTGAAGGCTCCGATGGAATGACCATTGATAATCAGGGAAATGTTTACCTCACCAATAAAGTAGTTTCAGTATTCGATAAAACAGGAAAATCGATTGCCCGGATTGAAGTCCCCGAACAACCATCGAACGTTTGCTTTGGCGGAAAAAAGCGCAACATCCTTTTTATCACGGCACGCACTTCAGTATATATCCTGAAGATGAACGTTAAAGGCGTGCAATAATCATGAAGAATTACATATTATCACTCGACCAGGGAACAACCAGTTCACGTGCTATTGTATTCGATCGTCATGGCAAGGCGTTGGCTACCGCACAAAAAGAGTTCACACAGCATTACCCGCATGCTGGCTGGGTTGAGCACAATCCGGAAGAAATCTGGTGGACCCAAATTGGAGTAGCTGTGGAAGCTCTCAGCAAAGCAGGCATTGAAAGCTCGAACATATCGGCTGTCGGAATCACCAACCAACGTGAAACTACCGTAATTTGGAACCGTAAAACCGGGAAACCAATCCACAACGCCATTGTTTGGCAAGACCGGCGAACGGCTGATCTTTGCGATCAACTCAAAGAACGCGAAGGATTGAGCCAGCTAATTGTTGAAAAAACCGGTTTGGTAATTGATTCCTATTTCTCGGCCACCAAAATCAAATGGATTCTGGATAACGTGAAAGGCGCCCGCCAACTGGCCAAAGAAGGGAAACTGGCTTTCGGAACCATCGACACCTGGCTGATCTGGAATTTAACGCATGGCAAACTGCATGTCACCGACGTTACCAATGCCTCGCGCACCATGCTTTTCAATATTCACACGCTGAGTTGGGACGAAGAATTGCTCCAACTTTTCGACATTCCGGAAAATATTCTACCTGAAGTGCGCACTTCGAGCGAAATCTATGGCAATACAAGTGGCCTTCTGCCCGGAATCCCAATTGCCGGTATTGCCGGCGACCAGCAAGCTGCTTTGTTCGGACAAATGTGTATTGATCCGGGAATGGTAAAAAACACTTACGGAACAGGCTGTTTCATGGTGATGAATATTGGAGACAAACCCATTATTTCGAATAACAATCTGCTAACAACCGTGGCCTGGACCATTGGCAATAAAACAACTTATGCGTTGGAAGGAAGTATTTTCATTGCCGGTGCGGTAGTGCAATGGCTGCGCGATGGATTAGGCGTAATTGAAAAATCGGACGACATCGAAAAGCTGGCGGCGCAAGTTAAAGACAGCGACGGAGTTTACTTTGTGCCAGCCTTTGCAGGAATGGGTGCCCCGCATTGGAACCAACATGCCCGCGGAACACTTTTCGGCATCACACGCGGAACAACGGCCGCCAACATTGCTCATGCCGCACTCGATAGCATCGCCTACCAAACATTCGATGTCCTTCAAGCCATGCAAAACGACTGCGGAATCGAAATCTGCGAGCTGCGCGTGGATGGTGGCGCAACCGTTAATAATCACTTGATGCAGTTCCAGTCGAATCTGCTGCAAAAGAAAGTAGTGCGCCCCAAATACACGGAGACTACCGCTTTGGGCGCAGCATATCTGGCGGGATTGGCCGTGAAATATTGGGACAGCATTGAAGAATTGCATCAGCACTGGCAAATTGGAAGAACTTTTGTTCCGGAGCTCAACCAGGAATCCACATCCAAACTGATTAAAGGCTGGCATCGCGCCATTACTGCTTCTCGTGCCTGGGCCGACAACAACGAGTAGTTTATTCATCAACATTAAATATACAACTATGAGCGCTTTTATTGCTGAACTCATCGGAACTGCCATTATCATCATATTTGGCGGAGGTGTTGTTGCCAATGTGATCCTCCATCAAACCAAAGGAAACAACAGTGGCTGGATTGTCATCTCGTTTGGCTGGGCCATCGGCGTATTTTCCGGGGTATTGATCGCTGCCCCATACAGCGGAGCGCATTTAAATCCTGCTGTCACCATTGCACTTTCACTGGCACATAAATTCCCGATCGAAATGGTGATGCCTTATATTTTGGCACAATTACTTGGAGCGATGGTAGGTGCATTGGCTGTTTGGCTGACCTATCATTTACATTTTAAGGCAACCGACGATGCCGATCTGAAACTGGCCGTATTTTGCACGGCTCCGAACCTCAGAAGCTATTTTCACAACGTAATGACTGAAACCATAGCAACTTTTGTGCTTATTCTGGCCATTCTTTACATGGCCACTCCTGAAGTCGGGCTGGGGTCGCTCAATGCATTACCGGTCGCGCTGGTGGTTTTGGGGCTTGGATTATCACTCGGAGGTCCAACCGGTTATGCAATTAATCCAGCCCGTGATCTTGGCCCGCGACTCATGCATTCGCTGTTGCCTATCCCTGAAAAGCGAAACAGTGATTGGGCCTATTCATGGGTTCCAATCGTAGGTCCCTTAATTGGCGCATGTTTGGCCGCACTTTTATATATTTACCTCAGTTAAAAAACTGAACAATGATACTTAAAAGACTATTGACACTTGCCCTGATTTTTATTGCGAACTGGAACATCTGTTCCGCCCAGAATAAACCAAAAACCTCCGGAAACCCCATTATGGAAGGCTGGTATGCAGATCCTGAAGGCGCCATTCTAGACAACAAATTTTGGGTGTTTCCAACCTATTCCGCAAAATATGAAGAACAGGTTTTTCTTGATGCCATTTCGTCGAAAGACCTTATTAGCTGGGAAAAACACGCGCACATCATCGATACTTCGGCTGTAAAATGGGCAAAAAAAGCGATGTGGGCACCTTGCATCATCAAAAAAGACAAGCAGTATTTCCTATTCTTTTCGGCCAACGACATTCAGGCTCCGTTCCGGCAAGGCTATAAAGCCGAAGAAAATAAAATAGGCGGCATCGGCATTGGCGTGGCTTCCAAACCCGAAGGTCCGTATAAAGATTATCTCGGGAAACCGCTTATTCAGGAATTTTACAACAAGGCACAACCCATCGACCAATTTGTTTTTCAGGATATAGACGGGCAGTATTACATTATTTACGGAGGATGGGGGCATTGCAACATCGCCAAACTGAAAGACGATTTCACCGCATTGGTTCCTTATCAGGATGGAAAAATGGTGAAAGAAATTACTCCGGAAGGCTACGTAGAAGGCCCGATCATGTTCATCCGCAACGGCAAATACTACCTGATGTGGTCGGAAGGTGGCTGGACCAACGACACCTACAAAGTAGCCTACGGAATTGCGGATTCGCCATTCGGCCCATTTCAAAAACTGGATGTTGTCCTGAAATCCGATCCGGCAATTGCTACCGGGGCGGGACATCATTCGGTAGTAAATATTCCGGGAACCGACGATTGGTATATTTTCTACCACCGCCGGCCTATCCCCAACAAAGGCCGCGATCACCGCGTGGTGTGCGTCGATCGCATGTATTTCAATGCCGACGGCACCATTCAACCTGTGAAAATGACATGGGAAGGGGTTTCCAAAGTGAAAAAGCGCTGAAAACAGGGATCAGTTACAGTAAAAAAAAGTCATTAATAGTCAGTCGCTTCGCGTCACTTTTGGCATTAATCGATTAGAGATTTTTACTATAAATGACAACGAATGACAATTTAATGACCAAACACCCAACAGAATCTTGAAACAATCTAAACAATATTCTCATGACACGGATTCCTTTTGAAGAAATGAAATCGACCATCAAACAGGCTTTTTTGAATGCGGGAATGCCTGAAGAAAAAGCCGATGTTTGTGCCCAAATTCATACCGAATCAAGCTGCGACGGGGTTTATTCGCATGGGCTGAATCGCGTGGAACGTTTTGTCGATTATATTGGCAAAGGTTGGGTCGATGTTCATGCTGAGCCATCGCTCGATAAGAGCATTGGCAATTTCGAAATCTTCAATGGTAATCTGGGTCCCGGAATTCTGAATGCCCGTTTTGCAATGAACCGCGCTACCGAGCTGGCAGCCGATTATGGAATAGGAATGGTTAGTTTGAACAATACGACTCACTGGATGCGGGGCGGAACCTATGGATTGCAGGCTGCTGAAAAAGGTTTTATGGCCATCTGCTGGACCAACACCGAATCGTGTATGCCTGCGTGGGGCGGAAAATCGGAAGCCATCGGAAACAACCCGTTTATCATGGCTATTCCACGCAAGGAAGGTCATGTTGTGCTCGATATGGCCATGTCGCAATATTCCTACGGAAAGCTTCAAACCACCCGCCTGAAAAACCAAAACCTACCCTACCCCGGAGGTTTTGACAACGAAGGCACCCTAACGGATATCCCGGGAGAAATTGAGCAAACCCGGCGTATTCTTCCGATGGGCTACTGGAAAGGCTCAGGATTTGCTGTTTTGCTCGACTTGTTTTCGGCACTGCTTTCAGGAGGTATGGTAACCGCTGAAATCGATCGTTCGGGGCTCGGAAGTTGTGGCCGGTGCTGTCAAATCTTTATTGCCATCGACCCGCTGAAATTCAATTCGGCCACTTTTGTCGAAAATGCCATTCAGCAAACCATTCAGCAAATAAAAATTTCGGAAAAAGCCGAGAACGTCAGCGAGATTTATTACCCGGGAGAACAGTCGCTAAAAACGCGCATGGAAAATCTGGAACTTGGAATTCCGGTTGATGAAGGCGTTTGGACAAATGTGAAGGCACTAGCGGGGCTTAGTTAACTATTTGCCCATTCGTTTTTTCTTGTAGCGAACGAACAAATCTTCTTCGTCTTCTCCATTTTTAATTCCATCCACCAAAACCGATAAAAGTACGGGGAGATCTTCGTCGGCAAAACCCGACTTTACGGCCAATGCCTCAGCCAACTTCATTTCTTTATCGTCGATTTCACCATCAGCATAAACCATTTTAATCACGTCGTAAAGCTGCTCAAAACGCTTCGATAATTCGTAAGGCGGAATGTAAGCGGATTGTCCGGCACTTTTGACCAAATCATCAATTTCAGTTTGGGTAAGTCCCAGTTTATTTCCCATGCGGTAAAGCATCTTTATTTCAGCCTCATCAATTTTTCCGTCGGCATTGGCGATTTGAATCAAATGCAAAAAATGCTCCTTGTCCTGTTTGCGTTCCGAATGATCGAAATGATCCAAAAATTTCATTGGCATAGTCTGAGTTATTAAGTCTGAAGTTTCTCTAAAATTAAATCAAGTTTCGCGAAATTCAACAATTATTTTCCTGAAAAGTTGACCACTCAAGACAGTATAAAACAAAAAAGCAGGCCATTGCGACCTGCTTTTCATATTTGAAACTTATCTGTATTATTCCAAATCAATCTTTTTAAATTTCGGCACCAAAGCATGCATCACAAACCAGGCGATAATATATGCTGAAGCACAGATCATAAACATGATTCCATAACCGATTTTGATGTCGCCCAATGCTTTATAATGGTCGAACAATAAACCGGCAGCCTTGGCAATGAAGATTCCGCCCAACGCACCAGCCATACCGCCAATCCCAGTTACCGATGCAACAGCACGTTTCGGGAACATATCAGATACGGTGGTAAAAATATTAGCCGACCAAGCCTGGTGAGCAGAAGCAGCAATACCGATAATAATGACTGCATACCACATGTTAAAACCACCCATGTATTGTGCTGAAAGAACAGTCAGTGGGAACAGGGCGTAGATAAACATAGCTGTTTTACGTGCTTTGTTAGCATCCATTCCCTTTTCCATAAAACGTTTGGGTAACCAGCCTCCGAAAATACTTCCAACGGTCGTCATACAATAAACCAGAGCAATCGGTAAACTAACCTGAGTTCCGGTCAATCCATATTGTTCTTTCAGGAAGGCAGGCAACCAGAACAGGAAGAACCACCAAATCGGGTCGGTCAGCAATTTTCCAAGGAAAAATGCCCAGGTTTGCCGGTAGGTCAACAATTTAAACCAGCTAATTTTTTTGAGTTCAGAACCATCAGCAGCAACAGTCTCTTCCTTGTCGCTCATAATGTGATCATATTCGGCCTGTGTTAGTCTTCCTTTAGCCAATTTTTTCTCCGGAGAATCGTAAATAACCTGCCAGAAAAACAGCCAGATCAAACCAATAGCCCCGGTAATAATAAACGCCATTTGCCAACCCATCGTCACTGCAATCAATGGAACAACCATCGGAGCGATAATCGCACCTACGTTAGTTCCTGAATTGAAAATACCTGTTGCCAGTGCACGTTCTTTTTTAGGAAACCATTCGGCTGTTGTTTTGATCGCCGCCGGAAAGTTGCCAGCTTCAGGAACTCCCAATGCAGCACGGGCAACTCCAAAACCAAACGGAGTTTTGGCAAAAGCATGGCCGATGGCAGCAATACTCCAGCCCAGCAATGCAGCTGCATATCCTTTTTTGGTTCCGAATTTATCAATGATACCTCCAACCAGAAGCATACCCGATGCATAGGCAATCTGAAATGCTATTACCAAATTGGCGTAAATTGATTCATAATGTGATGGGTCAGTACCAAAAACACCGCCTTCTTCCAGATACGGTTTCAATAAGCTGATAACCTGCCTGTCGAGATAATTAATGGTAGTTGCAAAAAAGACAAGTGCACATATTCGCCACCTGTATCCTCCAATGGATTGATTAATTTGGTTCATTTATTTAGTTTTAGTTGTTAAGTATTTTAGTTTGATCTAAGCTTTTGAATGATTGCCAAAGCCTCACTACACTTTTCGGTTATCACCGTGTAATTACCTGACTCGATGACATCTTTCGGGAACAACTGTGAGCCCATTCCCACGCAATGAACGCCAGCTTTGAACCATCCTTTCAGGTTGGCTTCATCCGGAGAAACACCGCCGGTTGGCATAATACTGGCCCAGGGCATCGGTCCTTTTACTCCTGAAACAAAATCAGGTCCGCCCACCGACGAGCCGGGGAATACTTTCACTACCTCGGCACCCAGTTCGTGGGCACGATTAATTTCGGTAACCGAACCACAACCCGGACTCCAGGCAATCTTACGGCGGTTGCAAATCAATGCTGTCTGCTCATCAATCAGAGGCGAAACGATGAAATTTGCCCCCAACTGAATATACAAAGCTGCGGTTGCACTATCGATCACCGAACCAACTCCCATGATCATCTCTGGTGCTTCTTTAGCCGCCCATTTCGAGATTTCAGCAAAAACCTCATGAGCAAATTCTCCCCGGTTGGTAAATTCAAAAACACGAACGCCACCATCGTAACAGGCTTTCACCACCTGTTTGCATACATTGGCGTCTTTATGGTAGAATACCGGAACCATTCCGGTTTCTTTCATTTTTAATGCTACTTCTATTCTTGTAAAACGAGCCATTTGGGAATTTAAAATTTTAAATTAAAAATTAAAAAATTTCCATCTTCAAACCGTTGATTACATGCTACTTCTGGTCGAAGACGCAATTTTTCCTAAAATATTTTTCAATTCAGAAGATTCTTTTTTTAACCTATCTAGTTCCTGGTTTGTAGTTTCTTCGAAAGTTATTGTCGCACTTATCAACCTCAGCCAATAGTTACTCTCCCTCATTTCTTTCAAAGAAATATCAATTTTAAATAAAAAATCTGCTTTAGAATATGCTGCCTGAGCTTCTTCATAATTTGCTCCAGATGAAGATGATGACCTTGAAAGCTGATATCTAATATTATTGAATTCAGGTTCGTTTGGTAAACGTCTTAAAAATTTAATAACGCTAACAGCGAACAAAAACAATCTTTCAGCTAAATCAACATCCATAAACAGGAAGCTTTTCAATTTTTCATTTAAAATTTTTCATTTTGAATTTACCTTGCAACGCGTCCTGAGGCATCGCCACCCATCAGTTTTTCAACTTCGTCAACGGTAACCTGATTGTAGTCGCCGTAAATGGTGTGTTTCAGGCACGATGCAGCAACGGCAAAATTTAAGGCTTTCTGATCATTGTCGGTATAAGTGAGCAGGCCATAAATTAAACCTCCCATAAACGAGTCGCCTCCGCCAACACGGTCAACAATGTCGGTAATTTGGTAAGTTGGTGCCTCAAACAAGGTTTTACCGTCCCAAAGTACGCCCGACCAACTGTTGTGATTCGCATTGATTGACCCACGTAAGGTAGTAATTACTTTTTTACAACGTGGAAATTTAGCCATAATCTGTTTTGAAACAGATTCATAAGCTGCGGCTTCAACATGTCCGCCGGTTACGTCGACACCTTCAGGTTTAATTCCCAACACCATTTCTGCATCTTCCTCGTTACCCAAAACCACATCGGTTCCGGCAACCAAAGCAGGCATCACCTCGCTGGCTTTCTTACCATATTTCCAGAGGTTTTTCCTGAAATTCAAGTCACACGATACTGTAATTCCTTTCTCGTTGGCTTTCTGGATAGCTTCAGCGCAAACATCGGCCGCACCTTGTGAAATCGCCGGAGTAATTCCGGTCCAGTGAAACCAGTTGACACCTTCAAATACTTTGTCCCAGACAATCATTCCTGATTTAATTTCGGCAATGGCAGAATGAGCGCGATCGTAAACCACTTTACTACCACGGCTTACGGCTCCAGTTTCGAGGAAATAAATCCCTATACGGTCGCCACCATACACAATCTGGTCAACTCCAACTCCATATTTTTTTAGGTCCATCACGCACGACTGAGCAATGTCGTTTTTAGGTAAGCGGGTCACAAAGTCAACCGGAATACCAAAATTGGCCAGCGAAACGGCCACATTAGCTTCGCCACCACCAAACGTGGCATTCAACGTATTTGTTTGACTGAAGCGTAAATAGCCCGGAGTGGCCAGGCGCAACATGATCTCACCAAAAGTAACTACTTTCATTTCTATCTAAATTTTACGGGTTATGCAATCGATTGCAAATCTACTATTTTTATCTGCTTCTCCAAGTTCTGTTCGTACCAAAAGGCGGGAAAAACGACTAAACTCCTAGAAATTGAAATAGTTTTTTGCGTTGTTAAAGCATATATTTTCAACCATTTGTCCCAACAATTCCATGTCGTTCGGAATTTCACCATTTTCGACATCATTACCCAGAATATTGCAAAGCGTACGACGAAAATATTCGTGACGGGTGTACGAAAGGAAGCTTCTGGAATCGGTTAACATCCCGACAAAACGGCTGAGCAAACCGAGATTCGACAAAGCGTTGATCTGCTTTTCCATGCCATCTTTCTGATCGAGAAACCACCATCCGGAGCCATATTGCATTTTCCCGGGCACACTTCCATCCTGAAAGTTTCCGATCATGGTGGCATACAATTCGTTGTCGGCAGGGTTCAGGTTATACAATACCGTTTTGCACAACTTATCTTCGGTATCGAGCCGATTGAGTAATTTCGAAAGTGGTTCTGCCACCGGTTTGTCGCCAATAGAGTCGAATCCGGTATCAGGACCCAACTTATTAAACAAACGGGTATTGTTGTTCCGCAAAGCTCCGATATGGAATTGCTGCGCCCATCCACGCGAATGATCCATTACCCCAAATTCGTAAAGCATACATGATTTGAACTTCAGAATCTCGCGGGTAGTCAGGCGGTATCCTACTCTAACCTTAATAAATAAGGCATCAATCTCGTCGCGGGTATAGTCTTCGGCAAATGCAGTATCCAATCCATGATCAGATAAACGACAACCGTTTTCGTGGAAGAACTGATGACGTTTATCCAGCGCAGTCATTAAATCGCTGAATGTATTGATTTCCATTCCGGCAACACTAGCCAACTGATTGATGTACTGGTTGTAGGAAATTGGTTGTTCTACAGCCATTGCTTTATCGGGACGCCAAGCCGGAAGCACTGCAACTTCAAATCCTGACTCCTTAATTTGGCGATGATACTCCAATGAATCAACCGGATCGTCGGTGGTACAAATGGTGTGAACATTGGCCATGCGAATAATACCGCGGCAACTGTATTCCGGAGTCTGCAATTTGGCATTGCAGGCGTCGTAAATCTGACGTGCATTTTTCGGACTCAATACTTCATTGATTCCGAAGAATTTCTTGAGTTCGAGATGTGTCCAGTGAAACAATGGATTGCGCAGGGTGTGCGGAACTGTTTCGGCCCATTTTTCGAACTTTTCCCAATCGCTGGCATCACCGGTACAAAAACGTTCATCAACGCCATTGGTGCGCATTCCGCGCCATTTGTAATGGTCGCCTGCCAACCAAATTTCAGTAATGGTGTTAAATCGACGGTCTTCGGCTATATCTTTCGGGTTGATATGACAATGATAATCGAAGATGGGCATTTTTGCCGCATGTTCGTGATACAGTTTCTGTGCAGTCTCCGTTTGCAACAGAAAGTTTTCATCCATAAAAGGTTTCATATTGGGTTGATTTTGAATTTAAAGTGACTAGACTGAACTAAAGTGCCTGGAGTTTGGAGTTGAAAAATTTATGCCCTCCAAACTTTATTAAAGATTAAAAAGTCGTTTGAGATGGCGGTCGTAGATATTTTCTTCTACACAGGCGCCGACCACGTCAGCATGTTTCTTCAATAAATCGGTATAAGTTTTTCCCATTTCGGCGGCAACTTTATAGCCAACATGAATTAATTGACGGAAATTTGGATTGTAATCGGGGTGCCCCGGAATATGGCGAAGGGTGTTGGCAAATTTCTCGCCACTCCAGCCTGAGACTTCATGAGCCGAAGGCAGTTTCTCGGTCGCAATGTCAATTACGTCGGCATACGAAGCACAAAGCTCATCCTTACGTCCCAGTGCTTCAATATAGATGTGCTTTGCGGCGTCCAACGCCTTTCCACCAGCCAATGCCAAGCCGATAACTTCTTCAAGCCAGGTTGTTCCGGCAGTTTTAACATGAATACCTTTATCGTATTTCTTAATAATTTCGGCCATTACCGGATAAATCGAGAATTTATCACTTCCGGAGTGAACGCTTAATTTCAACTCTTCCGGAAGCCCGAATTCTTTCACCGCAAAATCAATCACCAAAACATCTTCTTCAAATTCTTTGGCAAACTGAGCTACATCGCCGGTGTAATCAACGCCTTTATTGAATCGTCCGGTAAATTTCGGTGCAATGGTCTGCGCCGGAACGCCCTTATCTGCCAGCATTTTCAGGATAAAAAACAGATCGACAGGAGTTTGCGGAATCTCGACTTCATCCATTGATACTTCGGTCACAAAATTACCTTCACCTTTGTTGGCATAGAGATAATTATAAATTTCGGAAGCATGATTGGTAGCAGCGAGGAATTTACCTGCTATTTTCTCGAGCAACTCAGGAGTTATATGAAACGGATGATCGATTCCCGGAATAACCAGATCTCCAAGATATTTGCTGCAAGAATCCATAAAATTATGAACATCTTCGTACGGACTTTCCTTGCCAATATACGAAGCAACATCTAACGTAAAAAAATCGGCCGTTTCAACAAACGGGGCAACAGTTTTCAGGTTGATGTGATCGGCATCAACAAAATATTTGCCGGCGTAACCGAGTTGTGCTACTGCTGCATCAGCCTCCTGGCGAACATCGGCAGGGTGCGAATGCACATAGGTATGTTCGCGGTTTGACTTATTCCAAACCGGACTAACATCGACTCCTGCCTGATTAGCTTTCACGATTGCCCTAAGCTGGGCAACTCCCTGGTGAGAAAAACGGTCACCAATTCCGATACTGTATTTTCCTAGTTGCATATCTTATTTATTTACTGGCCAATAAAATTTTAAACACACTTTCCGTGTACGAACACGAAAATAGGCACAATATCCCGTTTTTCCAATGAAGTCAAACGAAAAAAGACCAAAGATGTTATAAAATAGTTTTTCCGTGTACGAACACGACACTTGGAAATTTTTATTTAGTTTTGTTCGTGTCATTCAAATTCACATTAAAACTGAAGCACTATCAAAGCAATTAATCGCACACGAATAAAGGATATCGCACTAAAGGCCAACGTTTCCATTGGGACCGTTGACAGGGTTATTCACAACCGCGGTGAGGTTTCAAAAGCTACCCGCGATAAAATCCTTCAGATTATTCAGGAATTGGAATACCAGCCTAACATTCTGGCCAGCACGCTGGCTTCGAAGAAGACTTTTTCGTTTGCCTTGCTTTTTCCTGAACCTATTTCGCACGAAGCCTACTGGAATAAGCCAATGATTGGCGTGAGGCAGGCTTTTCAGGAAATTCAGCAATACGGCGTGAATATCAATATCCACCTGTTCAAACAGTCTGACCCGGAAACTTTTACTCACGAAGCTAACCTTATTTTGGATAGCAATCCTGAGGGTGTTGTGTTGGCCCCGTTTTTCTCACGCGAGTCGAAAGAATTCATTTCGGAATTGAAAAAACGTGATATACCCTATGTTTTCATCGATTCAAACATTAAAGACAGCGATAAGCTAAGCTATATCGGACAGGATTCGTTCCGCTCAGGCACATTAGCCGCGAAATTGCTTGACTACAGTATTCCAGAAAATGCGTCGATTTTGATTTTGCATTTTGCCAAGGAACTCGATAACATGAATCACCTGGTCCAACGGGAAAAAGGGTTTTACGAATATTTCAGCAAAAAAACATCAGGAAAAAACCTGATTACTCTTGAAATTGCTGACCCAAACGAATTGGTTTGTCAACAACGTATCGTCGAACAATTAAGATCCAATGAACAGATCAAAGGTATTTTCGTGACCAACTCACAGGTTTATTACCTCGGGCGCTTGCTTGAACAAATAAATAATCAAGGAATCAGGGTAATCGGACATGATTTAATCCGTGAAAACATTGAGTTCCTGAATAAGGGAATTGTTGATTTTCTGATTTGCCAAAGACCTGAAGAACAAGGCTACAGAGCTATTTTAACACTATTTGATCATTTGATTCTCCGAAAGGAAGTCAACTCTGAAAACTACACTTCGATTGATATTATTACGAAAGAAAACCTCGACTATTATAAATAACTAAACTCGATAAAAATGAAACCAATAAGTTTTGAAGATTTATCCGGAAAAGTGTGCGTGATTACCGGAGGCGCAGGCGTTTTGGGCGTTGAAATGGTAAAAGCGCTGGCTTCGGTTGGTGTGAAGATTGCCATTGCCGACATCAACAAGGAAGTGGCCGACAAAGTGGCTGCAGAAGTAGCTGCAGAATCGGGAGCAATAATCATTGGCGTTGAAGCCAATGTACTCGACAAAGCCTCGCTGCAAAAAGCGAAAGAAGAGATCAACGAAAAATTGGGTCCAATCGAAATCCTGATCAACGGTGCCGGAGGAAACCACCCAACCGCAACCACCAAAGTGGAGCAAATGGACGACAACAGCATCGATCATCTGGAAGATACATTTTACGGACTGGAAATGGACGGTTTTGATAAAGTATTTGCCTTGAATTTCAAGGGAACTTTGCTGCCAACCATGGTTTTCACGCTCGACATGCTGAAAGCTAAAAAAGGTGTGGTGCTGAACATCTCTTCGATGAATTCGTACAAACCACTGACTAAAATTCCTGCTTACTCTGCAGCAAAAGCTTCGATCAACAATTTTACTGAATGGCTGGCCGTTCATTTGGCTAAAGTGGGAATCCGTGTGAATGCCATTGCTCCGGGCTTTTTCATCACCAACCAAAATCGCTTTTTGGTGATGGACGAGAAAACCGGCGGCTTCTCTGCCCGCGGACAAAAAATTGTGAACAACACACCAATGGGCAAATTTGGCGATCCACAGGATTTAAATGGCGCTTTGCTTTTCCTGCTTTCTGATATTTCGAGCTTCATCACCGGCATCGTTATCCCGGTCGACGGCGGCTACAGCGCATTTGGAGGGGTATAAAAAGTTCAAAATTCCAGGTTCCAAATTACAAGTGGGGTTAACCTGGAACTTGAAATTTGAAACTTGGAACCAATTTTAAAATATCTAAAAATCAAACATATGACCATCGAATTAAAGAAAAACTGTAAATATTCATTGTTGGTTCCGACCAGCATGGGCGTTCGCATCACACCGGTAAACGGACAGCCGGTTCACACCAGCAATCTGTTCGAAATGCAGGCCACCAGTGCCGAAACCAATGTAGCTAACATTTCTTCGTCACTCGGTCTTCCGGTGAAAGTACTCACCACTTTTGTGAAAGACAGCCCGATTGCGGCATTCATCAAAAGCAGTCTACGTGCCCGTGGAATGGATTACGAAGGGCCGGAAGTAGCTCAAGGCGACCCCTGGGGTTACCGTCACCAGTTCAACATTGCCGATAGCGGCTTTGGAACCCGCGGACCGCGTGTACAAAACGATCGCGCCGGCGAAGTTGGCCGCACGCTGAATGTGAAAGATTTCGACCTCGACCGCATTTTTGGTCAGGAAGGTGTTCAAATCGTGCATCTATCTGGATTAATTGGAGCACTGTCAAAAGATACCAGCACCTTCTGTCTCGAAATTGCCCGTGCCGCCAAGAAATATGGTACCCGCATTGCTTTCGATCTGAATTACCGTGCATCATTCTGGAAAGGCCGCGAAGCTGAATTGCGTGCCAACTTTACTGAAATTGCTTCGGTGGCCGATATACTGATTGGTAACGAAGAAGACTTCCAGCTTTGTCTGGGCATTGAAGGACCTGAAGCCGGAGGTAAAGGTATTGAAGCCGAAATTGAAGGCTTCAAAGGCATGATTGGCCGCGTAAAAGCTGCTTTTCCGAATGCATCGGTATTTGCAACTACATTGCGCCAGGTTATCAGCGCCAACGAACACCTTTGGGGCGCCATTATGCTCGAAGGCGAAAACTGGCACGTGATTGAACCGCGCAAAATTGGCGTACTCGACCGCATTGGCGGTGGCGACGGCTTCGTGGGCGGTTTACTTTACGCTATCCTGAAAGGCTGGGAACCCGAAAAATGGCCACAATTTGGCTGGGCAACCGGCGCACTGGCTACCACGTTCCTCACCGACTATGCCCAACCAGCAGACGAAGACATGGTTTGGAGCATCTGGGGCGGAAACGCAAGGGTGAAAAGATAGGATTTTCATGTCCGTCACATGAATGTGACGGCAAAGGATAATGCTTTGCTCTTCATTTGCACCTTATTCTTTGCCGTTCGGCTTTAGCCAACGGACATGCCAATAAAATTTAAATTATTTGGCTATGTTGTATTATGAAATAGGATCAACAGAATTCGAACTCTCTGCTGAAGAGCTAAAAAAAGGTCTTTATGAAGCATTGGAGAAAATGGGCCGAAAAACAAAAGTGCTGGCTATTCCGCCAGATTATACGCGTTTGCCTAGTCGCGCAGGAGAACTGACTGAAATGACCTGGCAATATTACGGTGCCGCACTCACCGATGTGCTTCCGGCATTAGGAACTCACTCCCCAATGACTGCCCATCAAATTGCGCACATGTTTGGTTCCATGCCTGCTTCACTTATCCGCGAACACGATTGGCGCAACGATGTGGTGACTGTTGGCACTGTTCCTGCCGAATTTGTGAAGGAAGTTTCGAAAGGTGCGGTTGAATTTCCGTGGCCTGCGCAGGTAAACAAATTGCTGCTTGAAGGCAATTTCGACCTGATTCTTTCTATCGGGCAGGTTGTTCCTCACGAAGTGGTTGGCATGGCTAATTACAACAAGAATATTTTTGTTGGAACCGGTGGTGTGGAAGGCATCAACAAAAGCCATTTTGTGGGCGCTGCCTATGGAATGGAAAAAATGATGGGTCACGCCGATACACCGGTGCGCCGCATTTTCAATTACGCTTCGGAAAATTTCACCAATAATCTGCCAATTGTTTATGTGCAAACGGTGGTTGGTCTGGATAAAACCGATGGCAAAATCAAAACCCGCGGCCTATATATCGGCGACGACTTTGAGGTATTCGATAAAGCAGCCAAACTGGCTTTGCAGGTGAACTTCGAGATGCTCGACAAACCTTTGAAAAAAGTGGTGGTTTACCTCGATCCAACTGAGTTCAAGAGCACCTGGCTGGGCAATAAATCGATCTACCGAACCCGCATGGCCATCGACGATAATGGTGAACTGATCGTTCTTGCTCCGGCCCTGAAAGAATTTGGCGAGGACAAGGAAATCGACCGATTGATCCGTAAATACGGCTATTTCGGCACACCTGCCACACTGAAAGCCTGCGACGAAAACGAGGAGCTGCGCAACAACCTAAGCGCCGCGGCCCACCTCATTCACGGCTCTTCAGAAGGACGTTTTAGCATCACCTATTGCCCAGGGAAAGGTGCAGGAAACCTGTCTCAGACTGAAATCGAAAGTGTTGGTTTTAAATACGCCGATATTGACGAAGTGACCGCCAAATACGATCCGGCCAAATTACGCGATGGATACAACACGATGCCCGATGGCGAGGAGATTTTCTATATTTCCAATCCGGCGCTGGGACTGTGGGCGTTCAAAGATCGGTTTAAGTATTGATTAACGATTAGAGATTGAAGATTAGCGATTTGCAAATCTCAAACAAAATCGTTAATCAAAAATCATTAATCGTTGATCGCTAATTACATCAGGATGATTAAAATTCAGGAAGTAAACTGGGGCATTATCGGTTGCGGGAATGTAACGGAACTGAAGAGCGGTCCGGCGTTTAACAAGGTGGAACATTCTAGTTTAGTTGCCGTTATGCGCCGCAATGCAGCTCTGGCAGAAGATTATGCCAAACGCCACGGTGTGCCCAAATGGTATGCCGATGCCGATCAATTGATCAACGATCCGGAAGTAAACGCCGTTTACATAGCCACGCCACCCAATACCCATGCTTTGTATGCCATTCAGGCTATGAAGGCCGGAAAACCGGTGTATGTGGAGAAGCCAATGGCTCGCAATTATCAGGAATGCAAGGAAATGCTCCGCGTGTCGGAAGAAACCGGGATGCCACTGTTTGTGGCTTATTACCGCCGCACACTTCCTGCTTTTCTGAAAGTGAAAGAGCTGATAGATAACGGAACAATTGGTAAACCATTAACCGTTCATATCAAACTGCATAAAGCGGCCAACGAAAAGGATTTGCCCGCGGAAAAGCACTCCTGGCACGTGAATCCAGAAATTGCCGGGGCAGGTCATTTCTTCGATCTGGCCTCTCATCAGTTGGATTACCTCGATTTCCTGTTTGGACCGATCATCGATGTGCATGGAATTGCCGTCAATCAGGCGGGTTATTACAAAGCAGAAGATACCGTAACCGGCACTTTCCGTTTTGGAAACGGCGTGGTAGGAACCGGAAGCTGGTGTTTTGTAACCGATCGTTCGTTGTTTGCCGACACGATCGAAATTACGGGGACGCTTGGCAAAATTATTCTGCCCTGCTTTACGCATCAG